>JBEKGC010000501.1:0-4777 GCA_050013055.1 Streptosporangiaceae bacterium
CGCTGGACGGCAGGTACGCCGGGACCACCACCGTGCGCGCCACGGATACGGCGAAACTCGCCCTGCGCGGAGCGTTCGAGGACTTCCAGAGCTACACCTACCAGGGCGGCGTGCTCACCGACACGGACCGCATCACGCGGGGCACCATCGGCCTGTTCGTGACGCCGGACACCAGCGACGCGACGGCGACCCAGGCCGCCATATCCCGGCTGGCGGCGGTGCTGCCCGAATTCATGCCGGTCACCGTCCGGGCCGTGGTGATCACGCCGTGATGACAGCACAGTCCCGCCCAGACAAGACACCGGAAGGAGGACGATGAGCGACTTCTCCGCCTCGCCGCTCGACTTTCTGCTGGCTAACCAGCAGAAAGGCTACAACGGGCTGCACATCGAGCAGGGCGTGCCCGTGCTCGACCGCGACCTCAACCTGCTGCACGACCTGGTGACGGCCGGCATCCGCCAGCTTTTCACCCGCTATGTCGGCAGCGGGCTGGCCACCGGGACGGACGGGTTCGGGATCCAAGCGCTGCCCGCCGGGCAGAATACACAGGATTTCCAGATCACCGCCCCCGCCACCGGTCCCGGATCAATTCTGGTCGGCGGCCTGGAGGTGACCATCGCCGCGGCCGTGGACTACGCCAGCCAGACCGGGGTGGCCCCGTTGACCACTCCGCAGCCCACGCAGCCCGATCCGCGGCCGGACACCGTCTACCTCGACGTGTTCCTGGTCGAGGTGGACGGCACCACGGACCCGGACCTGAACAACAGCCAGGACGTCGGGATGGAGACCTCGGTGCGGCTCAAGCCCGCGTGGCTGGTCCAGGTGGCCGAGGGCGTGCCGGTGCCACCACCGCCCGACGGGCACGCCTTCTGCCCGCTGGCCGGGCTGAGCCGTCCGCGCGGTGTCGCCACCATCGACCAGACGATGCTCACCGACCTGCGGCAGCGCCGCCTGACGGTGTCGGATCTGGAGCAGCGGCTGAGCCTGCTGGAACGGGTGCTGCTGCTGCCCGCCTTCGTGGCGCCACCGCTGCCGCAGTTCATTCCGAAGAGCGGCGTGACCGGCGAGGCGATCACGCTGAACGGCAGCAACTTCAACGTCGGCGCGCCGCAGGTGCTGTTCGGCGATACGGCCGCGGCGATTGTCGGAACGCCCTCTGCTGGCCAGCTCGTCGCCCAGGTACCCGCCGGGCTGACCCCGGGCGGGGCGCAGGCAGTCCTCAATATCACCGTCAGCAACGCCGGTGGCAGCGCGGTCAGCGACGAGGTCTTCGTCGTCGTGCCCGCGCCGGCGTTCGCCCCCCCGGGGAGCCAGTTCACTCCGGCGAGCGGGACGCCGGGCACGCAGGTTACCCTGTCCGGCTACAACTTCACCGTCAGCGCGCCGCAGGTGCTGTTTGGCACGCAGGCCGCCACCGTCGTCGGCACGCCGACGTCAACCAGCCTCGTCGTTCAGGTGCCGGCCGGGGTGGTTCCCGCAGGAAGCACTCAGGCCGATGTCAAGATCACCGTAACCACCAGCCAGGGCAGCGCCGTCAGCGACGACGAGTTCCATGCCCAAGTCGATATACCCGCTCCCGCGTTCGTGGCGGCTCCCCTGCCCCAGTTCACCCCCAAGACCGGCTTCACGGGGCAGACCATCACGCTGAACGGCACGAACTTCAACTTCCCGCCCGTCACGGTTCAATTCGGCTCCATACCCGCAGCTCTGGTCGGCGGTCCGTCCCCGACCCAGATCGCGGTCATCGTGCCGCCGTCGGGAACGCCGCAAACCCTGCCCATCACGGTGACCACCGCCGGCGGCAGCGTCACGAGCACCGACGTGTTCGTCATGGATCCGCTACTTCCTTAGAAGGGTCATGCGATGCCATTTGACGTGTATCCCGATGAGCCAGGGAATAGGCAGGCAAAGCCACTGAACATCCCGCAGGCGCCATCCGCTGACGTCCCGAAGACCATCACCCAGATTTCCGCCCCCGACACCACCAACTTCCCTCAGTATGCCGCGATGATGTTCATCCGGGTCGCGATGGTGGGCGGCACGACCACGCCTACCTTCCAGCTCCAGGCCGGGACCGGCGCTCCGGTGACGCTTGTCTTCGCTAACCCGCCACAGTCTCAGACCATCAATAGCGGCATCCCCGCTACGTTGAGCAATTACGCCGCCGACGCCGAGATCCAGGCCGAGGACCCGGCCGTCCTCCCGAACGTGTACCGGATCCAAGTCGGTTTGAACGCAACCGCCGCACTGCCCTGGCAGCTCATCATCGGGAACAACGACACCACGCAGGCGCGGGATTTCACCTGGGTGGTGGCCGACAATCTGGCCGAGACGGCCCAGCCGTGGATCGACGTCACGTCCCCGATCCCGGACCCGGTCACGCACGAGCCAGTGTCGACGCTCGCTTTCGACGTGCTGGTCGGGGACCAGGCGTCCGACCACTTCCAGGTGGCCAACAAGGGCACTGGGTCCTTGGACGTCACCGCCCTCAGCCCCGCGCTCTCCGGCGCATTTTCTGTCAGCACGGCGCTGCCGCTGACCGTTCCCCCCGGGACGACAAAACCGCTGACGGTGGCCTTCGCGGCCCCGGCCGCGCCACCCCCACCGGATGGCGTCACCGCCGCGACGGTGACGCTCACCACCAGCCCGGCCGACACGACGGCCGGGACGGTCGTGGGCCACAACCAGCAGGGCACCATCGCCGCGACCACCGGACAGCTCGAAGTGGTCCTGCTGCTTGACGACTCCGGCAGCATGTCCTGGGATCCCTACGGCACCCCGCTGGCCGCGGGATCGATGTCCTCACGCTGGAACGAGCTGCTCGATGCGACCAGCCACTTCCTGGACTATCTCGGGGCCTTCGGCAATAACCACGGCGGCTACGGGATCGCCCGCTTCCCGGCGGGAGACCCGAACAATTCCTCCACCTTCGACATCGTCCCGTTTACCGCGATCCCGCCGCAGTCCAGCATCGGCTCGGCGCAGAGCGCCATCAAGGCCGTCACGCCGACCGACAACACGCCGTTGGCCGACGGCCTGGACCGGGTCCTGACCAACGCGACCAGCTACTTCAGCACCGACACGCTCAGTGTCGCCGCCGACAGGCGCTGGCTGATCCTGATGAGCGACGGCGCCCAGAACTCCGGGCACCTCACCGACCCGGTGGCGGTCGTCAACTCAGAAGGCGGGCTGACAGCTACCGGAAAGCGGATCGAGATCTACGCGGTCGCCTACGGCATACCGGGGTACCCCGGTGTGAACCCCCAGATGATGGCGAACCTGCAGCAGGCCTCGCTCAACGGCGGACTGTACAGCTCGGTCGGCACCGGCACCGGCGGCACGACCGGCACCGCGCTCGCCACCGCCCTGAAGAAGGCGATCCAGGCGAGCCTCCAGGAGTTCGCGTCATCAAGCGACCCGTCGGCCGTCTTCCTGGCCGGGCAGGACGAGGCGCGCCACGACGTCCTGCTCACCCAGTACGACGACAAGGCCGCGTTCGCGCTGTACTGGAACACCCCGGATGCCGCCCGGCTGCAGTTGACACTGCTCTCGCCCGGGTGCGAACAGATCACCTCGGAGAACGCGGGCCACGGTGACCTGGCCGGGGTGACCTTCCGCGGCGGCAACCGCTACCAGTCCTACTTCTTCGATCCGGGCTTCCTGGCTAATCAGGGTGGCCAGTCGCGGTACGGCACCTGGACCATGGTGGTCACGCCAGGACTGGAGTACCAGGCCCAGCGGGCGGACACCGCGGGCGTTTACGAGAACTACACCTACGACGTCATGGCCGAGTCCACCCTGCGCATGCGACTTACGCTGGACCGGGCCGCTTACTACGCCGGCGATCCGGTCGTGGTGTCAGCCCGGCTGACCGTGGCGGGGGTGCCCGTCACCGGCGCGTCCGTCGTGCTGTCCACCACCGCCCCCGCCCAGTCGCTGGCCAACTGGCTCGCGGGCATCACGGTCCCGGCGGACGCACTGGCGCAGGCCGCCCAGCGCCTGACGGGCCAGGACGCCACGCCACTGGTGATAAAAACCCTGGGCGCCGAGATCGCCGGGCTGCACTTCGGCCTGAGCGCGCAGCGGGGCAACCTGGTGATGACCGACCCCGGCGGCCTCGGGACGTACCAGGCCACGTACACCGACACCAGCGTCCCCGAGCAGCGCACGCTGTACGTCACCGCGATCGGGTTGACCCCGGACGGCGTCAGCTTCCGGCGGGAGGGCCAGCTCGAGGTGCTCGTGCAGGTGCGGCCCGACCCGGCGGCCACCATCCTCGCCGTGCAGTACGGCGCCGCGGGAACGGCCACTGCGACCGTCTTCCCCCGGGACCGGTTCGGCAACGTGCTGCTCATCGAGCCGCTACCGTCCAGCAGCTTGCAGCTGGTCGCCACCGGGGCCCAGTTCACCGGCCCGATGGTGAGCAACCTGGACGGCTCCTACACGCGCCCGCTTCACATCACGGCCGGTGCTGCCTCCGTCGGCGTGCAGTTCAACGGGCAGGACGTGATCCCGCCGCGGCCGCTGCCTCCGCTGGCCGACCTGCACTACGTCGACGAGGTCATCGGGTTCGACGCTGGCGCGATCGCCTCGGCGAACCAGCACGGTGACCCGCAAGCCGTGCTCGGGAGCATCGACGGCAAGCCTGCGGACACGTTCGTCGCCCTAGGCGCCGGCGGCCGGCTGGGAGTCGCGATCCGCGAATCGGTCATCGTCGCGGCGGGCGGAGACGACGACATCACCGTCTTCGTGCATCCCGAGGATGACTTGCGCTCCT
>JBEKGC010000502.1:0-8187 GCA_050013055.1 Streptosporangiaceae bacterium
GGGTGCCAAAATCGCCACTAAAGCCGAATCTTCCACCAAAAGCTCCTATGTACCGGACCGGCGATCGAATGATGGTACAGACGGGGCGGCGCGGACCGGTGAGATAACACGGGGCGAGGGCGAACCGGGAGGGGGCACCGGCCGGGCCAGGTCAAGCGGGTCCGTCTCAACGACCCCCGCGCCCACGACGTCACCTGCTGGCCGCGGAGCAGGGCCTGACCTGGATTGACGTGCACCACCGGGAACCATAATGTAAGCGATGACATCGGCTTGTAACCGCTTAGATTTAGTTCCCCGCAGCTGCGATGTCACTTCTGTACCCGCTGTTCACACCGCCGATTGCTCAGGAGGCTGCGTACGGAAGGCGACCGGCCGAACGGGTTCGGCAGTTCCCCGGCCTCGACGCTCTACGACGTGGCCCGTGAGGCGGGAGTCTCCACGGCCACGGTCTCCCGCGTGGTGCACGGCCAGGACGGCGTGCGGCCGGCCACCCGGCAGCGTGTGCTCACGGTGATAGAGGCGCTCGGCTACGTTCCCGACGGGGCGGCGCAGAGCATGGCCAGGCACCGCAAGGAGGTGATCGGGCTGGTCGCGGTCGAAAGCCGCAGCCCAGACACCGACGTCGAGCAAGAGGGCCTGCTGTTCAGCGAAGAGGTCCTGCGCGGCGTCGAGTCGGAGCTGAGCAAGATCGAATGGTCGCTGCTCATCTCCTTGCTGCACGGAAATGACCTGGCCGCCGCCTACCGGCGGATGCAGAAGATCTCCGCCAAGGTAGACGGGCTGCTCATCATCGAGGGCATCGTCACCTCGGACCAGCTGGCGCTGCTAGCCGCGCGCACCCCGATCGTGCTGGTGGCCGGCTCGCCCGGCGAGCCGCACGCCGATGTCTTCGGCGCCGACAACCGGGCTGGCACCAGGGCACTCGTCGACCATCTGGTCCGGCAGCACGGCCGGACCTCTCTGTTCGCGATCGCCGGGCCGCCCGAGGCTCCGGATGCGCAAGAACGGCGCAGCGCGCTGACCGATGCGCTGGCCGAGTATCCGGGCACCACCCTGGCCGGGTCCTTCGAGGGCCGGTTCGCCGCCATGAGCGGACAACTCGCGGTCGGGGAAATGCTGGCCAGGCCGCGGCGGGAGCTGCCCGATGCCATTGTCTGCGGCAACGACCAGATGGCCATCGGCGCCATCCGCGAGCTGCAGCTCGCGGGGATCCGGGTCCCGGCCGACATCGCGGTCGTCGGCTTCGACGACATGCACGCAGGCACGCTGATGGCGCCGCCGCTGACAACGGTCCGCCAGCCAATGCGGTTGCTCGGCGAGCGCGCCTGTTCCCGGTTGCTCGAGCGGATCGCCGATCCGGCCCTGCCGCGCCGGGTGGAGCGGCTGCCCACCGAGCTCATCATCAGGGAAAGCTGCGGCTGCGGCGGCCATCAGTAACGATCCGGCGCCGCTGCGGTCCAGGCGCTGAGCCGCGACCGCGCCCTCACCCAGCGAGAATGTCCGGCCTCCGGCCGGCGATTGGGTCCCGCCTATCCCCCAACCGGCGGCCGTTTCGCTGTACGATCCCGCCATGAACCCTCTATCGGGCGTTCTGAGCGAAGCCTGGGGCATGTATAAGGCCTACGCCAAGCATCTGCTCACGATCGCCTTTGTCATCTACGTGGTCGCCGCCATCATCGCGGCAGTCCTGTCGCTGGCCGGCACCTTCGGCACCCTCCTCGGCTCGCTGGTGAGCATCGTCGCTGCGTTCCTGCTCCAGGCGGCTCTGGTCAAGGCCGTGCAGGATGTACGGGACGGCCGCGTGGACATGTCAGTCGGCGAGACCGTGTCCGCGGCCAGGCCGTACCTCTGGTCCGTCATGGGGGCTTCGATCCTGGCCGCCATCGCGATCGGGATCGGGCTGATCCTCATCATCGTCCCTGGCTTGATCCTCATCACCATCTGGGCGGTGATCGTGCCGGTCATCGTCATCGAGCAGTCGGGGGCGCTGGCATCGTTCGGGCGCAGCCGCGAACTGGTCCGCGGCCGTGGCTGGCATGTGTTCGGCACGCTGGTGATCGTGTACGTGATCCTGCTCGTCGTGAACCTCGTGCTCGGCCTGATCTTCTCGGCCCTGCCGCACGTGCTGGGCAGCGGCCTGAGCTCGGTCATCTCGGGCACCCTGATCTCGCCGTTCCTCGCCCTGGTGGTGACGCTGGTCTACTACCGGCTGGTCGGCAGCGCCCCGACGCCTCCGGTGCCCGGTGAGAACTACGGCGGCTACCAGCAGCCGCCCCCGGGCGGCGGCCCCTACGGCGGCGGCTTCCAGGAGCCGCCGCAGGGCTCAGGAAGCTACGGCGGCTACCAGCAGCCACCGCAGCAGGGCGGCGGCAATTACGGCAGCTACCCGCAGCCCCCGCAGCCCCCGCAGGACGGGGGAAGCTACGGCGGCTACCAGCAGCCACCCCAGCAGGGCGGCGGCAATTACGGCAGCTACCCGCAGCCACCCCAGCAGGGCGGCGGCAACTATGGCAGCTACCCGCAGGCACCACAGCCGGACAGCCAGAACTACGGCGGCCAGAACTACGGCGGCCAGCCGCGGGGACCGTACGAGGGTGAGAACTACGGGGGACATCAGTCGTCCTGAGCTCGCTCAACCAGAACGCCCGGACGCGGCCTGCCTGAGATCCGCCAGGCAGGCCGCGCGCATGTACGGGGAGCCTGGCGGGGGTCAGGTTCCGGTCGCCCGGGCCGCGGCCCGGCCCGCCTGGCGGCCGCTGAACAGGCAGCCGCCGAGGAAGGACCCCTCCAGCGACCGGTATCCGTGCATCCCGCCGCCGCCGAACCCGGCGACCTCACCCGCCGCGTACAGGCCGGGAACCGGGCCCGGGCCGGGCGACGCGCCGAGCACCCGCCCGGACAGGTCGGTCTGCAATCCGCCGAGCGTCTTGCGGGTCAAGATGTTGAGCCGGACGGCGATCAGCGGGCCAGCCTTGGGGTCAAGGATCTTGTGCGGGACGGCGGTCCTGACCAGCCGGTCGCCGCGGTAGCGGCGGGCGTTGCGGATCGCCATCACCTGCAGGTCCTTGGTGAACGGGTTGTCTATCTCCCGGTCACGCGCAACGATCTGCCGGGTCAGGTCGGCCACGTCGATGAGCGGTTCGCCGGTCAGCTTGTTCATGCCCTGGACGAGCTCGGGGAGCGTCCTGGCCACCACGAAGTCGGCCCCGTGCCGCTTGAACGCCTCCACCGGCGCGGGCGCGCCCGGCCGGATCCTGGACAAGGTGAGCTTGACGTCCTTGCCGGTCAGGTCCGGGTTCTGCTCGGAGCCCGAGAGCGCGAACTCCTTCTCGATGATCTTCTGGGTGAGCACGAACCAGGAGTAGTCAAAGCCGGTCGCCCTGATCGCCGCCAGCGTGCCCAGCGTGTCGAAGCCAGGAAAGTGCGGCGCGGCGAACCGCTGTCCCCGCGCGTCCAGCCACAGCGACGAGGGCCCCGGCAAGATCCTGATCCCGTGCCTGGCCCAGATCGGGTCCCAGTTCTGGATGCCCTCGGTGTAGTGCCACATCCGGTCGCGGTTGACGTACCGGCCGCCCGCGCGTTCGGCGATGGCCAGCATCCGCCCGTCGACGTGCTCAGGTACCCCGGAGATCATCCGTTCGGGCGCGGGCCCAAGCCGGTCCGGCCAGTTCTCCCTGACCAGATCATGGTTGCCGCCGATCCCGCCGGAGGTGACGATCACGGCCGGCGCGTGCAGCTCGAACTCGCCGGTTTCTGTGCGGGAACTGCGGCTGCCGCGGGCGGCTTGGCTGGGCTCGAGGATCCTCCCGCGCACCCCGTCTACGGTCCCGCCGGTGACGGCGAGCTCGTCCACCCGGTGCCGGAACCGGAAGCCGACCAGGCCGGATGCCGCTGCCTCCCTGACCTGCCGCTCAAACGGCGCCACCAGGCCGGGCCCGCAGCCCCAGGTGACGTGGAACCGGGGCACCGAGTTGCCGTGCCCGTCGGCGAGGTAGCCGCCCCGCTCGGCCCAGCCCACCAGCGGGAACCACCGCACGCCCATCGCGTGCAGCCAGGACCGCTTCTCCCCGGCGGCGAAGTCGACGTAGGCCTGCGCCCACCGGTACGCCCAGTAGTCCTCACCGGCCGGATCGTCGATGCCGCGGTCGAAAAAGGCGCTGCCCATCCAGTCCTGCCAGGCCAGCTCGCGGGAGTCCTTGATGCCCATCCGGCGCTGCTCGGGTGAGGCGACGAGGAACAACCCGCCGAACGACCAGAAGGCCTGGCCGCCCAGGTTGGTCTCCGGCTCCTGATCAAGCAGCAGCACCCGCCGTCCGGCCCGGGCCAGCTCCGCCGTGGCGGCCAGACCCGCCAGCCCGGCGCCCACCACGATCGCATCCGCGTCCATGACGTCATCAAACCGCATGACACCCGGCCGCGAGACTCAGATGCCAACCGCGGCCTCCGATACGATCGGTAGGTGCCCGACGGTCGGAACCTCGCCGCGTTCAACGCGGCCCAACCTCATATCGCCCGGGTGTATGACTACCTGCTCGGCGGCAAGGACAACTTCGCCGCGGACCGGGCGGTGGCGGACCGGATCATCGCCTCGATGCCCGCGGTTCAGGTGAGGGTCCGTGCCCAGCGGGACCTGCTCGGCCGGGTGGTCCGTTTCCTGGTCGGCGAGGCCGGGATCAGGCAGCTGCTTGATATCGGGTCGGGGCTGCCCACCGCGGATAACGTGCACCAGATCGATCCCACGCTTGTCTCGGAGCAGGACTGCCGCCAACTGCCTTAGCAGCTCCTCGCGTGGCTCGCTTAGCGGCGGAAGTTCGTCCAGCGCAAGGGCCTCTTCCAGCTTTGCGCGGTACTTGCCCAGTGCCCAGTCGTCAAAGTCGGCCAGCGGGCAAGGTGCGGTCACCTCGCTCGTGTCGTGCTCACCCATGGGACGCGAGCTTCACGCGCTCTTCCTGCTCGGCTGTCACCGCGTCCAGCTTGCGCCGTAGGTCAGCCTGCACAGGCGCATCGGGCGAGATGACTTGGATCGCATGCTCAAGTTCTCTGCGGTACCGGGAAATTTCTGCCGTAGTGAGAGCATGCATAGGGTGGTTCGGCTGTTCGGGTATCACGGGTTCGGCTGGCATCGGCGATGATCCTTCGGCAACGGGTGACGGAATCTCGCTATCCAACGTCTCAGCCAGAGAGCACAATTGGCTACGTGCCACGGCCCAGCGGCACACACCGGGCACAGTCGGCACCTTCGGAAGGGCAAGGGCACGATGGAGAGGGACTCAGACGCTTCGTTCCTTGGTGCTGAGCTACGCAGGGCACGCCTGGCGGCCGGCATCAAGAGCCAGGAGGAGCTAGCGGAAATCCTCGGCTTCGACCGGTCGGTTATCAGCAAAGCAGAAGGAGGAAAGCCCCCATCGCCAGAACTCGCGCGGGCCTATGCCGCGAGATTTCCTGAGCTGAATGCACTGGTCGAAGACGGGCTAATCGAACGTTGGGCACAGCACGTCAAAAAGAACGGCGGAGTATTCCCCAAGTTTCTCCATAGCTGGGTTGACAGTGAGAAAACCGCTACCGGCCTGTTCTACTGGGAGCCGATTTTGATTCCGGGCATGTTTCAGATAGAGGCTTATGCCCGTGCAATCCTGGCAGCCGATCCAGATAGCGAAGAAACAGTAGACGCGCGTGCGGCCGGACGACTGGAACGTCAGCAGATACTATCTCGTCCACGATCCCCGATGGTTTCGGTTGTGCTTTCCGAAACGGTATTGCATCGCTGCGTAGGCGGCGCAGAGGTAATGCACGATCAGCTTGTTTATCTGGCAGAAACCGGCCAGCAGCCAAGGGTAACGATTCAGGTAATACCGGCAACCGTGGGTGTTCATACGGGGTTGACGGGAGCGGTTGCGATAGCCGACACCGAAGACGGCGGTAGCCTTGTCCATGAGGATGGGTTCACGGCAGGGAAAACCTCGGCTGAACCTGATATCGTCGCCAAGGCACGGGGAAGAGTTACCGTGCTTCGTTCCTATGCGCTCCCGCGTGAGGCTTCACTAGAACTGATAATGAAGGTGGCAAAAGAACGATGGTCGATATCATGAACTGGCGGAAGAGCAGCTACAGCGGAGATAATAGCGGCAACTGTATAGAAGTTGCCGATACCGGTAACCGCGTACTCGTCCGCGATACCAAGGAAAGCCAAAGTCTTATCCTCCGGTTTTCGCCAGACGCATGGCGTAGGTTTTCCGAACAGGTGAAGGGCTCGTTACCGTCCGAACCTCAGGGGCACTCTCGCGTACGGGAGTGCCCCCTTTGCTGTGGGCGGCATCGGGCACGTGGTGATGTCAACATTGCGAAACGTGGAAAACAGCTCATCATTAGTCCATGGTCACAACGGTAATCGCCATCTACGGCGCTGTTGTCGCAACAGCATCGACACTGCTAGGAGCCTGGTATTTCGTGCGTAGCGGACCTAGCTTGCAAGCTCGGGCAAGTGTCGATACAGTGGCAATCAGGAGAAGAAATCGACAAAGAGTAGGATGACATCAGCCGCATTCTACTCCAAGTTTGGAATACCGGCCGCGCCGAGGTAACCGTACAAATTACTTATCTATCGATTAATTATGACAACCATGTTCACGGCTTTCCTCGTGAAGGCTCAGAATTTATCGGCGACAAAGGCGGATTGCGGATTGGGATTGATGGCCCCGAAGTGCCGATCAGGATTCCGGGACACTCCGGAGAATCTTGGATCATTGCGGGTGGTTTCGATATTCAATCCGTACCACCATTCACGTCGGCTACATTGAGCATATGGCTTTTTGTGGGCGGCAGGCGCATAGTTAAGGTTCCAGTGGAGGATGGCTCATATCGGAGGATCAAACACCGGTACATTCTCAAGCCTGTATCGTCTCGGGAATAGCACTAGTCAAGTGTTCGGATGTCACAGCTACGCCGGTAATCCGGCCGCGCTGGCCGCGCAGCTCCCGGCCAGGCCGCCACCGTTACCCCTAGCTAGGGGACTGTCGGCGGCGCGAGAGAGCGCTTAGAACGGCCCAGGGGACCTGGGCTAGCCAGGGATACTCCCGGCGGCTATAAGAGGCTGTTAGCCGCACTAGCGCCGTCCGCTACCTGAGCACTCCAGCCCGTCCGCACGGTCTTCTCGCCGGATTTCGGCCGAACGGGCCGTGGCTGTACTGCCCATCCACCTCTCACGCTCCACAGCGAGCGTTCTCCTTAAGCGTTACCTTCTCTCGCGATTCGGTTCCCGCTTAGGCGGTACCACGCGAACCCGTGGGACCGCGCCGTCAATGAAGGCGCGTCGGAGGCCTCAGAGGTCAAGCAGCGACGCCGGATCGAACGAGACGGAGAACGGCTTGTCTGCGGCGATATCCGCGGCTAGCTCGGTCCCGGCGACCGCGGAAGGACCGGGAAGGTATCCGTTCTCACCGAGCGTCAGGATCTGCACCTTCGGATCGGGTGAGTGCTCGACGATCCAGTACTGGGGAATTCCCAACAACGCATACTCGCGGACCTTACGCACGCGGTCGGTTCGCTCGCTGCTGCTGCCTGGTGAGATGACTTCAGAAACGAGCAGAAGTTCGCTGCCGGGGATCACCTTCGGTGTCTCGGCCAGGATCACGGAGCGGGCGGTATCGTGCGGGATCACGAAGATGCCGGGCTTGCGGATCCCGGCCGGGGTGCTGATCTCCCACTCCCCGCCCTCGCATACGATCACCGCCGATCCGGCACGGGCCGCCGCGTCCTCGATGATCCTGGAAAGGTTCCGCAGCACCCAGTTGTGCCGGGAGCTTGCCGCCACTTCAACCAGCCATCCGTCCTCGAGTTCAAAGCTCTTACCGTCCTCGGAAAGTTCGTGAAGATCGAGGATCGTGTAGGGACCGAACCCCACATCCTCGGTCATGCCGTGAACGCGCATGGCTCTCACCCCTTCAAGGATCGATGGTATCCCGCAGGCAGGCGCACAGGGCCAGGCCGCCGTGGTGAGGGAGTGTCTGCCCACCACTACGCCGTTCGTGACCGCCGCCTACCGTCAGAAGGCACCGGCATGAGACCGGCGGCGGCGGACCGCGACAATGACTGTGTTCCTACCTGAGCGACATCAGCGCCGCGGAAGCCCTGGGGAGAGATCATGGCCGTGCGTCCTTCTGCCCCCTCGGTGTCGGCGCTGCGGGCCCG
>JBEKGC010000503.1:0-5278 GCA_050013055.1 Streptosporangiaceae bacterium
TGGCGCAGCAGGTCGTAGGCGGCGACCACGGTGCTGCGGCCGACCGCCAGCGCCGCGGCGAGGGCACGGTCGGGCGGCAGCGGCTCGCCGGGCGGCAGTTCGCCCTCGTCGATCAGCCGGCGTAGGCGCGCCGCCAGCAGCACATGCAGCGGCCCCCGGCCCGCTGGCCAGCGGCCCAGGCGCTCACCAAGCTCGATTGGCTCCATCTGCAAACCAATTCTGCGGCATTGGCCCTGGCATCGTCACCCCCACCCGGCGAACATAACCGGGTAACCACCCGCCCGCCAGAGGGGACCAGGTCAATGCGGCAGTTCCCGGCCAGCCCGATCACCGCCCTAGGTCCCTGGTTCGGCGACAGCACCCACATCATCCGGCTTGGCCTGGGCTACGAGCCAGCGGACAAACTTGAGCCAGGCCTGGACGTGGTCAGCGCCGCGGTTGAGGCCGCGGCGAGGTGACCGGGCCTGGGAGCACTCTCAGCCCATAAGGGAAAGGAACTCACCGACCATGACACGTGACGCCGTTACCAGTGACCAGATGCCACCATCGGGCCTGCCGTTCTCGGTGGCCGTGCGCGGCGGCGGGCTGCTTTTCCTGTCCGGGCAGGTGGCCCAGGACCCGGCCACCAGCGAGCTGATCGACGGCGACGTCGCCCAGCAGGCCGACCAGATCCTGCGCAACATCGCGGCGACTCTGGCGGCGATCGGCAAGGACCTGGACGACGTGATCCGGGTCGGCGTCTACCTGACCGACATGTCGCAGTTCGGCGCGATGAACGAGGCGTACCGCAGGCGACCGGCCGTTCGGCGGAAACCAGCTGGCGGTCTTCCCGGATGCCGCCGGGATCGCCGACGAGACCATGCAGCGGCTAGCCCGCGAGTTCAACTTCTCGGAGACCACCTTCGTGTTGCCGCCCAGCGACCCCTCGTGCACCTGCCGGGTCCGGATCTTCACCCCGCGCCAGGAGCTGCCGTTCGCTGGTCACCCCACCCTGGGCACCGCCGCCGTCCTCGCCCGCCGGAACCGGGCACAGGCCGCCCGGCAGTTCGTGTTCGAAGAGGGGATCGGCCCGGTCACGGTCACCGTCGACGGCCCGGAAATAAGCCTGCACCTGCGCTCCCCGCGCTACCAGACCACCGACGAAGCGCCGCCCGCGGCCGCGGTCGCCAAAGCCCTCACGCTGCATCAGGACGCTATCACCGAGTGCTGGTACGCCGGGGTCGGGCTGAGGTTCTGCTTCGTGCGCCTGGCCGGCCGGGACCTGGTGGACCGGGCCGTGCTGGACAAGGGTGCCTGGGCGGCCGGGATCGCCGGCAGCTGGTCGCCGGAGTTGTACCTGTTCGCTGGCGACCACCGCGACGGGGTACCCCTGCACGCCCGGTTCTTCGCCCCGGGGGTCGGCGTGGACGAGGACCCCGCGACGGGATCGGCGTGCGCGTCGCTGGTCGCCAGCCTGGCCCACCGGTCACCGGAACGGGACGGCACCTACCGTCTTCAGATCGACCAGGGCGTGGCCATGGGGCGCCCCAGCGCCCTGGAGGGCCTCGCGCACAAACAAGACGGCCGGATCACCGAGGTCATCGTCAGCGGCCATGCCACCATCGTCGGCAACGGCACCATGACACTCCCTGCCTGACATCCCAGCCCGCGGAAACCCAGGGCACACAGCAACCAGGCCGAACAGCGCACCGTCCGGCCCGCTCCAGCTGACGCGTTCAACGGCGCCGATGACCGCACCGAATTGGGCGGCTACCTGCGATGGCGCTGACCAGCGCCAGTGACAGAATGTGCATCCACTCCTGACCGGCATCGCGCGGATCTCCCTGCCGGCTCTGTCCTGTCAACCGCCGCGCGGTGGATCGTGCGCCGCGTACAGAACGTCCAGTTCCGGCTCGCTGTCGGCGCATACGCTCTCATCGCGGCATGAGAGCACATTTCGCGGCCACGTCGATGTCCCGTGGAGGTGAAGATGCAACTACCTAAAACTTTGCACCGATCGCGGCGCGAAGGTCCCACTCTGCTCCCGTCAACGAGAGTTGTGAAGCCACTTTCGGGTCTGGTGGCAGCCGCTGACTGAGGTGTACGATTCTTGCGGCGTTAGGGCTGGGGGTGGGCCTAATTAGGTTGTCCAGGTCCCAGACCTCGTTGGTGCTTTGCGGCGGCGACCCGGAATTCCAGGCGTATTACGAAACTGGCATTCTGTGGTCGCACGCCTGTGGCGGCAACTGCTGCCGGGACTGAGTCCTTCCAAAGAGTTCTCCTGAGTGGTGGAGTAACTGGCAGGGGGGCACTGATGCTCAATCCCCCGGATTTCTGAGGAGCGCCCTTGCCGTAGCCATGAGGATCCGGACGTCGAGGGCGAAACAGACGGACCGGGCGTATTCGATATCGAGTTCTGTGCGCAGTTCCATGGGCCCTTCCCCGCGAGCCACTACCTGCCACAGTCCCGTCAGCCCTGGCTTGACATCATGCCGTTCGTGCTGCCACGGTTGGTACCTCGCCACGACGGACGGAAGTTCGGGCCGCGGGCCGACCAGGCTCATCTGCCCCCTGGCAACGTTGAATAGCTGCGGAAGCTCATCTAGGCTCCACCGGCGGAGCAAACGGCCGACGGTCGTGTGCCGGGGGTCAGCGCCGGACTTGTGGGTACACCGGCGATCGGGAAAGAAAATCGATACGTTTGCCTGACGCCTGTCGGGGAGCATGGTCCGGAATTTGAAGACTTCGAATGAGCCACCATGTATGCCGATCCGCTGCTGACGGAAGATCACGTTAGGGCCCAGGCTCACCCGGACGAGAAGCGCAACAAGGGTCATGAGCGGGGCTGTGACCGTTATCAAGAAGACAGACAAAAGCCTATCGAGGCAGGGCTTCCAGGCGCGGGCATATACCCGTTGCCGCCGAGCGGTGATGCTTGCATTCGGCGGGTCGAGGCTACCAAGACCAGCCGCTGTGATGCCGTCTTCTGCGCCTCTCGCTGTCATGTGCTTCACCTCTCGGCACGGGCCACATTTCTATTGGCCCCACGTACTCGGTCCGAAGCGGCGGAAGACTCGACGGGCGGGTCGGCCGCCGAGCATGCTCTGTCCATCTTCGGTTTGTGATGTTGCTGGTTCGTCGGCGCCCGGGGGAGCCCGTACATTTGAGCCTCAAGCAGGCAGCGGTGATACTGAACCTTTCATCGATCCCGCGGGCAGGAAGAACGTCGACCGCTTCGGCCGGCCACGGACTCAGCCACCGCGGCCGGCGATTACTGCCGGACCGGGCCCCTATCGCTGCGACCCGGTAACACGTGCTGCGGACCACGTCGCAGCGGACAGAATGCGAACGCGGGCTGGTATGAACGGATGCTCGCTCATCGGCAGATGAGGTCGACGGGGCAGCAGGGCAGCGATCTTGAGCAGGGCTTGCGGATCGGCGCGACGTAACAGAACATCCGTTCTCGCGACTTGGACGACCCATCTTGGCTGCCCGCCAGGACGTCCTGAACGGCGGCTACTTGCGCGCTGCAGCTGAGGTCCTGCGCTTGTCCGTCATGGCTGTCGGTGACAATGGCATCGCATGAGGATGGATCTTTACGGCCAAGGCAGTGCCGGACCGTGCCGGTATCGGCATCGCTTGAGGCGCATCCGGCGGGGCCGGGCGGCTGCGCATAGCTGCCAGGCGCGCGGCGAGAATACGTCGGGCGAAGCGCCGGCCTAGTCCTTGGTAGCTGGGTCTCAGATCTCCGGCAAGGACTGTGCGTCCGAAGTTAAATGCTGGGCTTGGGGGTGACGTGGTAGGTGATGGGGCGGTTGTCGCCGGGCATGGCGGGCGGGGTGGCGTTGATCTCCTGGATGAGCAGGGCCAGGGCGCGGGCGATGCGGGGGGCGCGGGGCTGCTCGAGGTGGACGGTGATCGCGGCGGGGGTGAAGGTGATTCAGGAAGTTCTCCTCCCGCCACCTGGATTTGAGCCAGGCCAGGATATCCGCCGGGCACGCGTCGAAGTCCGGGGTCAGGATCTGCAGGGCGACCCTGCCGTGCTCGAACAAAGTGATCTGCCTGGCTTCGCCGTAGTCCTTGACCTGCACGGTCTCCTCGGCCCAGGTGATCTGCCGGGTGCGGCCGCCGTAGCTGATGGTGGTGATGACCGGCAGCATGACCGGGACGGCCATCGGTGCCCGCCGGCAGGTGACCCAGTGCACGTCCTGGGTGCGGCAGTGGGTGAAGACCTGCGGGTAGGCGCCGCCGCGGTCGAAGCCGAGCATGATCTTCGCGCCGGGCCCGGCAGCTCTCTTCAGCTCCGCCATGGGCGGTGACATGGGTGTCGGCGTGGCCCCGCTCGGCGCGGCCCCGCTTGTTGTTCCATGATGGCAGCGACGAGGCTAACCGACGCTCACTGCAATAGCTGGTGATATCAGGACAACGCATAAGGCGGTGGTTGCGGCGCGCCAGATCCACCCGATCTGTATGACCCACCGGGTGGGCCTATCGATCTCATGACCGCCCAGATCAGGCGGTTCCGGTGCGTCGGATCAACTCTGGCCAATTACGTTCTGTTACGAATCTGCCCGGAATGGGCGGCCTGCCGTGTTCTGCCGCGGCAGGACGTGGGTCGGCGCACAGACGCAGTTACGGCTCCGCTGCTGCCCCTGGCGCGCGGGCCAGCTCGCCAAAACCATCCGCGCCCTGAAGATTCACCTCGCATCAGGGGCAGGAAAATGCTCAACACACTTCTCCTGCGGCCCGAACCGGGCGAGAATCGGCAACGTTGCCACAGCAAGCCCTGAAAACCGGGGGATACAACGGAGGACAGTCATGAGCAGTCCCTACCAGCCGTACCCGCAGGACCCGTCAGGCGGTTACGGGCAGCCGCCCGGCGGCTGGGACCCCAGCCAGCGGGGCTACCTGCAGGGCGGGCCGGCCGGCTTCGGCGAGGCGATCTCCGAAGGCTTCAAGAACATCGTCACCGTCAACGGCCGCGCCTCACGATCCGCGTTCTGGTGGTTTTTCCTCGGCGCCATCATCATCGACCTGATAGGCGCCATCATCGGGAGAGCGGCCCATGCCGTCGCCATCCAGTACATCATCTACGCGCTCGTCGCCATCGGGACCGTCAGCCTGGCGGTCCGGCGTCTGCACGACTCCGGCAAGAGCGGGTTCTGGTGGCTCATCGGCTTCATCCCGGTCATCGGCACCATCACGCTCATCGTGTTCTACTGCCTTCCCGGAACGCCCGGGCCGAACAAGTACGACGCCTAGCGCGACAGTGACCCCGGTGCCGTAACCGGTGCCCGGG
>JBEKGC010000504.1:0-4729 GCA_050013055.1 Streptosporangiaceae bacterium
TTGCCGGCGCCGGCGGTGGCGATCAGGGCGGCGGTGCAGATGTTGTTGACGGTGCGGGGCTTGCCGCGGGCGGCCTGGTGGATCTGGGTGATCGCGTCGTCGGTGAACAGCTCGGCGGTCCGTCCGGCCTGTTCGAGGTGGTGGCGGATGTAGCCGGCGGTCTCCTCGGGGGTCATGCCCTTCATCTGGTAGCGGACGGTGATCCGCTGCTCCAATGCTGCTAGCACTCCGAGCTTGACGGAGTGCCTGAGCGTCGGCTGGCCGACGAGGATGGTCGCGAACGGGGTGGAGGAGTCCATGTCGTGATTGGTCATCATCCTGATCGACTCCAGCTGATCATGGTCGAGCAGGTGCGCCTCGTCGATGATCAGGACCGGGGTCCGGCCCCGTTCGGCGGCTTCGCCGGCCAGGACGGCCCAGGCCTGGACGGCGAGGGCGGCGGTGCCGTGGACGGGCTTCCCGCCGAGGGCGGTGACCACGTGGGCGAGGATGCCCCGCACGCCGGTGGCCGGGTTGCCGATGTAGATGAAGGTGTGGCCGGAGGGGTCGAGGTCGGCGACGGCGGAGCGGATCGCGACCGTCTTCCCGGTGCCGACCTCGCCCGTGATCATCGCGATGGTCTTCTCGCTTACCGCCCAGGCGATGCGGGCGGCGGCTTCGCCGCAGTCGCGGTGGCGGTGCAGCCGGGACGGGGGCAGGTCCCGGCCGAACGGCATCCGGGCGAGCCCGAACCGGGTAACGACGGCGTCGATCATCAGAACTCCCTCTCTTCTTCCGGCTCGCCGCGGACTGCGGCGAGTTGCTGCTGGGCCTGGCCCAGGTCGCGGGCCAGGGTGGCGGCGGTGCTGCGGGCGCCGGAGATGAACAGCCAGGCGCCGCTGACCGCGCCGGCGGGGTCGGCGCCGTCGTCGCAGCCGAGCCGCCCGGCGGCCAGGGCGGCGGCGAGCCACCGGCCGACCTGGGCCAGCAGCTGGGGCAGGCCGGCCGCGGCGAGCGCCAGTTCGCCGATGAGCTCGTAGGCGTCGGCGGGCCAGTCCAGGCCTTCCCCGCCGAGGGTGGCGTGGTTCAGGGAGCGGACCGCCCCGGCCGCGGTGCGGGCCAGGGCCAGGGTCTCCTGCGCTGAGTCAGTCACGGCCTTCTCCTTCCTTCTCCTTTTTCTTTTCTTCCGGTTCTTCCTTCTTCTCCAGCTCCTGCGGGCCGCTGACGAGGAACCGGTAGGAGACCTGCTCGCGCAGGGCCTCGTCGTGGCTGTCGCCGAGTGCGCCGAGGTAGTCGATCCCGGTCGGGGCGGGCTCGGTGCGGGCCTGCCCGTCCGGGGTGCGGGTCTTGGGGTGGCGGTGCCGGCCCATGACGAACGGGACCGCGGTCCCGGCGGGCTTCCCGCCGAGGCGGACCTCGAGCCGGTCCAGGTCGAACGGGTCGAACAGCAGCTCCACTACCCGGCCGGCCAGCCACGCGTCGACCTGGTAGACGTTGCCGTGCAGGCGGACCAGGGCCGTCTTGTCGGCCTTGCGCCGCTCGGACCACAGGAACGCCTCCCGCAGCAGGGCCGGCTCCGGGACCGCCCGCTCGGCCGGGGCCGCCTTCTCCCAGCGGGCGCCCGGCGCCTGCCTGGTCTCGGAGTGGACCGCCTGGTGATAGGCGGTCTCCAGCCAGGCCCGGAACAGCCGGTTCATCTCCGCCAGGCCCGCGACCTTCTCCCCGTCGCCTATCTCGACCAGGAACTGGTCCCGCACCGTTCTGAAAAAACGTTCGATCTTGCCCCTGCCCTCCGGCTTTCCGGGCCGGGAGTGAATGAGCTTCACGCCCAGGACGCCGCAGGCCCGCAGCAGCCACGCATCGACAAAGGGAGAACCGTTATCCAGGTAGCAGGAACGGGGAACGCCGCGGGCCTGCAGGGCCGGGCGGAACCCGGCGGCCATCCGCACCACGTCGTCGTGATGCGACCAGCGGGCGCCCATCACGGCCCTGGAGTGGTCGTCGATGAACGCGAAAAGATACGACTTCTTCCCGCCGACCGCCGGCCCGTGGAGAGTGTCCCCGATCCACATTTCATTCGGCCTCGCGCACTCGAACCGGCCGAAGGCCCGCTGGTCCTCCTCCGCCGGGGCGGGCCGGCCCAGCTCGAGCCGCTCGAACAGCCGCTGCAGCGTCCGGTCCGACGGCGCCCACCCGGCGGTCTGCTGCAGGATCCGCCGGACCTGCGCCGCGGTCCGCCCCGGCCTCTCCCTCTTCAGCGCCTCCGCCAGCGCCAGCACCTCCTCCGGCGTCCGCGGGGACGGCTGCCGCGGGGACGGCACCAGCGCGTCGAACCCCCCGGACTCATACAGCCGCCGCCACCGGGTCAGCGTCGAGTACGACACCGTCGCCCGCCGCCCGCCCGGCCCCTCGTGGGCACGGCCGGCCAGCTCCCTGGCCCGCCAGCCACGCTCCGCCAGGCTCAGCCCCGGCTCAGTGAGCTCCTGCACCAGCGAGTACCGGAACAGGCCCGTCTCCCGCGCCCGCTCCACCCGCTTCCTCTGCTCCGCCTCGTCCGCAGTCGTCACGCTCTGTCCCTTCTCGAATGCCTGCCCCTGCAAGCCCGTCGAGAGTGACAGGAAGTAACCGCCCCAGGTCAGAGGGGAACCCGCGTTGAACCGTCACCCCAGGGCAGACGCGAGCACGTCCCCGCGAACCGCCCGGAAAACGACATCCGGGGACAGCAGCGACCCTGCCGTCACCACGGCTGCGAGCTCCCAGCCCGACACCGCGAGCGCCGGCCACCGGCCGGACGCCGCCGCGGCAGCCGCCGCGACCGCCACCACCGCATCGCCCAGCACGCTGCCCGCCGGGTCCAGCGGCACCGGGTCGACGGCCAGGGCCCCGGCCAGCCGGGTGAAGAACTCCCGCACCCGCACCGCCGAGGCACCGAACCGGCGCAGCCGGCCCCGGACCGTGTCCTGCGGCACCCCGCTCGCGGCCGCGATCGACCGGAATCCCTGGCCGCGGGCCGCCCGCGCGAGCATGTCCCCGATCACCGCCGTCCCGTCGCACCGGCGGGCCAGCAGCCACGCCGGAAGAAGCACGTGCGTCGCCCCGCACGAGGAGCACCGCGCCCGCCGCGGGCGCACCGATACCGGAAACCTGCCCGCCGTGAACACCCGGCGCCGGACCGCGTGCCCGTGCCCGCCCAGCCGCCCGCCGCAGCCAGGACACGAAAGCAGGCCATCACCGAGAAGCGACTCGACGCCGGCCGCGCTGTTGCCTACCGTGAGCAATGGTGCCTCCGAGCACCCTCACGGCCCTCCCCGGACTTCGGCAAAATGGGGAGCCCCGAGCCTTCCGGACTGCGGACCTCCAGTAGGGTCCATCCGGAAAGGGTTGGGTGTAAATGGCCGGCAAGAAAATGAATTTCACGCCTGAATTCCGCGACGAGGCAGCCCGGGAGGTTGTGGATAATTCACGGTCCATTGCCTCGGTGGCGCGCGGAATCGGCGTGGGCGAGACCACACTCGGAAACTGGGTCCGTGCATACCGTGACAGGCACGCGGGTGAAGAACCGCCGCTGGAACTGTCCGAGCGGGCGCGGCTCCGCGAGGCCGAACGGGAAGTCCGGGAACTACGGCAGAAAGTAACTTTCCTGGAAAAAGTAGCGGCGTACTTCGCGTCGGAGCAGCAGTGAGCGACAAGTACACGCTCATCGCAGCGGAGTACGCCGCCAATATAGCCGCGCCGCCGGCTGATGCTCCGACCCTCACAAAGATGTGCCTGTGGATAGGCGTGTCGAAATCCGGCTACTACGAATGGAAAGACCGGCCGCTGTCCGCGACCGCAGAACGACAGGAATACCTGAAAGGAAAGATCAAGGAGATCTTCGACGACAACGATGAGACCTACGGGTACCGGCGCGTCCACGCCGAGCTGGCCCGCCACGGCGAGCAGGCTGCCAGCGAGCTCGTCCGCCACCTCATGCGCGACCTGGGCCTCGTGCCCTGCCAGATCCGCAAGCCCAGGTCGCTGACCACCCAGGCCACCGACATCGCCAAGATCCCCGACCTGGTCAAGCGGGACTTCACCGCCGCCGCCCCGTACCGCAAGCTCATCAGCGATATCACTGAGATCAAGACCTGGCAGGGAAAGGTCTATCTCGCCACCGTCATCGACTGCTTCAGCAAAGAAGTCATCGGGTGGGCGATGGCCAGCCATTTCCGCACCCCGCTCATAACCGATGCGATGAAGATGGCCGCGAAGAACCATCTCCTCGCTGCGAATTGTATCGCACATTCGGACCGCGGAAGCAACTATACGTCCGGCGACTATGCGCAATTGCTCAGTGAGCTCGGGCTCAGCCAGTCGCTCGGGAGAACCGGAATATGCTATGACAACGCGGCAGCCGAATCGTTCTTTGCGACCCTCAAGAAAGAACTCGTGTACCGCACAGTCTATCCCACCCGCGAAAAGGCCATGCGTGATATTGCGCGCTACATCGAACTGCGCTACAATCAGAAACGTCTCCACTCAGCGAACGGGTACCGGCCTCCGCAGGAGGTCCGCAATGAGTTCCTGGAATCGCAGGTAGCGGCTTAAGAGAATACAGTTTCCGCAGTCCGGAAACGGCGAGGCTTTCCAACGCGACGCCCTCGGTCACCAGCACCAGGCACAGCTGGAAGCCGTCGCCGCGCTCACCGCCGCCGAGCGCGCCCGCGCCGAGCGCGCCGAGCAGCTCCTCGAGGCCGAGCGCGCCGACCGG
>JBEKGC010000505.1:0-4728 GCA_050013055.1 Streptosporangiaceae bacterium
ATAAAATCCGGCACGGCTGGATAAGCCGCCGTCCCACGGCGCCCAGCCTTACCTGATCCCCAGCGACAGTTCGTTCGCCAGTCCCGACTGCACAGCAGCCACCGCCCGGAACGCTTCCCTGAGATAGGAACGGGCCAGCGGATTCAGCGTCTTGGGATCGATGAAGTCGTCGGGGACCTCGCCCCGCCGTAGCTGCTCCACCTGGTGGTCAAGGCGCAACGAGGAGATGAACCCGAACGCCTCCGTCAACGTCTGGGCCTGCGCGCTTTCCAGTGTCCCGGCCGCCTCGGCCACCCGCAGCCGGTCCAACGTCAGAGCGGTCAAGCCGGCCGGGGCGTCCGCGCCGGAGGCGACCGCGGCGCCTGCGCCCATGGCGGCCCAGCGGGCCAGGTCGACGATCGGGATTACCCCGCCATGCTTGATGTCGAGCCGCCCACGGCGCTCGCCGGAATGCTCGACCACGAAGTCGCGCAGGAACCCGGTGGGCGGCCGGAACGACAGCGCGAACCGGGCCAGCAGGCGGAGCAGGTCCGGGTCCGCCCGGCCCCGCGCCTCCCACAGCCCCCCGCCCGCCCAGCCGCCGGTGCTCCACACCGGGCGGCTGTCGGTGATCACCGACACCAGGATCAGCGCCTGCTGCTGGGTCGGATCCCGGCTCAGGCTGCGCGCGGTCGCGTGCCACGAGTCCAGCGATCGCGCGAACTGCGGGTTGGTGGCGCTGGCGCCGTGAGCATCGGGCTTGACCCCGCACGCCAGCAGGCCATCGTCCACCACCTGGGCCACCCGCGCCACGTACTCGCGGACTCCGGGGCCGTCCTGGCGCCAGGCCAGCGCGCTGTCCACGTCGGAGGAGGGCACCACCTCCCGCCGCGCCAGGCTGCCGAGCGCGAACCAGGCGAACGGCGTCGGCGGGGTCCCGGCGTCCCCGGCGTCCCCGGCGCCCCGGACGGCCAGCTCGACCAGCCGCCGGGTCAGCGCGTCAAGCACGACCGAACGGACCGCCGCCACCTGCCCGGCCGCCGCGCGCGCATCGTGCAGGGCGATGATCATCGGGGTCAGCCCCGCCGAGACCGCCGCCAGCTCCGCCGGGCTGGCCGCGCGTTCGATGGCCCGGCGCAGCAGGAAGGGCCTGCGCGCCTGCGCGGCCACCAGGTCGCCGTCGTCGACCACCCCGAGGACCTCGCCGGCGGCGGACAGCACGGGGATGTGGTGCACGTCACGCTGGAGCATGTCGAGCAGGATCTCGCCGCCCAGCCGGCCGGCCCCCACGGTGTACGCGGGCTCGGTCATGATGGCCGAGACCGGCGCGTCCGGGCTGAGGCCGGCCGCGACGACCCGGGACCGCAAGTCGCTGTCGGTCACGATACCCAGCCGCTCCGCGGCCCCCCGGCCGATGCGGACCAGGATCGCGTTGGCGCCCTGCGCGGTCATCCGTTTGGCCGCCTCGCGGATGGGCTCGTCGCCCCGGCAGAGCAACGGCGGGCTCCGGATCAGCGCCGCGGCGTGCAACTCCGCCGGGTCCGCGGACGGCGCGCTCACCCGGGGCGCATCCGGGGGGGAGGAAGGCACCGGGGCTGGGTTCAGGTCGGCTCGTCGCTCAGGCCAGCCGGGGTGAGGGCCGGCTCGGCCTGATGCTCGGCCAGGACGCTCATCGGCTGGCCGCGGTGCCGGGCGACGTAGTAGATCGCTCCCACCAGGCCGAGGCCGCCGGTGAACACGAACGCACCCCACTGGTAGTACCAGTGGTCACCGCCGTACACGGCCGGGCGCGGCCAGGCCAGGTTGACCATGACGCCGACCTGGAAGATCACGGCCACCAGGTTGACCGCCAGCCCCCACCGGCCGAGCGAGAAGTACGGGCCGTGGTCGGGCGAGGGCCACCGGCCGCGCAGCCGGGCGATCAGCAGCGGCCCGGTGACGCACAGGTAGGCGATGTAGAACATGATGATCGCGACCGAGGTCAGCACGAAGAACGCTCGCTGGTTGCCCACGTTCAGCACGAGCAGCGCCAGGGTGAGCACGCCGATCACGACGGAGGGGACAAGCGGCGTCTTGGACCGCCCGTGCACCCTGGCGATGGCCGAGGAGAACGGCAGCCGGCCGTCCCGGCCCATCGTGAAGATCATCCGGATGCCGCCGGTGTGCACGGCCAGCGCGCACACGGTGATGGCGATCAGCGAGTCGATCAGGAACACGTCGCCTGTGGTGCCGCCGAGCGTCGCCTTGACCAGGTAAGGCAGCCCGGAGGTGCCGAGCGCGGAGGCATGGATGTCGGGCACGGACATTTCGCCGAACAAGATCACCAGCAGCCCCGCGATACCGGCAGCGGTCAGCGCCCGGATGATCGCGGGCGGCGCGTGCTTGCGCGGATCGTGGGTTTCCTCGGCCAGCGACCCGGCGGTGTCGAACCCGTACATCACGTAGGCGCTCATCAGCCCGGCCACCAGGAAGGCGCCGAAGTAGCCGAAGGTGGAGCCCTTACCCAGGCCGAACGTGTCGAAGATGACGCCGGGACCCCGGCGGATGTGCACGGCCAGCAAGATGATCAGCACCGAGACGCCGATCAGCTCGGCCATGACGCCGAAGTTGTTGATCCGCGCCATCAGCTTGACGCCGATCATGTTGATGATGGTGGTGAACACCACCAGGCCCGCGGCCAGCAGCAGGGCGTTCTTGGCCCCGCCCGGCGTCGCGACCTGGCCGATGTCGGCCTTGGTGCCGATGACCTCGAAGGCCGCCGAGATCTGCGGGGCCACCACCTGGTAGGCGACCGCCACCGCGGCGAGCGTGACGATCGCTCCCACGCTCAGGATCCAGCCGCCGAACCAGGAGGTGAAGGGCCGGGCGATCTGCTTGGACCACTGGTAGACCGAACCCGCCAGCGGGTACTGCCCGGCCAGCTCGGCGAAGCAGAGCGCGACCAGCATCTGGCCGAAGAACACGGCGGGCCAGGTCCAGATGAACGCCGGACCGCCGGAGCCGAAGCCGAAGAAGAACAGCTCGAACACGCCGGTCATGATCGAGATGTAGCTGAACCCGGCGGCGAACGAGGAGAACAGGCCGAGGGACCGGTCGAGCTCCTGCTTGTAGCCGAACTTGGCTAGCTCATCAGAGTCCATGCTAGGCACGGCCATCGCTCACCATCCTGGAAGATGCGGCATTATTCCCCCAGATGACACCATTTTTCGCAACCCGCCGTCAATGGATTCGCGCAGGTCGCGGTGGTGCGTTTGGATGGAGTGATGGCCAAGCCGCCCCGCAGCGCCGACATCCTCAGCCTCACCAGCTTCGTGGTCCTGGGTCTGCCCGACGGCATCCTCGGCACCGCCTGGCCGTCGATGCGCAGCACCTTCGGGGCCCCGGTCGGTGAGCTCGGCCTCATCTTGCTGCTCGCCACCGCCGGATCCGTCCTGGTCACGGCGTTCGTCGGACGGCTGATCCTGCGGCTGGGGGTGCCCGCCCTGCTCACCGCGGCCGGCCTGACCGCCGGCGCGGGTTACGCCGGGTTCGCCCTAGCCCCGGGCATGTGGCTGGTGCTGGCGGTGGCCGTGCTGACCGGCGCGTCGGCCGGCATGATGGACGCCGGGCTGAACACGGCGGTGGCGCTGACCGGCCGGCGGCGGCTGCTCAACCTGCTGCACGGGGCCTACGGCGTGGGCACGGCGCTCGGCCCGCTGCTGGTCACCGCGGCCATCCTCACCGGCTCCTGGCGGCCCGCTTACCTGGCCATGCTCGCCCTGGACCTGGTCCTGGCGGGCTTTTGGCTGCGGCAGCGGCGTCGCCTCGGTGCCCCCGCGGCGGCCGAGGAACACGCTGCCGCCGACGCCGAACCTCATCCGTCCACGCGCTGGACCCGCCGCAGGTACCGCGGCGTGGTGGCCGCCGGGATCGGCGTGTTTTTCGTCTACACCGGCCTGGAGGTGGGCGCCGGGCAGTGGGAGGCCAGCTTCTGCCGCGGTCACCTGAACATGTCCGCGGGCGCCACCGGCCTGGCCACGTTTGGCTACTGGGGCGCGCTGACCGCGGTCCGGATCGGCCTGGCCGTGCTGCCCCGCCCGGTGCCGCCGCAGGCGGTGGTCCGGTGGGGGAGTGCCGTGGCGGTGCTGGCCGCCGCGGTCATCTGGTGGCAGCCGGGCACGGTGGTCACGGTGCTCGGTTTCGCCGTCCTCGGCGCCGCCCTGGCCGGCGTCTTCCCGGCCCTGATCTCGCTGACCCCGGTCCGTCTCGGCGACGCCAGCGCCCAGCACGTCATCTCCTGGCAGGTCGGGGCCGCGGCCGCGGGCGGCGCGGGCCTGTCCGCCGTGATCGGCCTGCTCATCGGCGCGACCAGCCTGGCCGTCCTGGGTCCCGCCATCACCGTGCTGGCCGTCCTGCTGATCGGCGCCGAGCTCATCTTGACCCGGCTCGCCCCCATCAGCATCACACCATGACGGCCGAACGGACGATGGTGCCCGCCCCGCGAACCGGCTGGGACGCCCCGGTCAAGAGGGACCCTCGTGGCGATCGTCTCTACTTCAGCGTCACGGTCACGGTGCGGGTGGCGGCCGGGATGGTGCCGGTGCCTGTGGCCTCGTCGACCGTGCCCGCGGTGGCGTGCGCGATGTTGCCGACAAAGGCGGGCAGCTGGAACAGCACGGGCCCGGACGGGGCATTCCCGGTCAGCGTCAGCGTGACCGCGGTGCCGCTTGTGCTGATCTTCAGCCCGAGGTGGTGGCCGTTCGTGGTCGG
>JBEKGC010000506.1:0-6670 GCA_050013055.1 Streptosporangiaceae bacterium
CAAGCTGAGCGAGCTCCTCATCCACCGCGGATCCGACGAGGCCACCGCCCGCTTCGCCGCGCAGATCGCCATCGCCTGCTACCAGACCGCCAAAAGCCTCGGCAACGACCCCCGCACCCTGGTCGACGAGACCCAGGCCGCCTTCAGCCGAGCACTCACGCTCGGGACCGGCACCGCTGAGACCCAGGCGGAACCGCCCGGCTCTGGATGACCCAGTTGAGGCGGGCCATGAGCTCACGGCTAGCGGCGCGGGCGGCGGCCACAGCAGGTGACCCGCCTTGCCGAGGAGAACCAGCAACTCCGCGAAAGCCTGGCCGAGCGAGACCAGGACCTGGCAGGGGCCGTCGCCGCCGCGGTGGCCGCGCTCGTGGAGTCCGGCGCTGCGCTGACCGCTGCCCAGGCGGTGGATCTGGAGGTGACGCTGTGGCGGTCAAGTTCCCCGCTGTGGCGCGCTGACCGCATGCCCTTGCGGCGACCCTCGGCGACCTGCACCGGGCGATCCAGGTCCTGTTCGACTGGGACGGCGATCACCTGCACGACTTCACCGTCGCGGACGTGCGCTACAGCGATCCGTTCTTCGATCTGGAGGAGACCGCAAGCGAGGAGGCGGTCCGCCTCCGTGACGCCTTCCCGCCAGCGCCCGCAAGCCAGTCCGGTACGAGTCGACTTCGGCGCCGGCTGGGTCCATGAGGTCACCTGCACGGGCTCATCCCGCCTTGCTCCGGGAGAGGCCGTCCCCCGCTGCCTGTCCTTCAGCGGGATAACCCCGTCGAGTACTGGAACGAGGATGAACCCGCCGACGAGGGGCCCTTCGACATGGCCAAGGTCAACGCCGCCCTGGCGGGCTGACCCGCATGCCTGCTACTCGTCGAGGCCGAGGGCGGCGCGGAGCCGGGACATCGGGGTCGGTGGCAACCGCGGAGAGTGGTGAGCCGCCGCTCTCGCGGGCTCCCGGTCAGCGGGTGACCGTGACCGTCGCGTAGTGCCCGGCGGCGTTCTTGAGCTTGACGTCGCCAGTCAGCAGTTCGCAGCCGAGTGCTTCTGCGAGCGCGATGTAGGCGGCGTCGTAAGCGCCGAGGTTGTGCCGCAGTTCCCGCATCCGGGGGTGGTACGGCCAGACGGGATGGCGGGTGATCGGCAGGCGCGCGTAGTCGGCCAGCATCTGCGACGCCGTCGAAGCCCCGCTCGAGGAACAGCTCTCGGGCGGCGTCGATGATGCGCTGGCGGGCCTGGCGCTGCTTGCGCTCCACGAGCGAGAGAGGCGGGGTCATAACGGCAAGCATGCCGGTGCCGGTTTGCCGTTCCAAGAGGTATGCAGTACTATCGGGTACTTAGTACCAAAACAAACGGGGGACACAATGGCGCACGAGCTGCACGCGGAAGACCGCCACCTCCCGGCCGGCGTCCGGTCACACGGACCACGCAGCCTGTCGGCGTCGAAGCCGCTGTCAATTCGCGCAGATCTAACCGGGCAATCCCTCGACGAACAGGAGTGCAGCATGTCAGTCAACCAGGAAGCCGCTAACCGGGCGGGGCCAGGTTCAGCTGTCCCCGATCCCCGCCGGTGGAGGGCCATGGCGCTGGTGGCCATGGGCGATTTCGTCGTCATACTCGACGCGACCATCGTCAACGTCGCGCTGCCGTCCATCGGACGGGGCCTGCACGCCTCCACCAGCGACCTGTCGTGGGTGACAAGCGCCTACATCCTGACCTTCGGCGGACTGCTGATGCTCGGGGGCCGCCTCGCCGACCTCTTCGGCCGCAGGCGGCTGTTCGTCGGCGGCCTTGTTCTCTTCGGGCTGGCCTCGCTGGCCGGGGGGCTATCGACACAGATCGGCGAGCTAATCGCCTTCCGCGCCCTGCAGGGCGCCGGCGCGGCGATGCTGGCCCCGGCCGCCCGCTCCATCGTCGTCACCCTGTTCGAGGAGGGCCCCGAACGGAGCAAGGCCCTGGGGATCTGGGCGGCGGTGGCCGGTTCGGGCAGCGTCGTCGGGCTGATCCTCGGCGGCGTGCTGACCAGCTCGCTGGGCTGGCGGTGGGTGCTGTTCATCAACGTCCCGATCACCCTGGTCGCCGCGGCACTGGCCCCGATCCTGATCCGCGAGTCCCGCGCCGAGACGACCGACCGGTCCATCGACTACGCCGGGGCCGCCCTGGTCACAGGCGGCCTGGTCGCCATTCTGTACGCGCTGGTCCACGCCGGGAGCGCCGGATGGGGCTCGGCCGAGACCATCGGCCTGCTCGGCCTCGGCGCCGCCCTACTCGCGGTGTTTACCTGGGTCGAAGGCAAGGTCCGCTCTCCGCTCGTCCCGCTGCGGATCTTCCGCATCGGCCAGGTCCGCGGCGCCAACATCGCCATGCTCATGGTGGCCGCCGCCATGGTCGGCTTCTTCTTCGTCTTCACCCTCTACCTGCAGGACGTCCTGGGCTACAGCGCCATCAAGGCCGGCATGGCCTCGGTTCCCCTCGGCGCCATCCTGATCATCGTCGCCGGCCTCAGCTCCTCCGTCGCGGAACGGCTCGGCGCCAAGCCGGTGCTGCTGTCCGGACTGGCCGTCTTCACCGGCGGCGTTGCCTGGATGACGCGCATCTCAATCCATAGCGCTTACCTCACCGACATCCTCGGCCCCATCCTCCTCATCGGCACCGGCCTCGGGCTCGCCTTCATCGCGCTCACCATCGCCTCCGTCAGCGGCATCGAGGCCGAGCACTCCGGCGTAGCCGGCGGACTCATCAACATGACCCAGCAGGTCGGCGGCGCGATCGGCCTGGCCGTCATCACCGCGATCATCACCAGCCACGTTCACCACTACGGGCCAGGCCCGGCTTCCTTCACCGGCGGCCTCCGCGACGCCCTGATCGCGGCCGCGCTCATAGGAGCGGCCAGCCTCGCCGTTTCCGCCATCGCCCTGCCCCGGCGCCACCGGGACGCGCCGACCGCGGAGATCGCGGAGACTGCGCAGGTCTCAGCCCATGACCGCCGCTGAAACGCATCCCGCCAGCCGCCACACACACCCCGGCTGAGCGCAGCGCCCCACGAGGAACAAAGCGGCACCAACCCCGAATCATCCCGCAAGCAACGGCCCTGGCACACCCGTGACCAGGGCCGCTGCACTACTGTCGGCGGCTCCAACCGCATGCTGACGGCCCGCGACGTAGCCGCGATACTGGCCGTCCCAGAACGCACCGTCCGCGACAAATGACAGGAATGGGGACTGCAGGCCTACAGGATCGGCAAGCACCTGCGGTGGAAAGAACGCGACCTGCACGCCTGGATCGACCGCCAGACCGCATGACAGGGCCCCGGGCAACGGAATCAGGAGTTCCCGCAGCTCAGTAACAGTACGATAAGATCGATATGCGGCGTTCTTATAGACTCACTTCAGCGCTGCAGTTAATAGTGCGATATGGGGCAATGGGTTGTGTCGCCCCTCGGCCTGGAACCCCTCCATCTGAGAGTGACTCTCGCCCGGCGGAGGCGCTGGCGACAAGGATATTCGACCTCAGGCCCGGAGCAGCACCGGGCGCCGGGTCAACAGCAGGCAGGCGGCAGGTCCATTTACTCAAAGACACCCCACCCCGCGCAGACCAGGTCGGCGGCTTGGCAGGGTTCCCGCTCGCCCATGATCGCATCCGCTCCCCCCGGCGCAGTTCCCCCTGCCGCGCAGACGGAATTCAGCTAAGCGCGCCGCACCTCACGACGGGCACCAAGTTCGGAGCCGACTTCAACAGGATGTTGCAAGCGGCCCGCAACAGCGACCCCAACACTGCTGCTGCTGGTACCGCCAAGGCTGGCAGGGCCGCGGAGGCCGACTGCGCCGCGGCGGGAGGAGTGACTGTCACCCTCACCACGACCGTCTCGGACCCTAATGGCAAGACGTGCCAAGCCCTGGACTCCGCCGGGTACTGCCCAGGCGACGATCCCAGCTCGCCGGCGCCTGCGCCGAGCATGACGCGCCAGACAGACACGGTGGCCTTCAAGGTCTCGGGCAGCGGTTACCCATCCATCCAGTACGGCACTGACAGCAACAACAACTCACCTCCAGGCGGGTACGGGCCGCTAGGCAACGGGAACGCCCTGCCGTGGTCGGCATCCCTGACTTACAACTCCAGTGCCCTTTACTACTACGTATCTGCTCAGCTCCAGGGGTACGGTGACATCTCGGACTCCGTGACCGAGGTGATAACCACCTACTGCTCTGACGGCAGCCACAAGGCTGAGAGCTTTCCGCTGGCAAACGGCCACGCAAGCGGCGGCTACAACATTGCCCAGGCCGAATACACGGGCGGCGCCACCGGCAACGCCACGCAGGCTGAATCGGACGCGGGCTGCTAAGGCCCGGCGCAGACACGCCGAACGGCTGGCTGACCACTTGAGTGTGCGGCCCTGCCTGCTGAGGACGCATCTCGGTGCCGACGGCCCAGGAGTGAGCACCGTAGCCAGGCCAATATCGGCCTACAACGGCCTGCTGTCGCCGGTAGGCGCCGCGCAAGACGATGCCCCGCCTGCCGTCACCCGGCTGGCGGGGGCGCTTTGTTCCCTGGCCGCATAAGCTGCCAGTAGATGGTGGAACGACCCGAGGTTAGCTGATGCTCGATGACCTCGCCGGGAAGCGGACTGGCGAGCGTATCCAGATCCTGCGCGAGCGCAAGGGCCTTAGCCGGCCGGTGCTGGCCGGGCTGGTCGGCATGTCCCCCCGCCACGGCTGCCGCTGCTGGTCAAGCTTGCCGAGGCGCTGGCGGTCGGTGACGTAGCTATCCTGGCTGGCATCGACATGGACCTGGGCGGCGCGACGTCGGTGCCGGTGTCCTCATTCGCGCACATCCCGCATGACGCGGTGCCGGCCATCCGCGAGGCCGTCCGCGATCCGCTGCTGACCGTCCCCGCCGTGCCAGTGGACGTGGCGGTGCTCGCGGCTAGGACGACGGACGCCTGGCATGTGTGGCACCAGTCCACTCAGCACCGCACCGATGTGGGCCGCATCCTGCCCCGGCTGGTCACCGACGCGCGGGTCGCGGCCCGCACAGCCGAGGGCCAGGACCGCCGCGCCGCGAACGCGGTGCTGGCCGACGTATACGCCCTAGCGCAGCACGAGGTGGTGTGGGCTAGCGAGGCTGAGCTGACCTGGACGGTGGCCGACCGCGCGATGACGGCCGCGCAGGAAGCCGACACACCCGGCGCGCTAGCCGGGGCCGCGTGGACTCTCGGCATGGTCCAGCGCTCAGTCGGCGACACGGATGGGGCGCTGACGCTCGCGCGGGACGCGGCCGGGTTGCTCGAACCGCGCCTTGAGGACGCGGATGACGAGATGCGCGCGATGTACGGCGCGCTCCAGCTGCATGCCGCGACCACGGCCGCCAGGGCGGGCCGCGAAGGCGATGCCTGGCGGCACTGGGACCAGGCCAGGGCGACCGCTGAGCGGCTGGGCGGCTACCACCACCCGTGGACCATGTTTGGCGGGTCCAACGTCAAGCTGCACGCCGTGTCGATCGCCGCCGACCTGTCCAGGTCGGCCGAGGCGCGCGGCCACGCCGAGGACATCGACCCCGAAGAGATCCCGAGCCGGGAACGCCGGGGCCGCCTAGGCGTCGAGATCGCCCGTGCCTACCATCAGCGCCGCGACTACCCGGCCATGCTGCACTGGCTGGAGACGGCCTACCAGACCTCGGCCGACTCGGTGCGCTACTCCCCGACCGCCCGGCAGATGACCGCCGATGCGGTGGACCAGGGGGGAGCGTTGATCAGCCGCAGGGCGCGCTCGCTGGCCGGGAGCGTCGGCTTGCCCCTGTAGCACGGGGGCGCAGACTGCGCCCCTCGCCGTAGGTCCGCACTCCGTGCGCGAGACCGCTCGGGTTCTCTCTATCGTCAGCCGCGTGACGGAGCGATCCGGCTATCGGGAGATGACGATGACGACGGGCAGGGCAGCAGGTAACACCGGCACGCTGGACCTAGGCGAGATCCGGTTCCACTGGGGCGATGCGTACCATGTCGGCCGGGACGGCGGGATGTGGACGGCGCAGCGCCGGGACGGCCGGGGCGGCACGCTGGCGGATCCGTCGCCCGGAGGGCTGCTCCTGGCGATCCGGGCCGACTACGCGGCCATGCCGGTGCCCAGGGACCTGCCGTGACCGGCGGTCCTGTCCTCCCGGAGCTGGGCATCCGCCTGTTCCGTGCGCTGTATGACGCCTATGACCTGATCGCGGTTGACGGCGTGAGCATCGCAGTCCCGAAAGACGGCACCATCCCTGTGTTCACGGGCGCCACCCTGACCGAGATCGCCTGGCAGATCAGCGAGCACGCCAGCCACCCTGACCGAGATCGCCTGGCAGATCAGCGAGCACGCCAGCACCGGGGCGGGTGCCCGGTGACCGGCGGCGCCAGGCTCTCACCGCCCCCGGACGGCTACGCGGGGGCCGGGCTGCTGCACGTCGTCTCCGTCCGGTTCGGCGATGAGGAACTGCGCCGGGTCCGGGCGCTCGCCGTCATCTTCGCCACGACGCCGGACGCCGTGATCCGCGAGGCCTGCAGCTTGTTCCTCTCACACGAAGAGGAGCCCCGTCACACCCCAGCCTTCTGGGCCACGGTTGAGCGTGCGCTCCCCGACTACGATCAGCGCCGAACCCGCCTCGCCACCACCGGTAACACCCTCTGGCTTGGCTGAGGGTTCCT
>JBEKGC010000507.1:0-4690 GCA_050013055.1 Streptosporangiaceae bacterium
GCTACTCGTTCCCTGGTGAACGCACGCAGTTCGGCCGGAGTGGCTGTCGCTCCGGGCTTGAGCACGACGGCGGCGCCGATTTCCTCGCCGAGCTCGGCATGCTGGATGCCGATCACGGCCACCTCAGCCACCGCCTGGTGCTCGTGCAGGACTTCCTCTATCTCCCGCGGGTACACGTTGTACCCGCCGCGGATGATCAGGTCCTTGGCGCGGCCCACGATGTGGAAGTAGCCGTCTATATCGGCCTGGGCCAGGTCACCGGTACGGAACCAGCCGTCCGGGATCGCCTTGGCGGTGGCCTCGGGCTTGCCCCAGTAGCCTTTCATGACGTTGTGGCCCCGGATGGCGATCTCGCCGACCTCGCCGACGGGGAGGCTAGCTCCTTCGCCATCCACGACGCGCATCTCGACTCCGTCCATCGGGGTGCCGATCGACCCGGGCTTGCGCACCCGGTCGGGGTGGTTGAAGGAGGCGATAGGGGAGGTCTCCGACAGGCCGTAGGCTTCCAGGATCATGCATCCGAAGGTCTGCTCGAATCCGCGCATGATCTCCAGCGGCATCGCGGCGCCGCCGGAGATGCAGGTCCGCAGGGACGAGGTATCGGCGCTGGCGTGGGCCCGGTGGTGCAGCATCGCGGCGTACATCGTCGGAACCCCCTGGAAGATCGTCACCCGGTCTCGCTCGATGATCTCCAGCGCCTGGCCGGCCTCGAACCGGGGCAGCAGGGTCAGCGTGCCGCCGCCGGCGATCGTCGCGTTCAGCCCGCAGGTCAGGCCGAAGACGTGGAACAGCGGCAGGCAGCCCATGGTCACGTCGCCGGGGTGGACGTTCAGCATGGTGGTGGCCGCGAGCTCGGCGTTGCGGGTCAGGTTCGCGTGCGTGAGCTCGGCGCCCTTGGGCGTGCCGGTGGTGCCCGAGGTATACAGGATCACGGCGTCGTCATCATCGCCGGCCTGATCCGCCTTCGGGGGCGCTGGGGCGAGTCCGGCGAGCAGCGAGTGCAGATCGGGCTCGTCAACCTCGAGGACCTGCGCCCCCGTCCCGGCGGCGCCCTTGGCTGCTTCGGTCGCCGCCTGGTGCCAGGCGAACAGGACCTTCGCTCCGGAATCCCCGACGTAGTGGGCGACCTCGCGGCTCTTCAGCAGCGGGTTCATCGGCACCACGATGGCCCCGGCGGCGAGCGCACCGTAGAAGGCGATCGGGAAGGCGGGCACATTCGGCAGCATGACGCCGACCCGGTCACCAGGCACCACCCCGAGAGACGACAGCAGGGCCGCCATGCGGCCTGCGGCGTCCCGCAGTTGCGAGTAGGTCAGCACCAGGCCGTCCAGGCGTACAGCCGGGCGCTCGCCATGTTTGGCCGTCGCTTGCGCAAGCACGGAACTCAGGTTCGCCATCATGTCCTCCACCAGGAGGCACCGGGTCAGATGGCACCCCCGCTGCATCATCCCCCAAGCGGGCGGGAAATGGAGCCACCCGATGTCCCCTGACATCAGGACCTTCGCCCCTACCATCCGCAGGCGTGCCCGGCGCAGGCTGAGGCGGGCGGTTGACCGCCCGGGAGTTCGCGTAACCCGGTCCCGCCGCTCGGCATCCATGCATCGCTCTCCCTGGAGCGTGCCAACCATGGTCCTGGCCGCGGAGCACGACAACGACCTTCCGCGGCGTGGTCTGGGTGATCTGGTCGATCTCCCGGCCGCCAGCACCACGCCCGTCCCGGTACCAGCACCCAATGGAGCCGTCCCGGCGGCATGGGACGGTGAGCCCGGCGGCTTGTGAGGTTGTGCCGGACTTGCTGATGCCGTTAACTGGGATTGCGGCCTGACCGGCCCGGACCCCGCCTCTCCTTGCCGCTCGTCTTAGTGACCACGGAGAGGTTATGAGCAGTCGAATCGATATTCCCGCGGATCCCGTCCGGACAGATGAGCCCCGGCCACCGGCGGCTGCCGGAATAACGTGTGGCGCCCGCGGCGCCGACGCGGTGAGCGGACTGGGTTTCCCTGACATGCCGCGGCTGGAGCTGGATCAGCTGCTGGTGCAGCTGGTCGACCGCGCCGATGACGTGCTGGCCACCCAGGGGCGGCTGCGCGGGCTGTTGCGCGCCAATGCGCTGCTAGCCGGGGAGCTGAGCCTGCCGGTGGCGCTGCGGCAGATCGTGGGGGCGGCCCGGGACCTTGTCGGTGCCCGGTACGCGGCGCTTGGCGTGCTGGGTCGTGACGGGGAGCTGGAACAGTTCGTGCACGCAGGGATGGACGAGGAACTGGTCGGGAGGATCGGTGAGCTGCCCAGGGGCCGGGGGATTCTCGGGCTGCTGATCTCCAAGCCGGTCCCGTTGCGGCTCGCTGACCTGTCCGGTCATCCGGCGTCGGCGGGGTTCCCGCCGGGGCATCCGCCGATGACCGGCTTCCTCGGTGTCCCGGTCCGCATCGGCGAGGAGGTCTTCGGCCACCTGTACCTCACCGAACGGTCCCAGGGCGGGGAGTTCACCGCGGACGATGAACAGCTGGCGATCGCGCTGGCCGCGGCGGCCGGCGCGGCGATCGCCAACGCGCGGCGGTTCGCCGAATCCGAGCGGCGCCGCCGCTGGCTGGACGCCTCCGCCGAGCTGACGCCTTTGCTGGTGTCCGGGGCGGCGGTGCCGCCGCACGCGCTGATCACCTCACTCGCCGCGGCCGCCGCGGACGCGGACTTCGTCCTGCTGGCCGTGCCTCACGGCGCAGATCAGGTCATTGTCTCCGCCGTCACCGGCGAGCTCGCCGCCGGGATGATGAACCAGATCGAGCCGCTGGCGGACTCACTGACCGGGCAGGCGATCCTGACCGGCAAGCCCAGCCTGGTCACCGCAGAGGGCCGCCAAGCGGCCGCCCCTGCGCGGATGGCTGGAACCGGCCCGCAGATCGTCGTGCCGCTGGTGGCCGGCGAGCAGGTCCGTGGCGCGCTGCTGCTGGGCCGGCTGGCGGTACGCCCGGGATTCACCGGCACCGACCTGGGCATGGCCGCCTCCTTCGCCGGCCACGCCGCGGTGGCGATGGAACTCGCCCGGGCCCGCGCTGACCAGATCAACCTGGCTCAGGTCGAAGACCACGACCGGATCGCGGGTGACCTGCACGACCATGTCATCCAGGAGCTGTTCGCCCTTGGCATGGAGATGCAGGGCCACGCCGCCCGCTGCGGGCCGGCTGCCGCGGAACGGGTCAACGGCTACGTTGACACCCTGGACGAGGTCATCAGGAAGATCCGCATCAGCATCTTCGGGCTCCACCATCCCCGCGCGGCCCCGGCCGGCCTGCCCGCCCGGGTCATGGAGATCATCGACGAGCATGCCGCGCAGCTCGGCTTCACCGCCGGCATCCGCTTCGCCGGCCCGCTGGACCCCGGTCCGGACGAGGCACTGGCTCATGACATTCTCGCCGTCACCCGCGAAGCCCTGTCCAACTGCGCACGTCACGCCCACGCCACCGCCGTCACCATCTCCCTGGTGCTCCAGGACGGGCTGTTCACCCTCGACATCACCGACAACGGCCGCGGCCTCGGTACGCCCGGCCGCTCCAGCGGCCTGTCCAGCATGCGCCGCCGCGCCGAACGTAACGGCGGTACCTTCCAGCTGACCACCCCCGCACCTGGCGGCACCCACCTGGCCTGGACCGCCCGCACCAGTCACCCCAGCCCATTCTGGGAACAGACCTAGGGACATCGGCCCCCGGCACGCCCGTCGCTGTCGCGCAGCGGGTCCGGCCCGGACCGCCCTGCGAGGATACCCGGCCCGCGGGGGCCGTGGGGCGGGTCTTCCCGCCGAGCCGTCGGGCGGAGCGCACGGCGGCTGATGGCGCGCATCGCGGCGCGCTCGTCTCCCGTTGTCCCGCCCCAGATACCTTGCTGCATGGTCTCCAGGGCATAGGACAGGCAGTCCGCGCGGACCTTGCAGCGGCCGCAGACCGCCTTGGCGGAGTTAATCTGCTTCAGCGCGCGGCCCGCCGTGGCGATGGGGAAGAAAAGCTCGGTGTCCGCGCCGTGGCAGGCACCACCCGACATCCAGCCATGGGCACCCTCGCGCGTTCCTCCGGGCAGGGTGACGTGCCGCGGGTTGTCCGGTGCGGGGACCGGTGAGCCGGTGCCGGTCACAGGCTCGTGCTCACGGGAGAAGGCACGGAGCCGGCACCCGGCGGAAGTGCAGCGCCGGGTCGCGGCGGCGCCATGATTCGGGACATTGAACGCCTCCGGTGGGACGTATGATCACCACCGGGGTCTGGGGCAGTTGGAAGACGGAAAGACCATCCCCGCCGATGCGGACGGCTTCGCGGCTATCCTGCCAGCATAAACCACCTTCCTGGCCCGGACCGAGCAACCGTTCGGTAAATAAGCAGCTTTCTGGCCAGCAGCCGGGCACCGCAGTTCCCCGTTGCTGATCGTGCCCGGATCCGCGCGCTCAGCGAACGCGGCATGGCTAGCTCGGTCACTATAGGTGGCGGCTTTAGGCCGACGTGAATGAGGTAACCGCTGATGGCGGGCTGCGGCTCTGAGATGAGGACAAGCGGCGGACCCTGGCCCGAGCTGGCCCGCCGGGCGGCACTGCTTGACATAGTACGCATTGCTAGATATAGTTAGCATAACGCATTCGGAGCCACTGAATTCGGACCCCACGAGGGACTACATATGACTAGCATCACCGAGCGCTACAGCGCCGCGGCGA
>JBEKGC010000508.1:0-7044 GCA_050013055.1 Streptosporangiaceae bacterium
GCCGAGGACCGAGCCCACGACGGTGGCGAACAGACGAAGCGCCGCCCGCTCGGCGTCCAGGCCGTTCTGCAGCGTGAAGACCGGCAGGACCTCGCCGGCCCGCTGACCGCCGGTGCCGACTGGTTGTCGCGACCACAGGGCCAACACCCCGTGCGCATCCTGCGACTTGGTGGCGAGCACCAGGATGTCGTGCGGGTCCAGCCGGACCTCGTCGGGGCTGCCGGCGGTGGCGACCGACAACAGGCGTGACCCGTCCGGAGTCAGATAACGCACCGCGCCTGCCCGCAGGAGATCCAGCTGGCGGCCCCGACCGACGACTACGACGTCCCGGCTGGAGGCCTGGAGTTCGGCGGCGAGGGTGATGCCGACTGCGCCGGCCCCGATGATCACGTAGCGCGTCATGCCGCCTCCCCCGCCAGCACGGAGGTCTTCGCGCTGGTCTCGGCACCGGAAAGAGAGGTTGCGGGGACAGGCGGGAGTGTCACGGCAGGACCTTTCGGAAGTGTTCATGGCGGGGCGACCGCAGCGTGAGGTCAGAGGAACACCGAACGTGAGCACAATGGGACGGCCGGAACGCAAGCGAGCACATATCGCGTGCGGGGACCGATTGGCGGGCTACCGATCAGCGGGCTACCGATCAGCGGGCTAGCGTTCGGCGATGAACGCGGTCCCTACCGACAGCGCATAGCGCCGTCGCGCTTGAAGTCGACCGCGCGCCGCTTAGTGAAGCGGCGGGCCGGCAGGCGCGACAACGCGCAGGCGTTCAGGGCGTCACGGCGCAACACCGCGTTCCGCTCACCCCGGACGCCGCTCGCGTCTGCCGGATAGTTGATCATACCTACCAGAATAGTAGGGAATGGCGCACCTGTCTAACGCTGATATCGAATCACGCCGATCGCGGTACGCGATCACGCAGTACGCGATCACGCGGCGGCCTATTCTCTAGTTTACCTAGCACTATGGACGACAACATCATGGACGACGTACTGTCTATGACTATGGTCGACGCACCGGAAGACCGGCGCGTGAGCGGCGGACTGGACATCCCCGCATGAGTGACGTCCTGGACATCGTCGCGTTGCGGAGCCTGACCGGCATCGCCGACGCTGGTGGGTTCCGGCGCGCGGCGGAGAGCCTGCATCTCTCGCAGTCGGCGATCAGCGCACATGTCCGGCGGCTCGAGCTCGCCTGTAACCAGTCGCTCATCGATCGGACCGGGAGGGGATTGCGCTTCACCGCGGCCGGCCAGCTGCTAGTGGCGGATGCCCGGGCGATCCTCGCGGCTCACGACGACGCCCTGATCCGGGCACGGGGTTCGGTCGACCGCGACCACATCCTCACCATCGGGGCGACCGAACACGGGGCCGAGCGCCTCCTCCCGGTGATCACCGCGGCCCTGGGGGCCACGTTCCCTGACTGCACCATCCGGTTCCGGATCGATCGAGGACAACGGCTGGTGGCCCGCCTAGACGACGGCGACCTCGATGCTGTGCTTCTACTCGGCCCCGCTACCGGCCGCAACCAGGAGCCCGCCGGCGCTATGCCGCTGACATGGTTCGCCGCCCGGGGTTGGCAGCGCTCGCCCGAGCGCGACCGCCCGCTCCCGATCGTCGCGATCGAGGGACCCTGCACAATCCGTGAGCACGCACTCCGCGCGCTGGCCGAGAACCAGATCTCGTCGACGGTGGTCTGCGAGGCCGGGCACCTAGCCGGGGTCGTCAACGCCGCCCGGGCCGGGCTCGGCGTCGCGCTGCTCGCGCATCTCGGCGGCCCTCCCGAGGACCTGGAGCCGCAGCCCGACCTTCCGGCCGTGGCTGATCAGCCGATCCATGTGCGCACCCGACGGCACGCGCCACACGATCTCCGTGCGACGATCGCCGTTAGGCTGCTCCACTCTCCCTACCTCAGCGCGTCGTCGATGCAGGTGACGCCGTCGTGATCGTCGGCGCATCGCGGAGCGGGACGTAAGCCGCGGCAACCGGCTCGTCACCGACCCGACCGGCGGCGCCTCGACCCGAACCTTCAGCGTCACGAGAGCGCGCTCGACCCGCTCGGGATCCTGAACCCAGGCGCAGGAATCTGGCGCGGACCTAGGCCTTCTCGGAGCCTTAAGCGGATGGAAGGAGATCTGTCACCGAATGGATTTGCACATGGATGGCAAGGTTGTACTCATTACCGGCGGGACCGACGGGCTGGGAGTGGCGCTTGCGGATCGCCTAGTCGAGGAAGGGGCCCGGGTCGCGGTCTGCGGGCGGGATCCGGATCGGCTGGCCGCAGCCGAGCGGCGGCTGCGGGATGCCGGGGGTGATGCGCTTGTGGTGCAGGCCGATGTCACCCGGCCGGCTGATCTCGAGCGGTTCGCCGGTGCCGCCGTCGCCCGGTGGGGGCGCCTCGACGGCCTGGTAAATAACGCGGGCACGAGTGCCGCGGGGCGGATCGATCAAGTCTCCGACGACGACTGGGCCGCCGACCTCGACCTGAAGGTTCTGGCCGCGGTTCGCTGCACCCGCCTCGCTGTGCCGCACCTGGTCGCGGCGGGTGGCGGTGCCATCGTCAACGTGCTCAGCACCGGCGCCAAGGCCGCTGGCGCTGCGTCGTTGCCAACGACCGCCTCCCGCGCGGCCGGCCTGGCCATCACCAAGGCCGCGTCCAAGGACCTCGGTGGGCACGGCATCCGGGTCAACGCCGTACTCGTCGGGATGGTGGCCAGTGGCCAGGGGCGGCGGCGCGCCGCCGCAACAGGTCAGTCCGAGGACGAGTTGTACCGCCAGATGAACCACAACACCAAGATCCCGCTGGGCCGGGTAGGCCGCCCGGAAGAGTTCGCCGACCTGGCGGCTTATCTTCTCTCAGATCGCTCCTCCTACGTGACAGGCTCAGCCATCAACCTCGACGGAGGAACCAGCCCCGTCCTATAACCCCAGTCGCCAACTCTGTAGGGCGGCACCGCGACAGCGGCTCCCTTTGCCTGGGCGCGTGCGCCGGGCTGAGGAGCCGTGCGGCTCCCGTCGAGTCAGCACTGTCCGCCTCGCAGCCCTGGGCTACTACGCCCGTGCGGCTGCGCCTCGTGTTCGAGGCTGGCGAGGAAGCTTTCGGCCGCGTCCTGGACCCGGTCCCGGTCACCGGTGGCGAGCAGGTCGAGCAGCAGCCCGCGAATCGTCGCGATCACCAGGGTGGCGGTGCGCTTCGCGGTCGCCGGGTCGGTGTCTGCTCCCTGTGCGTCGGCCAAGGCGCTCATCCAGTCGGCGACGACGTGCTGGAGGAACCCATCGAAGTGCTGCGGCGCCTGGAGAGCATGGCCGTAGGCCGCGAAGAACAGCCTGAACTCCGCTCCCCGCCGCGGGTCACTGGTCCGGGTCCAGGCCGCGCGCGCCGCCGCCGCCAGGCCGATCTGCTCGTCTAGCACCCCGCTGACGGCCGCGAAGACGCGCTCGCGCAGCCGCCCGAGGATGGCCTCGATCATCTGTTCCTTGGAACCGAAGTGATGCACCAGCGTTGTGCCCGAAACCCCGAGGGCGGCCGCGACGGGCCGCCACGACAGCTCGGAGAACCCGCGCTCGACCGCGTAGTCGACCACCGCGTCGAGTAGCTCGGATCGCCGCTGGTGGTCGACAGGCCGTCCCGCCATCGCTGCCTCCAGGTGCCGGTCTGGGTTTGACATTTCTGGTACGACCGTACTAATAATAGTTCCTAGAACGATCGTAATAACAATAGCAGCTGGCACCAGGAGCTGTTCGCCGCGGATCCGCCCGGCGGACGCCCGCGTCTTGGAGGTTCCCATGCGTGTTTTCGTTACCGGAGCGTCGGGCTGGATCGGCCGCGGGCTCGTGCCCGAATTGGTCGCCGGCGGCCACGAGGTCGCCGGGCTCGCCCGCTCCGACGCCGCGGCCAAGGCCTTGCAAGCCATGGGGGCCGGAGTCCGCCGGGGATCGCTCGACGACCTCGGCACCCTGCGCGAAGCCGCCGCCGCCTCCGACGGCGTCGTCCATCTCGCCTTCAAGCACGACATCGCCTTCTCCGGCGATTTCGCCGGCGCCACCGCCGCCGACCGCGCGGCGATCGAGACCTTCGGCGAGGCCCTGGCCGGCACCGGCAAGCCGTTCGTCATCGCCTCCGGCATCCTCGCCGTGCTCGGGCTCCCGTCTGGGGTCGTCGCTACCGAGCGCGACGGGCTGGCCGTGGCCGACGGGGATCGCAAGGTCCCGATCAGCGGCGCCAACGACCGGATGGCCAACGCCCATTACACCAGCGCACTGGCCGGCCGCGGGGTCCGCTCCTCGGTCGTGCGGCTGCCCCCGGCCACGCACGGCCACGGCGACAACGGGTTCATCCCGACCGCGATCGGCTTCGCCCGCGCCAAGGGTGCCGCGGCCTACGTCGGCGACGGCGCCAACCGCTGGCCGTCGGTCCACCGCGACGACGCCGCCCACCTGTTCCGCCTCGCGCTTGAAGCCGCGCCGGCCGGGTCGGTGCTGCACGCCGTCGCCGACGAGGGTGTGCCGATCCGCGAGGTCGCCGAGATCTTCGCCGCGCACCTCAGCGTTCCTGCGGTCTCCGTGACCCCCGAGCAGGCCGGGGAGTACGTCGGCTTCCTCGGTGGCTTCTGGGGCTTCGACGGCCCCGCCTCCGCCCAGATCACGCGCGACCTGCTCGGATGGGAGCCGACCCGCCCGGGACTGGGCGGCGAGCCAGCTGTGGGTATGGTCCAGGTTGGAGGTAATCCGTCAGAGGCTTCGGATGAAGTCGTCCTCGGTCATGACCTCGATGTCCTGCCCCTTGCCCTGCAGGGCGAAGGCGTGGGCGGCCTTGCCCGTGGTGGTGGCTCCGGGGGTGAGGACCGCAGGATTGAGGTCACCGATGACCAGGATGTTGGTGCGCCTGGTGACGTCCTTCTCGGGGATCGCGCCGACCGTGGCCACGTCGTTCCACGCCTGCTCCCTGGTCCTGGTCTTCAGCGTGCCGGTGAACACGATCACCCGCCCGCAGAGCGGGTGGCCCGGGCCCGGGCCCGGTTCCGGGTGCGGGCTGGCATCGGGCGCGGCTGGGCGGTCCCGGCCGCTTTGCGGGCCGTGCCGGGTGGCGGGGACGTAGCGGCCGGGTTCCAGACGCCCCATGCGGATGCCGAGGGCTTCCGCCAGTTCGCCGGGCGTACTGGCCCCGTGCTGGCGTGACAGGGCGACCGCGACCAGGGCTGCGCCGCGGGCGTTGATGAGCACCTCGTGGCGTCCGGCGAGTCCGGCCCCGTGTACTGGTTGATCCAGGCGGCGACTTTCCGCCACGGCGGCGCGGTGGCCACCATCTCGGCCGTGATGCCGTGGACCGAGGTCTGGTAGTCGGTGAACTCGCCGAGGCCGTCGGGCGGGCGGACCAGCCCGCCGGACTTGCCCGCCACCTGCCCGGCGCGCACCCGGACCAGGCCGACCGCGCACACCGAGCCGGGCTGGGAGTTGGCCGTCTCGAAGTCGACGGCCGTGAAGTCGAGGCTCATCGCGCTCCAGGCCGGAATCGCGCCAAGGTCAGCTTTACGGCTGATGCCGGGCACCCGGTTGAGGGGCCGGTGGCGGCGAAACCGGGCATCCTCGCCTTCCCGCGGAAGTGAGTCACTTAGCGTGTTCCATCAGGAATTCCCTGCTATCACCTGATTCTGGCACATTATATGCACAGCGTGGTGAAACAATGACTGTTCGTGGTCTTCCGTCCTGGCGAGGTTCCCCTCCCCGCCGCTGTCGCTGCCCGGCCGCGCGACGAGCGCGGGTATCCAGTGCCCGCCTGCGCGAGCAGGCCAGGCAAGAGGGCTGGACGCCCATGCGGCTGCGGATGTACTCAACTTCCGCCTGGTGCAGGTCCGGACAATGCCCGGCGAAGTCGGTGCACCGGTCGAACGGCGGCGCCATCCCTGGCCCCGCGGTCAGCCTGGGATCATGTGCGCGAAGTCGTAGTTCCCGTCGCCGAGGCTGCGGTGCAGCTTGCGGATGACCCTCTCCGCGTCGTCGTCCGGCCCGGAGATGTACATCGGCTTGCCGTCCCGGCCGAAGGTCAGCTCGCACTCTCCGTCCCATGCCCCCAGGTACCCGGCGGCCCGCCCGAAGTCCGCGTGCGGCTCGAACCCCAGCTCGCGCGCGTACCCGATCGCGCCATAGACGACCTGGCGCCCCAGCTCCAGCGGCACCTGCACGGCCTGCTCGTCCCATGCGCTGAAGATCTGCTGGATGAACCCGCCCAGCCGCCGCCGGTCCATCGACCGCGGCCCGGCCGCGTTCTTCAGCCCCAGGCACCAGGTGTCCACCAGGTAGAAGCACACCCCGGCCACCGGCCCGCCCCGGTCCCGGGCGACCAGCACGGTCACCAGCCCCGAGTGCCCGGTTCGTTCGGACGGGCCCGACCCGGGCCAGTCCGGCCGCTCCGGTGCCTGGACGCTGGATGACCAGCCCGGACTGATCCAGCACCCGATCAGCGCGTCCTCCCGGGTCCGCCCTTGGGCGGCGGCGAGCGACCTGATGAGCGGCGCGACCGCGCTCGGCGGCATCTTCAGCGCCCGGGCGATCTCCTTCGGCGTGCGCCCGGCGTCCCGCAGCTCACGAACACGGTCAAGCAGCTGCTGCGTTGGCATGAGGAAAATATAGAGCCGCGAACCGGCCGCGCGCCTTGGCTGACACGCCCGGGTGCTGTGAGTTCGCCCACGGCGAAACACCCTGGCCGTTCGGATGAATGCCGTTTTCTGCTCCGGTAGCCTGGCTGACTGACCGCACGCGGCTGGCGAGAGGGATGGAGATAGGGATGCCGATCACGCCGGGGGACCGGCTGGCCAGGGTGCTCGACGGCTCGCAGGCGCCCGGTGCGTTCAGCGCGCAGCTGTCCGTGCCCGCCAGGGACGTCCGGCTCACGGTGGCGGGCGCGGGGCCGGTCAGCTTCCCGGTCAAGGCGCCGCAGGCTAAGCGGATGATCGCCTGCGCGCGGCCGGCCCGGTTCGGGCGGGGCGAGCAGACGCTGATGGACCTGAGCGTGCGGGACACCTGGGAGATCACGCCGGACCGGGTGACGCTG
>JBEKGC010000509.1:0-4664 GCA_050013055.1 Streptosporangiaceae bacterium
GGCCAGGGCTCGGACCTGGCCTTCGAGAAGCGCGACGACGTGACCCTGGCCGAATGCCTGGACATGGCCGGCGACAAGACCGCCGCGCTGATGGCGTGCGCCTGCAGCATCGGCGCGGTGCATCTCGGCGCGCCGCCCACGCTGGCCATGGCGCTGGCCGGGTTTGGCGCGCACGTCGGGCTGGCGTTCCAGCTCACCGACGACCTGCTCGGCATCTGGGGTGCGCCCGAGGTCACGGGTAAGCCCGTCCGGGCCGACCTGCGGGCCAGGAAGAAGTCGCTGCCGGTGGTGGCCGCGCTGAGCAGCGGCACCCCCGCGGCGGCCGAGCTGCGCGCCATGCTCACCGACCCGCAGCCGCTGACCGAGGACGACCTGATCCGCGCGGCGGACCTGGTGGTCGCGGCGGGCGGCAAGGACTGGGCCGAGACCGAGGCCGACGCCCAGCTGGCCGCGGCGAACGCGAGCCTGGCCGACATCGACCTGGCCGCAGGGGTCCGGGCCGAGCTGACCGCGATCGCCGAGTTCATCACGGCCCGGCAGTGGTAATCGATACCACCCTCCAGGCCAGCACCATCCTGGAGGTCGCCGACGACACGCTGCGGCGTGCCCGCGATCAGCTGCTCAGCCAGCAGCATGCCCACGGCTGGTGGCAGGGCGAGCTGGAGACCAACGTCACCATGGACGCCGAGGACCTGCTGCTGCGGGAGTTCCTCGGCCGGCACGACGACGCGCAGGTCGCGGCGGCGGGGCGCTGGATCAGGTCCAAGCAGCGCGCCGACGGCACCTGGGCCAACTTCTTCGACGGCCCCGGTGACCTGTCCACCACCGTCGAGGCGTACGTGGCGCTGCGGCTGGCCGGCGACCCGGTGGACGCGCCGCACATGCGCACCGCCCGCGGCTGGATCCTGGCCCACGGCGGCGTCGAGGCGACGCGCGTGTTCACCCGGATCTGGCTGGCCCTGTCCGGCCAGTGGTCCTGGGACGAGCTGCCCGTCATCCCGCCTGAGCTGATCTACCTGCCGTCCTGGTTCCCGCTCAACATCTACGACTGGGGCTGCTGGGCCCGGCAGACCATCGTCGCCCTGGCCGTGGTCCAGTCGTTCCGTCCGTCCCGGCCGCTGCCCTTCACCATCGAGGAGCTGAAGACCGGCGGCCCGCACGGCCGCGCCCCCCGGCCCCGGCGCACCGCCGACGCGCGCCCCCTCGGCGGCCTGGCCGACGCCGCGGACCCCTGGGCCCGCCTCTTCGATGCCGTGGACAAGACCCTCCATCATTACCGACCGGTAAAGTCGGTGCGGCGGGCGGCGCTGCGGCGCTGCGCGGAGTGGATCATCGCCCGGCAGGAGCGGGACGGCTGCTGGGGCGGCATCCAGCCGCCCTGGGTCTACTCGATTATGGCGCTGCACCTGCTCGGCTACGACCTGGACCACCCGGTGCTGGCCCGCGCCCTTGACGGCCTGGACCGGTTCACCATCACCGAGGACTCACCGCAAGGCCCGGTGCGCCGCCTCGAGGCGTGCCAGTCGCCGGTCTGGGACACCGTGCTGACGATGGTCGCGCTGGCCGACGCCGGGTTGCCCGCCGAGCACCCGGCCCTGGCCAAGGCGGCCAGCTGGGTGCGGGCGGAGGAGATCCGCGGTCCGGGCGACTGGCAGGTCAAGCGGCCGGACCTGGCCCCGGGCGGCTGGGCGTTCGAGTTCGACAACGACCTCTATCCCGACACGGACGACACCGCCGAGATCGTGCTGGCCCTGGGCCGGGCGGCGCCGAAGGACCGCCGGGGACCCGAGGAGCAGGCCGCGATCGACCGCGGGCTGCGCTGGCTGGCCGGGATGCAGTCCAGGGACGGCGGCTGGGGGGCCTTCGACGCGGACAACACCCGCCAGCTCGTGAACAAGCTGTCGTTCTGCGACTTCGGCGCGGTCATCGACCCGCCGTCGGCGGACGTGACCGCGCACATCGTCGAGGCGTTCGCGGCCGAAGGGCAGGCCGATGGCGCCGCGGCCCGCCGGGGCGTGGTCTGGCTGCTGAAAAACCAGGAACCTGACGGTTCCTGGTTCGGCCGCTGGGGCGCCAACTACATCTACGGCACGGGCGCGGCGGTGCCCGCCCTGATCGCGGCCGGGGTCAGGCCGTCCAAGCCCGCCATCAGGCGCGCCGTGACCTGGCTGGAAGCACGCCAGAACCTGGACGGCGGCTGGGGCGAGGACCTGCGTTCCTACGACGATCCGGCGCTGGCCGGGCGCGGCACCTCGACCGCGTCGCAGACCGCCTGGGCGCTGCTCGCCCTGCTCGCCGCCGGAGAGGAGCACGGTGCCGCGGTCGGGCGGGGCATCGGCTGGCTGGCGCGGACCCAGCGGGCCGACGGGAGCTGGGATGAGCCGCAGTACACAGGCACCGGGTTCCCCGGCGACTTCTACATCAACTATCACCTGTACCGGCTGGCCTTCCCGGTCAGCGCGCTCGGCCGCGCGGTACGGGCGCTGGCCGGCCAGGCAACCGGAGGTAGCGCATGACGCAGACCATCCCGCAGCCCGCGACCCCGGGAAACCCCGCGACCGCGGCCGTGCCGGCCACCCCCGCGGTCCCGGTGACCCCCGGCCGCGACCCGGCTCCGCTGCTGCTCTGCGCGCCGATGCGGATCGAGGCCCGCGCCATCCGCCGCGGCCTGACGGCGGGCGGCTATCCGGCGCAGGTGCTGCGCACCGGCTACGGCACCACCCGGGCCGCGCAGGCGGCCGGGCTGGTGAGGGACCGTCCGTTCGGCCCGATCGCGGTGCTTGGGGTGGGGGCCGGCCTCACCGCGGACCTGCGCCCGGGCGACCTGGTGGTGGGAACCGAGGTGGGCGCGGCGACCTGCGGGTCGGCGCCGTTGCTCGCGGCCGAGCTTGAGCGGGCCGGGCTGCGGGCGCGGACCGGCCCGATCACCACCGTGGACCATCTCGTCCGGCGCTCGGAACGCTCCGCCCTGGCCGCCGAGGGTTACCTGCTGGCCGACATGGAGTCGGGCCCGCTGGCCGCCGCGGCGGGCGGGCGGCCGGTGGCCGTGGTCCGGGCCGTGTCGGACACCGGTGACCGGCCGCTGGCCGGCCTGGTCTCCGGCGGGCTGGCCGCGCTGGCCGCGCTGCGCGCGGCCGCGCCCGTGGTGCAGCGGTGGGCCGCCGCGTGCGGAACGCGCCAGGTGCTGCTGGCCGGGCCGCGGTCGTTCTGCGCCGGGGTCGAGCGGGCCATCGAGATCGTCGAGCGGGTCCTGCAACGCCAGGGTGAGCCGGTCTACGTGCGCAAGCAGATCGTGCACAACACCCGGGTGGTGGGGGACCTGGAGAGCCGCGGCGCGGTCTTCGTGGACGAACTCGACCAGGTGCCCGACGGCGCCACCGTGGTGTTCTCCGCGCACGGCGTCTCGCCCGCGGTGCGCGCCGAGGCGTCCAGGCGCGGCCTCGCGGTCATCGACGCGACCTGCCCGCTGGTGTCCAAGGTGCACGCCGAGGCCAGGAGGTTCGCCGCCGACGGGTACACGGTCGCGCTGATCGGCCACGCCGGCCACGAGGAGGTCGAGGGCACGCTCGGCGAGGCGCCGGAATCGACCGTGCTGGTGCAGACCCCGCAGGACGTGGCCGCGATGACACCGCGCGACAGCGAGCGGGTGGCGTACCTGATGCAGACCACGCTGTCGGTGGAGGAAGCGGCCGAGGTGTCAGGCGCGCTGCGGGAACGGTTCCCGGCCATGCGCGCGCCCGGCAGCGACGACATCTGCTACGCGACCACCAACCGGCAGGCCGCGGTCAGGGCCGTCGCCGCCGGCTCCGACCTGGTGCTGGTGGCGGGCTCGGCGAACTCGTCGAACTCGGTCCGGCTGGTGGAGACCTGCGAGCGGGCCGGCACCCCGGCGTACCTGATCGACAGCGCGGCGGACATCCAGCTCAGCTGGCTGACCGGGGTTTCGACGATCGGCCTGACGGCCGGCGCCTCCGCCCCCCCGGCGGTGGTGGAGGAGATCATTGCGGCGCTGGCCGGGCTGGGTGCCCTGTCGGTGTCCGAACGCGTCACGACCACGGAATCAATTCGTTTCGGCCTGCCCAAGGAGGTAAGGCAATAATGCCCATGCCACTACGCCAGTCGCTGCGTGTCGGGTCCTACCTGATGCGCCAGAAACTGGCCGGAAATAAGAAATTTCCGCTGCTGGTCGAGCTGGAGCCGCTGTTCGCCTGCAACCTGAAGTGCGCGGGCTGCGGCAAGATCCAGCAGCCGCACGAGATCCTCAAGCAGCGGATGCCGGTCGAGCAGGCCCTCGGCGCGATCGCCGAGTGCGGCGCGCCGATGGTGTCCATCGCGGGCGGCGAGCCGCTGATGCACCCGCAGATCGACGTGATCGTGGCCGAGCTGATAAAGCAGAAGAAGTTCGTGTTCCTGTGCACGAACGCGCTGCTGCTGCCCAAGAAGCTGGACAAGTTCAAGCCGTCCCCTTACTTCTCCTGGGTGGTGCACATCGACGGGCTGCGCGAGCGGCACGACGAGTCGGTCTGCAAGGAGGGCGTGTTCGACGACGCGGTGGCCGCGATCAAGCTGGCCAAGTCGCGCGGGTTCAAGGTGAACACCAACACCACGTTCTTCAACACCGACACCCCGCAGACGATCATCGACGTGCTGACCTACCTGAACGA
>JBEKGC010000510.1:0-4628 GCA_050013055.1 Streptosporangiaceae bacterium
ACGCCGGACTGGGCCAGCGGCGGCTTCATCGCCGACTCCGAGCTCAACGGCACCGTGGAGAACGGCTCCCAGCAGCAGTACGTCACCCGGGACACCGATATCGGCTCGTGGACCAACGGCGTGTGGAACCAGGTGTTCTGCGGCGACCCGGGTACACCGACTCCTCCGGCAATTACAACGTGTTTGTCCCCTCCGTGGAGACCAACTCCAGCGGACCGTCCTGGGCCAGCGGCAACACCCCCGGCACCTCACTCTCGGTGAACAACAGCTTCTACATCGTGAACTCCTCCAGCACGATCAGCACGATCAACGCGGCATTGGCCGCGGGTGAGAACCTGCTGTTCACGCCGGGCGTCTACAGCTACGCCTCGACGATCAACGTCACCAAGGCGGACACGAAGATCATCGGGCTCGGATTTGCGACCCTGATCCCGACCGCTGGCCAGACCACCATCAGCGTGGCGGACGTCGGCGGGGTCAGCATCTCCGGCCTGATCCTCGACGCCGGACCGGTGAACTCCCCGACCCTGCTCACCGTCGGAACGCAGGGCTCGACCGTGAGCCACGCCTCCGACCCGGTGAGCATCGACGACGTCTTCTTCCGCGTCGGCGGGGCCGAGGCCGGATCGGTGACCGACGCGTTCATCGACAACAGCAACAACTCGATCCTCGATGACATCTGGTCCTGGCGTGCGGACCACGGCGCGGGCGGTGGCTCCTGGACCGCCGACACCGCCGCGACCGGCCTGACCGTCAACGGCAACGACGTGACGGCCTACGGCCTGGCCGTCGAGCACTACCAGCAGGACGAGACCGTCTGGAATGGCCAGGGCGGCACCGTCATCTTCTACCAGAACGAGAACCCCTACGACGTGCCAAGCCAGGCAGCCTGGATGTCCAACGCCACCCAGGACGGCTACCCGGCTTTCTACATCCCCAACAGCGTCACCACGTTCCAGGGCTACGGCATGGGGAGCTACTCCAACTTCGACGTCGGGCCGGCCATCGAGAACGCCATGGGCTTCCAGGCGCCGGCCACCTCGGGCGTCGTGTTCCACGACGTCTTTACCGTGTGGCTCAACAACTATGGAGGCATCGAATCAGTGATCAACGGAACCGGCGCGGCCGTAAGCTCGACTGCCCCGGGACCCAGCAACGTGGTCACCTCCAGCTGACCCCGACCCGCCCCGCGCTCCGGCCAGCGACGCCGTGACGGAGCCCTGAGAAACCAGCGCTCACCGGTCCGCCCCGCGCAGGGGCGGACCGGGGTTTTGCCACAGTCACCTGCCCCGCTGAGCGAGTTGCTTCCCCTCGTCTCGCACTACGAGGAGACCCGGCAGTGGCACTGCCGGCGGGAGCTCGCCTGCCACGCCCGCAGGCAGGGTCTGGAAAACGAGGAAGCCAGGGTCGCGGCTGCATCGACATGACCACACCATTCTGCGGCCAGACGAGGGGCAAGGCGACCGCACAGAAGATCATGAACTACGGGCACGCCGCTGCCCCGGTCCATCTGCTCGAGTGGCCTGATGGTATTCTGTCTAGACAGGCCTAGATAGATATGGGAGACGCTCATGACGTCACCGGCTCCGGATCACTGGCAGATCCAGGACGCCAAGCAGCGCTTCAGCGAGATGATCCGCGCGGTGGTGAGCGAGGGGCCGCAGGTCATTACCCGGCACGGTGAGGATGTGGCGGTAGTGGTGGATATTGGCGAGTACCGCAGGCTGACCCGGCCTTCGGTGAACCTTGCGAGCATCCTGCTCGGCGGCCCGAAGCTCGACGCTGCCGGTGATGTCTTCGCGGAGATTGAGGCCGAGCGCAAGGCCGACTTCGGACGTGCGGTCGATCTTGAGGCAGGCACGTGACCTACCTGCTCGACACTAACGTGCTATCGGAGACGCGCAAGCGGCAACCGGCGGCGACCGTAGCCGGCTGGATCGCGGCCACGCCACCGGACCGGCTGCACGTATCCGTGCTGACCCTGGGCGAGATCGAGCAGGGGATCGCGAGAGTGCGGGGCCGGGGAGATGTGCAGCAGGCTTCGGCGCTCGAGCGCTGGCTCCGGGACGTGGAGGCCGGTTTCGAGGACCGAGTTCTCCCGGTCACCCTCCCGATTGCTGCGGCCTGGGGGCGCCAGCAGTATGCGCAACCCCTGCCGGTGATCGATGCACTCATCGCGGCCACCGCCCGGGTGCATGGCATGACTGTGGTCACCCGCAACGTCAAGGACTATGAGCTGGCCGGGGTGCAGGTGCTCAACCCGTTCGCTGAGTAGCGTTATCGCTGGATCGCCAGCGCGCCGGACAGGTCATGATCGGCTCGATCGGAGACCGCGCCGCGGCACTCTCTCGCGCGCGAGAAAGACGCGGCCCGGTGGTCACGGCAGTTCGGCGGGCCCTTCGATCACCCGCATGCCGAGCTGGTCGGCGATCTCGCCTAGCACGTCCTGCACGGCCACCGTGTCGGCCAGCGGCATAGTCTCGCTCTCGGCGTGCCCGCCGGCCACGCGTTCGGTAACCTCGGCCAGCTCGTGGGTGTAGCCGGCGCCGGTGAGCCGGGCGTCGATGATCTCCGGGTCGTGCCCGTCGCGGTGCAGCACGATCCGGCTGGGGTAGTGGAATCGCGGCGGTACCTGGATCCACCCGCTCGTGCCGAGCACCCGGGCTTCCCCGGGGGCTGGGCTGCGCAGCGAGGTGAACAGCAGCGCCGAGCGGCCGCCCGGGTAGCGCAGCAGTACCGACTCCTCCACGTCGGCTCCGCTGGAGTGCACGACGCCGTGCGCGACGACCGCCTCCGGGGTGCCCAGGATCATCTGGGCGAATGAGACCGGGTAGACACCCAGGTGGAATAGCAGGCCGTCACCCCGCCCGGGATCGTAGGACTGGGTCGCCGGGTCCACGGGGTGGCGCATCCCGAGGTCCGCGGTCACCGTGCACACCTCGCCGATCGCCCCGTCGGCCACCAGCTCGCGCAGCCGGACCACGGCCGGGCAGAACCGGGTCCACATCGCCTCCATGGCGAAACGGCCGGCCGCGCGGGCCGCTGCGACGATCTCCCGGGTCGCCGCCGGGGTGACCGTGAACGACTTCTCCACCAGGACCGCCTTGCCGGCGGCCAGCGCAGCCAGGGCCAGCGCGCGGTGGTGCGGATGCGGGGTGGCCACGTAGACCACATCCACGTCCGGGTCGCCGAGCAATGCCCGGTAGGAGCCGTGCGCCACCGGGACCTGCCCGCGGCCGGCCGACGCGGCGTGCGCGGCGGCGAACGCCTCCGCCCGCCCGGCTGAGCGCGAGCCGACGGCGGTGAGTACCGCATTCGGCACATAGGCCAGATCCCCCAGCACCTTGCCGGCGACCGGTCCCGGCCCGGCCACACCCCACCGCACGGTCATGCCTCGATCATGGCCCCTCCGCCGCTCCTTGGGGTGGGGGCCGCTCGCCATGCAGGCGGGCGATGTAGCGGTCGGCGGAGCGGCGGACGGCTTCGGCCCCGTCATCGACGATGACTCTTCCCCACCAGCCTCCGTACACACGGTCAAAACGGAACCGGGCTACCCGCGTCGCCACGTCCCGCACGGTGTGTTCGTCGAGGGGGATGAGGTTGGGGTAGCTCCACATGAAGCTCGCCCAGCCGTGGTCCGCGACGACCTGGACAGTGTCTCCCGTGAGCAAGGCACCGCGCCCGCCGGATCCGGCGGGCCAGTGCAGCACCGCGGCGCCGTCGAAATGGCCGCCGATACGGGCCAGCGTGAGTCCGGGGACAGGTTCGACCTGCTCTTGGAACAATTCGACTCGAGAGGACGGCCGTCGGATCCAGGCGGCGTCGGCCTGCGGGATGAGAATACGGGCGTCGAAGGCGTCGGCGAAGTGGACGTGGGCTGCGTAGAAGTGCGGGTGCGACATACAGATCGCCGAGATCCCTCCCAGTTGGGCGATTCGCTCCAGGGCGGCATCGTCGAGCAGCGAGACGCAGTCCCACAGCACGTTGCCACCCGGCGTGCAGACCAGCAGCGCCCGCTGCCCGATGGCAAACGGCGGATCCACCCCGACACCGACCAGGTTGGGTTCTTCCTCCCGCAGTACCACGGCGTGGTCGCGACTCAACTCCGTCATGGTGGTCCACTGCTGCCCGTTGGCCCCCACGTACTGGCGCTCGTCCTCACAGATGGCGCAGCGCATCGGCGGGCTCTCAGTGTCGGCATGTTGGACGCCGCAGGTCACACAGATCCACGCAGGCATGGCAGGTTCCTCGCTTTCGGCTGTCCGGCTCGCAGGTCCTCCATGGTGTCGTAGGTGAGCTGGGAGATGCGATAGTACGGCGGGGCGGTCCCGTCAGGGGTGCCTCGAACGGCAGGCGGCGCCCGGCCCGCCGCCTGATCGCGTACACGCTTACATCGAACCTGTTCACGGGTACCCCGCGGGCATGCCTAATGAGCGCTACATGTCGTCGGGCAGGAGCCGGAACGCCGGGTGCGGGGTCAGCGGGCTGATCGCGCGGAAATCGCGGCGATCCAGGGTGAGCAGGGAGTGGGTGCGGTACTCGGCGGCTAGCGCGACGTTGACCGCGTCAGCCAGGTCGAGGTTCAGGGCGGCGTACTTGAGCTGAACCGACCGTGCCGTCTCCAGCAG
>JBEKGC010000511.1:0-4618 GCA_050013055.1 Streptosporangiaceae bacterium
CGGCGCGGCGGACCGCGGCCCGGCGGCTGGTCACGGCGAGCTTGGCGTAGATGTGCTTGGTGTGCGTCCGCACGGTGTTCAGGGACACCATGAGCTCGCGGGCGATGTCCGGGCCGTCCAGTTCGGTTCCGAGCAGCCGGAGCACGTCGAGCTCGCGTTCGCTGAGCGGCTCGATCAAGGCCTGTTTGACCGGTCTGTCGTGCTCGGTCCCGCCCACGGCGGCCAGCAGCCGGCGGACATAGTTCCCGGCGGTCCCCTGTCTCGAGGCCACTCTGAGCAGAGAAGCCATAGCCGGGCCCTCATCGGCGAAGACCCGGACGTAGCCCTCCGGCTCAGCCAGCGTCATCGCCCGTTCCAGCCTGGCGAGCGCGGCGGAGATGTCGCCCAGCCGCTGGCGAGTGAGTGCCTGGAGCACCAGGATCTCGATGACCCGCCCCGTCCTCCCCCCTTCTTCCGCCGCCAGCAGCAGGCGCTCAAGGAGCCGGGCCGCATGGTGAACTTCAGGCTCCGCGCGCTGCGCCAAGAGCACCTTGGCCAGGGTGATGTGCTCGAACTCGCGCAGGTAACTGAGGTCGTCATCGGCGGACAGGCCCTGCTCACGCGCCCAGCCGAGGGCTTCGCCGAGGTTGCCCTGGGCGATCAAGACCCGTGCCTTCAGCGCCGGGACCGGCCGCACATTCGGGAAGAAGTCACCCACATACAGGCGCTCCGCCTCGTTGAGCAGATCGAGTGCGCCGGGCAGGTCTCCTTCAGCCTGGCGTATCCGGGCCATCGCGACCCGCCAGCGATACCGGTTCTGCGGCAGCCCGACGTGCTCGCCCAGCTCCTGGCTCCGCAGCAGCCACTGCGTGGCGGCCTGCAGGTCGTCGTACTCGCGGTGGACCCCGCTCATCCCCACGTACATGTCTGCCGTTCCCCGCAGCACCGGCCCGTCCTGCTTCGATGCACGCTGCAAGGCCTGCTCGTAGGTACGCATCGCCTCGCCGAGGCGACCTTGCGCCAGCCGGATGTCCGCCATCGCGATCGCGCAGCCGAAGGTATCGGCAATCTGCCCGGACCGGCGTAGTCCCGCCGCGCATTCGGCCCACGCCGAAAGCGCTGTCTCCAGCTCCCCGCTCGTCCAGAACGCGAGTCCCAGGAACCCCGCTGCCCCGGCGCGGACGCCGTGGTCCTCCGCAAGCGCACGATCGAGCGTCCGCCCGGCGTGCCTCACCGTGCCGGGCACATCGCCCCGGACCAGGGCCAGGGCGGAACGGTACAGCTCAATCGCCCCCGGGAGGCGGCGATATTCGTCCTCATCGGCCACGACCATCTCGGCCGGCCGGGCTGGGGATTCCTCACCGGTAGCTGTCTCCGTCAGCCACCGCTCTGCGTCCCGCAGCCGGACCTCAACTTCCTCGGGCTCGCCGCCGGTCAGCAGCGCCCCGGCGACGGCAAAGCTGAGCATCGGCCTGACCCGGATCACCTCGTCGGGGAGCGCCTCGAGCCAGCTATGCACCGTGGCTTCCTGCCTGGTGATGCGCGTGGCCGGGATCGCCCGCTCGATCAGGTCCGCGGCCAGGTCGAAGTCTTCGGCGGCGAGGGCGTGGCTGATGGCTACTGACGGCTCGCCGTTCTGCTGGTACCACGTGCTGGCCCGCCGGTGCAGGTCAGGGACCTGGCCGGGCTGCTCGTCGAGTAGCCGCGCTTGCAGCACGTCGGCGAACAGCTGGTGGTACCGGTACCACCGGCGGCGGTCATCCAGCGGGACCAGGAACAAGTTCCCCCGGTCCAGCGCCGCCAGCATCGCCTTGCCGCCCCCCTGCCCGGTGACCGCATCGCACAGCGGGCCGCTGAGCCGCCCCAGGATCGAGGTCTGCAGCAAGAACGCCTGAACCCGGCCGGGCTGACGCGCCAGCACCTCCTCGGCCAGGTAGTCCACCACGTACCGGTCATCCCCGGCGAACCCGGCGATGAACCCGGCCACGTCCTGCCGCCCCTGCATCGACAGCGCCGCCAGCTGCAGCGCGGCGATCCAGCCCTCGGTACGGCCCTCCAGCGCGGCCACGTCCCGCGCGGTCAGCGGCAGGCCCATCATCTCGGTCAGGTACGCCGCCGCCTCCTCAGGAGTAAACCGCAGCTCAGCCGCGCGGACCTCGGCCAGCTCCCCGCGCGCCCGCCAGCGGGCCAGCGGCAGCGCGGGATCAGCCCGGCCGGCGATCACCACGTGCAGCCCCGCAGGCAGGTGATCCAGCAAGAACGCCATCGCGTCCTGCACGTCGGCCGCGTCGATGACATGGTAATCATCAAGCACCAGCACGATGTCGCCCGCGACGGCGCCCAGGTCGTTGAGCAGGACAGTCAGCACCGTCTGGACCGGGGGCGGCCGGGGCGCCTGCAGCAGGGCCAGCGCACCCTCCCCGACCCCCGGCGCCGCCGTCCGCAACGCGGCGATCAGGTAAGCCCAAAAAGACGCCGGATCGTTGTCGCCCCGGTCAAGTGAGAGCCACGCGGCTCGCCGCTGACCGGCCGGTCCCGCCGCCAGCCACTCGGTGAGCAGCGTCGTCTTGCCGAAACCAGCGGGCGCGGACACCAGCGTCAACCTCGCCGCGGCCCCGCGGTCCAGCCGCTCGCTCAGCCGCGGCCGAGGCACCAGGCCACGCCGCGACCTCGGGACATAGAACTTCGTCTCCAGCAGGGGAGCCGGCCCGAGCGGATCTCCCGGCCGGCCAGTTCCCTGCGGCGGCGCGGCCGGCTGAACCGGAGCCGGGCCGGCCGGGCCGAGCGAGGGGTCCTGGGCCAGGATGCGGGCCTGCAGTTCCCGCAGCGCCGGGCCGGGGTCAAGACCCAGCTCGCTGGCCAGCCGCTCGCGGATCTCCGCGTAGCCGCGCAACGCCTCGGCCTGCCGCCCGCCCCGGTACAGGGCCAAGATAAACAGCTCCCACAAGCGCTCGCGGAGCGGGTGCTCACGGCACAACGGCTCCAGCACGCCGGCCAGTTCCCCGTGCCGCCCCAGGCCCAGGTCGGCGCCGCCCCGGACCTCGATCGCCACCAGGGTCAGCTCGTTCAGCCGGTCCCGTTCGGCATCAAAAAAACCCGCATACGTGAACTCGGCCAGCGGCTCGCCCTGCCGCAGCCCCAGGGCCTCACCCAGCACCGCCGAGGCCGGCGCCAGCTCACCGCCGTCAGCCAGCCGCCGACCCTCCGCCACCAGCTGCTCAAAACGCACCACATCGACCTGATCCGGACCGGCTGCCAGGGCATACCCGGCCCCCGAGGTCAGGACCGCCGCCGCCCCGAAAGTCCGGCGCAGCTGGCCGATCTGCGCCTGCAAGGCATTGACCGGGTTCACCGCCTGCCCATCGCCCCACAGCACGTCGATCAGCCGGTCGGCACTGACCGGCTGCCCCCGCCGCAACGCCAGCAAAGCCAGCAGAGCCCGCTGCTTAGCCCCCCGGACCGGCACCGGCACGCCGCCAGCTAGCGCTTCGAGCTCACCGAACAGCCGGACCTCCATCACCCCACCGTACGGCCCTCGCCCCGGAATGGCGCTCTGCCTACCCTGGCCGGACCACGGCGACCGGGGCCGTCGGCGGAACCGTGAGGTTCCGCGCGGTCATGCCGGCCTCGATCGCCCCGACCACCGACTCGGCTACCTTCACCCGGGCCCACCGTTTGTCCTCGGCCTCAACCAGCACCCACGGTGCGGCGGCGTGATCGGTCCGGTCCAGCATCTCCTCCACGGCCGCCTCATACTGCCGCCGCTTTTCGCGATTCCGCCAGTCTTCCGCCGTCAGCTTCCAGCTCTTCAGCGGCTCGCGTTGCCGCGCCTTGAATCGTCTGAGCTGCTCGGCGGACGAGAGGTGCAGCCAGAACTTGACGATGATCATCCCTTCGTCGGCCAGTGTCCGCTCGAAGTCGACGATCTCCCGGTAGGCGCGCCGCCACTGCTCCTCGGTGGCGAACCCTTCGACTCGTTCGACCAGGACGCGGCCGTACCAGGACCGGTCAAGCACCGCCATGCCCCCCCAGCCGGGCAGCGCCGGCCAGAACCGCCACAGGAAGTGGTGGCGTTTCTCGTCATGGCTGGGCGCACCGAACTGGGCCACCCGGACGTGCCGCGGGTCCATCGGCGCGACGAGGCGTTTGATCGCACCACCCTTGCCGGAGGCGTCCCACCCCTCGAAGACCACGCAGACCGGCGGCCCGAGCTGCGGTTTGTCCCCGATCTGGCCGCCCAGCACCAGCCGCAGGTGCAGCAGCCGGGCCTGAGCCGTGGCCAGGCGGGCCGCTTCGGCGTGCGGGCTGAGCTTCAAGCTGAGATCCAGTTCGGCGAGTACGCCGCCCTTGCCGGCCATGCGGCCTCCTTCATCCATCGACCGAGCCGACCCGGCCGGACGCCCAGGTTGAATCCTCCACCGATTTACCCTGGTTCGAGTTCGTTGTAAACGGCAAAGAAGCGCTGAGCTGCGACCGCCCCACTCTGCCCTGACCAGGTCTACCAGCCGCCGCGCCGCAAGCTAAGGTCCGGGGCCAGGATCGCGCCGGGTGATGCAGTACGTCATCCCGGCAGGATCGCACATGGTGACCCAGCCATCCCCGTCATGCGACCATGTCGCACCTAGCCTCTCGTGCCTTA
>JBEKGC010000512.1:0-4601 GCA_050013055.1 Streptosporangiaceae bacterium
CGGCCACTCAGGACTACAAGCGGCGGGTGCTTCCTGACACCGGGAACGTCGCGTTCGTCCCGGTGGATTTTAGCCGGGACTCGTTCGGCGAGGGGCTGCGGCGAGCTGGGTTCGACGTGGCCGCACCCGCCTTCGTCAGCTGGCTGGGCGTCACCATGTACCTGGCAGAAAGCGCCATCGAGGCGACCCTGTCTGCCGTTGGCGGCTTTGCCCCCGGCTCACAGATCGTGGTCGACTACATGCTGCCCGCCGGGTGGCGAGACGCCGCGGGCGACAGCTACGCGGACCTGGTCGGGCAGGCGTCCGCCGAATGGGGCGAACCCTGGCGGTCGCTGCTGGCCCCGGCCGCGATGGCCGCCCTGCTTGGCCGGCATGGTCTGCAACTGGTCAGGGACGTCAGCCAGCGCGACATGATCCCGGCGGCGGCCTGGCACCGGTCCGACTCCCTGCGTCCGGTCGAGCTGTCCCGCCTCGTCCATGCCGCCGTTCCCGGCCGCCGGGCGCAGCCCAGGTTCGCCGTGGCCGCCACCGAGGCCGCCACCGAGGGCGCCAGCGTCTCCGCCGAACTCAAAGGTCTTGGCTGAGGCACTGATAGCGGAGCCGTTCGGAAAAAATGAGCCGGTACCGGACGGGTGAGGGCGCACCCGCCCGGTACCGGGCCGTGCCTAGTGCAGGAAGGGCTTGCCGAGCGGGAGCGGCTTTCCGCCGGTGCCGGCCGCGGCGGCACTGAAGAACAGGTACACGCCGAGCGCGGCGAACACCAGGACGACGTAGCCGCCGGCCTTGATCAGGCCGGCCGCCGGGACCCCTGCCGCCGAGGCGCCGACATAGCCGAGCAGCAGGAACAGCAGCGCGAGGTCGACCAGCCCGAACAGCACGCTGAACGCCGACGGCAGCCGCAGCGTGGCCAGGGTCAGCATCACGATGGCGACCAGCCAGGCGATCAGGAACAGCTTCACGGTGGCGAGCACCGCGGTCGCGGTGATGGCGAACCAGTTGTGGTCAAGGCCGAGCACGAGCACCGCGTAGCTGAGCCAGAACGTGCCGAAGATGCCGAAGACGGCCGCGACCGCGCTCTGGCCGAGCGCCGCGCACCAGACCGCGGCCATCAGCAGGCCCAGGGCGGTGGCGGCCAGGATCACCGCCAGCGGGGCGCCGAGGACGCCCGCCGGTACCACCCCGACCAGCGCCAGGCCGAGCGCCACCGAGCCGACGATGAAGCTGCCGAGTCCCAGCATGGACGGGTCGCCTGCCATCGGCCCGACCACAGCCGCCGGCGGAGCGGCGGCTTCTGAGGTGAGAGTGCCTGACCGACCCGATTCGTCGGCGGCAGCGTCAACAGTGGTCATTCATTCGCCCCTTCGTTGAGAGCGCCCCGCGGATGCGGGCTTAATGCATCCCTACGTCCCCGATCAGACACATGTGTTCTCACTTTGAACCAGGGGCGGTCCCGGGTGAGCCATCAGCCCAGGCCAAAGGCGGCCTTTTCCGGCGTATAGGGCATGTTTCGCGCACCGGGCGGGCGATTTCCCGACCGGATCAGCCTTAGTGGGTTTTAGTCTTCTTTAAAAGAATTACGCGGCGTCTCAGCTGCCCGCGGTGACGATTCCGTACTCGTGGATCTTGCGGTAGATCGTCGCGCGGGACATGCCGAGCGCCTCGGCGGCCCTGACCTTGTTGCCGTCGTGATCCTGCAGGCTCTGCACGATCGCGTCCCGCTCGATCGACTCAAGCGGGGACAGCAGCCGACGGCTCACGGTCCAGCACTCGGGGGGCAGGTCCTTCGGCATGATCACGCCGGCCCGGCGGCGCTGCACGACCTGCTTGAGCACCTGCCACAGCTGCTCGGTGTTACCTGGCCAGTTGTGCCGCAGCAGCAGCTGCATCGCCTCGGGCGAACAGGTCAGGCGGCCCTGCTGGCTCAGCCGGGCCAGGAAGAACGGCACAAGCTCGTGCAGGTCCTCGATGTGATGGCGGAGCGGGGGAAGTTCCACCGTGCCCTGGAAGAACCGCAGCAGCCTGGTCAGGTCGGCCGCGGCCAGCTTGCGGTTCAGCGTCACCGCGACCCGCAGCTCGTCCGGGCCGTCCTTGGCGTGGCCCTCGGGGCGCTGGCCGTTCCTGGCCTCTTGCAGCGCGCTGGACAGCGCGTGCAGTTGCCGGGCGTTGAGCAGGTCGACATGCCGGATCACCAGCATGCCCGAGCCGTCGAGCAGCTCGCGGCGGGCCTTGGTCAGCCAGTCCTGGGAGGCCGACTCGGCGTCGAGCACATGGAACGGCGCGGCCGGGTTGCGCCGCTGGTGCACGGCCCGGGCCAGGGCCAGCTTGCCGATCCCGCCCTCACCCTCGATCGTCATCCAGTCGCACGAATCGTAGAGCGCCTCGGCCTCGCGGCACGCGCGCAGCCAGAGCACGCCGCTGCCGACCAGGCCCGGCAGGTACATGGCCGTCCTGGGCGCGGGCGTCTCCGGGACCGCGGCGGCCGCCGCGACCAGTTTCACGTGGACCACACCGTCGCTGAACGGGCCGTCGCCGGAGATCCGCCGGCAGAACATCCTCGCCATCACGCCGCTGGGCAGGTCGACCGTGACCGCGCCCGGATGGTTCCTGGCCAGCGCCTCGGTGGCGTGACCGATCAGGGCGGACTGGTCACCGGGGTCGAGCACCCGGCGGGCGTGGTCGTTCAGCATGACGACGTCGTTGCCGAGGGCGAGCACGATGCCGCCGGTCCGCCGGCAGGCCCGCACGTACTCCTGCAGCAGGTGCAGGTCCCGGCTGCTGCCCGCGGCCAGCAGCGCCTGGGTGATCTGGTCGGCCGTCGACTTGACCAGCGAGATGAGCAACGGGTCGGCGTTCTTGCGCCAGCAGGTCAGGTCGATGACGCCCACCGTCTTGCCCGAGACCGGGTCGTGGATGGGCACCCCGGCGCAGGCCAGCGTCTCCAGGTGCTCGGCGTAGTGCTCGTGCCCGAAGACATGCGCCGGGCCGCCGGATTCCAGCGCGGTGCCGATGCCGTTGGTGCCGACGTGCTCCTCGGCGTAGCTGAAGCCGGGCGCCAGCTTGACGCCGTCCAGGTAGCGCTCGAGGTCGTGGTCCGCGGTCAGCCGGGTCAGCACCATGCCCGCCGCGTCGGTCAGCACGATGCTGATCGGCTGCCCGTCGAGCTGCTCGTGCAGGTGACGCAGCACCGGATCGGCCGTGCGGGCCAGCGTGGTCTCCAGATCGGGATCACGCAGGTAGTTCAGCTCGATGTGATCGGCGGCGACGTTCCACTGCCTGGACCGCCACCACGACGCCAGAATCGGTTTGCGCACGACGCTCGGATCGACCGGCTCGGCCGCGAGAAACCGGTCCCTGGCGTCCGCCAGTCGGTCCCTCGCCGCCTGGAGCTGCGACGATGCACGTACCATACAGCCTCCCCCACCACATATCTCCGGCTGGAGGCTCAGCCAGGCGCGGACTCGGAGTCGGGTTTACCCGCCCATTACAAAGTAAACCCCATGTTGCCGGCGACTGTCTCAAGTTGAGACCGCCGTATTTATCCAAAGGGCGTTTTCTCGGGCCCATGGCTGCCCACGACCAGAGCATGGACGAAGAGACTTTTAACCCCTGGAGCATCGTCAATCTCGTTTTTCATCATCTGGCTAGCGAGGGCCTTCATCCCGTGCTCGGCGAGGCCGGCGACCCGGGGAGGCCGGCGGCGGAGCTGCTGCGCGCACTCGGCATCACCCCGGCCGCAGAAGGTAACCGGCAGGCTTCCGAACAAGTTAAGCAGCACCTGGCCGAGTTGCGGGCTGCGTTCGATGTGTCTCATGTTGAGAGCTCATGACCCCCGCTCTCGGGGTGTGATGCAGGACACAAGGACTTTCGGGGCCGTCGGCAGCCCAAAGCAGCCGCAAGGCCACGCTAGCCCGAGGGGACGAACTGTGAGGCCCCCCGGACGGATATGACCCCGGACCCCGAAGACCCGCCTAGAAAGGGGTGGCGATGAGTCGCCAGAGTGTCGCCAAGGCTCACCAGAAGATCCAGGAACTGTCCTGGGACCCGCAGTACCACGAGCCGGTGTCGCAGTACGGAACGGACTACACGTTCCACAAGGCCCAGAAGAAGGACCCGCTGAAGCAGGTCCTGAGGTCCTACTTCCCGATGCAGGAAGAGAAGGACAACCGCGTCTACGGCGCCCAGGACGGTGCCATCCGCGGCAACATGTTCCGCCAGGTGGAGGAGCGCTGGCTGGAATGGCAGAAGCTGTTCCTGTCCATCATCCCGCTGCCGGAGATCTCGGCGGCGCGCGCGATGCCGCTGCTGTTCCGCACGGTTCCGAACCCGGAGCTGCACAACGGCCAGGCGATCCAGATGATCGACGAGGTGCGTCACTCGACGATCCAGCAGAACCTCAAGCGCCTGTACATGAACAACTACATCGACCCGGCCGGCTTCAACAACAGCCTCCGCAACTTCCAGAACGACTACTGCGGAACGATCGGCCGGCAGTTCGCCGAGGGCTTCATCACCGGTGACGCCATCACCGCCGCTTCGATCTACCTGACGATCGTCGCGGAGACGGCGTTCACGAACACCCTGTTCGTGGCCATGCCGGCCGA
>JBEKGC010000513.1:0-4572 GCA_050013055.1 Streptosporangiaceae bacterium
CGGGTTCGAGGCTTTTTACTGCATTCCCGGGGTGGAAGGGGCGCATGAGAAGGGCGGGGTGGAAGGGGAGATCGGGCGGTACCGCCGCGGGTTCCTGGTCCCCGTCCCCCGCGTGGGGTCGCTGAGCGAGCTGAACGCGCGGCTGGCCGAGGACGATATCACCGATGACCGGCGTCATATCGGGTACCGGGCTGCGAGCGTGGCGGAGGATTTCGCGGCTGAGCAGCTGTTCCTGTCACCGCTGCCAGACGATGGGTTTGATACGGGCACGGTGCTGTGGCCGCGGGCGGACAAGTTCGCGCGGATCTCGGTCGGCAAGTGCCGGTATTCGGTGCCGGCCCGGCTGATCGGCAAGCGGGTCCGGATCCAGCTGACCGCGAACGAGCTGGAAGTCTATGACGGGTCGCGGAAGACTGCGGTGCACCCGCGGCTGACCGCGTCCGGTGCTGAGCACCTGGACCTGGATCATTACCTGGAGATCCTGGTGCGCAAGCCCGGTGCGCTGCCCGGGTCGGTGCCGCTGGCACAGGCCCGCAAGGCCGGGGTGTTCACCGCGGCGCATGAGGCGCTGTGGTCCGCGGCCCGGACCCGGCTCGGTGACGGGCCCGGCACCAGGGCGCTGATCGAGGTGCTGCTGCTGCACCGGCGGCTCCCGGACGCGTCAGTGATCGCGGGGATCACCGCGGCGCTGAACGCGGGGACCTGCTCCCCGGACGCGGTCGCCCTGGAGGCCCGCAAGCACGCTGACGCGGCCGGCCGGGCCGGCGCGGACGAGGTGCCGGCACCGGCGCCGCCCGGCGCGATGCCAGCGGGCGCGTCGGTGATCACGCTGCCGCAGCGGCGCGGGCCGCTGCCCGCCGACGGGCGGCCGGCGCCGTCGGTGGCTGCCTATGACCAGCTGCTCGCCCGCCCGGGCGGGAAAGGAGGCGCGTGATGAGCGCCAGGCGTGATGAGCTGACCGACACCGCGGCGGACGCGGCGATCGACACGGCGTGCCGGGTGCTGCGGCTGCCCACGATCCGGGACCGGCATGGCGAGGTCGCTGCCGCCGCGGCCCGCCAGCAGGCCGGCTACAAGGCGTTCCTGACCGAGCTGCTGTCCCTGGAATGCGATGACCGGGAGATGCGCCGCAAGACCCGGCTGGTCCGCGAGGCCGGGTTCCCCCGCGCCAAGCGGCTCGAGAACTTCGACTTCGCCGCGAACCCGGACGTGCCCGCCGCGCTGATCGGGACCCTGGCCCGCTGCCAGTGGGTCGCTGCCGGGCAGCCGCTGGTGCTGATCGGGGATTCCGGCACCGGCAAGAGCCACCTGCTGATCGGGCTGGGCACCGCCGCCGCCGAGCACGGCTACCGGGTCAAGTACGTCACCGCCGCCGCGCTGGTCAACGAGCTCGCCGAGGCCGCCGATGACCGGACACTGACCCGGGTGATCGGCCGGTACGGGCGGATCGACCTTCTCTGCCTGGACGAACTGGGCTATATCGAACTTGACCGGCGCGGCGCCGAGCTGCTGTTCCAGGTGTTCACCGAGCGGGAGGAGAAAAACTCCATCGCGGTGGCGTCCAACGCCGCGTTCAGCGAATGGGCCGCCGCGTTCACCGACCCCAGGCTGTGCGCCGCGATCGTGGACCGGCTCACCTACGACGCGCACATCATCCAGACCGGAGCCGGCTCCTACCGGCTCCGTACCGCCGCCGCCCGCCACCAGGCCAGCAGCACCTGACACCACGCAGAAAGGATCTGGCCATGTCGTTAATCCACTACCCCGGCAGTGACCACCAGATGGCCGTCATCAGCATCGACGCCGGGCACGCCCGCGACATCATGCTCATGCTCACCGACGCGCACGCCCTGATCAGCGACCTCGCCGAAGGCGCCGCGCCCGTCGCCGCCCTGCGCGACGCCAGCAGCGACTACACCCTCGCCAGCCTGGCCGGCGCACTCGAAGAGACCGTGAACTGGCTGGCCAGAGCTCACCACGGTGCGCTCGGCCACATACCCGGCGACTAGCACAGCCCCGGACACGCACATCGTGCCCGGGGCTTTTCTTTTCATTTCACCTCTGATCAGAAATGAAAAGAAAAGCTGTCCCCCGGGCACCCGGACAGGAAGGCACCCGTCATGACCAGCCAGCCCGCCGGCGACGAGCCGGCCACCGTCATCTGCAAGCGTCCCGGCTGCAGCCGCCCGCTGCCCGCCACCCAGCCCCGCGGCAGGAACCGGCAGTTCTGCAGCACCGACTGCGCCCGCCGCTACCACAACGACGCCCGCACCCCCGCCCCCGCCGCCGCGCCCGTCACCAGCGGCACCGATCCGCTCGCCGCCCTGGAGACTCTTCTGCGCCAGGCCGTCGTGCACGCACGTGCCGCCGCAGAGCAGGCCGCCGGCCTGGACCCCGCCGCTGTCCGCGCCCAGGTCGCCGAAGCCGAAGCCGCCCGCCGCCGCGCCGAGGCCGCCGCCGTCACCGCCGCCGCCCAGACAGCCCAGGCACTCGGGGAAACAGACGCCCTCGCCGAGGCCCTCGCCGCCGCCCGCGATGACACCGCCGCCGCCCAGGCAGCCGCGCAGGACGCTGCGGACACCGCCCGCACCGCGGCCGCCGGGCTCACCCAGCTGCGCACCGACACCGCCGCGCAGATCAGCGCCATCACCGATCGCGCTGACGAGCAGTCCGCCGCTGCCCGCGCGCACGCTGACCGCTGCGCCCGCGAGCGTGACGACGCGCTCGCCGCTGCCGCCCAGGCCCGGCACGGCGCCGAAACCGAGATCAGCCGCGCCCGCCAGGCCGAAACCGATGCCCGCAACGAGACGTCGGCAGCTCGCACCGACGCCGGCCGCGAACGTGACGCCCTCCGTGACAGCTGCCAGGCCCAGCTCGCCGCAGCACACGCCCTTACCCAGGCCGAACGCGAACGCGCCGAACGCGCCGAAGCCCAGCTCGAAACCGAACGCGCCGACCGCCGCACCCTCACCAGCCACATCACCAGCACCGCCGGCGGCAACAGCCCACTTCCTGGCCCGCAACCCCGCAGTGGGGCCAGATCAAAGTAGAACCGCCGCAACACCCCCGCGGCCGGCGCGACCACTCAGGCGGGGCCAAAACAAAGCAGAAGGTGGGGCCAAATCAGGTTGACACAGCCAGACGCCGGCCCCGGCCCGGGACGACACGGGACCCGGAGCTGGCCGCCGAGATCCGCGACGCCACCGCCAAGCTCGCCAGCCCGCAGTGGGAGACCCTCATCCGCTACGCCGTCGCCACCACTGCTGCGGTCGTCCCGGACGGGGCAGGGCGGTGGCAGGCCCGTGCTGCCGCCGGCCAGGCACAGGCGAGGCTGCGCGGCCTCGCCCACGCCCTGGCGTCGGCGATGGCGCTGCTGACCGGGCGGAACTGGCTGGCCCGCCGCCGGCTGCGCCATCCCGCCGCCGCGATCGCCAGCCGCCGGCTGGCCCGGGGCGACCTGCTGTCGGTCGCCGAGCTCGCCGCCGTCTCCCGGCTGTCGTCGGACCCGTCGCTGCCGGGCCTGGCCGTCGCCGGGGCGCGGGCCGTCCCGCCGCCGCCCGCCATCCCGCTCCCCGGCCCCGCCGTCCGTCCCCTGGGCACCTCCGACGCCGGCGCGCCAAGGCCGGTCGGCCTGGCCGTCCCCGACGCCCGGCACCACATGCGGATCTGCGGGCCGACCGGCACCGGCAAGACCACCCTCATCGTGGGCCAGGTCCTCGCCGACGCCACCGAGGGCAGGGGCGTCGTGTTCATCGACCCCAAGGGCGACGCCGTCCTGGACACCATCGCCCGGCTGCCCGAGGACGTCGCGGGCAAGGTCGTGCTGTTCGACCCGGGCGACCGGGCCGCGCCGCCGTGCCTGAACGTGCTGCAGGGAGACGGCACCGGAACCGACACCGACATGGTGGTCGACAACCTCACCGGCATCTTCAGGAGGATCTTCTCCGCCAACTGGGGGCCGCGGACCGACGACATCTTCCGGGCCGCGTGCCTGACCCTGCTGGGCTCGGTGCCGCCCGGGTCCGGGCTGGTCACCCTGGCCGACATCCCCCCGCTGCTCGGCGACGACGCCCGCCGGCGGCGGCTGACCGCCGGGGTCCGCGACCAGGTGCTGCGCGACTTCTGGACCTGGTACGAGGAGCTGTCCCCCGCCAGCCGCGCGCACATGATCGGCCCCCTGATGAACAAGCTGAGGGCGTTCCTGCTGCGCCGGTTCGCCCGCGCCGCGATCGCCGCCGGGCCGTCCACCTTCGACATGGCCGGCGTCCTGGACAACGGCGGCCTGTGCCTGGCCCGCCTGCCCAAGGGGATCCTCGGCGAGGAGACCGCCCAGCTCGTCGGCTCGTTCATCGTCGCCCGCACCTGGCAGGCCGCCTCCAAGCGCGCCCGGCTGCCCGAGCGGTCCCGCCCCGACGCCGGCCTGTACGTCGACGAAGCCCAGAACTTCCTGAACCTGCCCTACCCGATGGAGGACATGCTCGCCGAGGCCCGCGCCTACCGGCTGTCGCTGGTCATGGCCCACCAGAACCTCGCCCAGCTCCCCCCGGACCTGCGGCAGGGCATCAGCGCGAA
>JBEKGC010000514.1:0-4567 GCA_050013055.1 Streptosporangiaceae bacterium
GCCAGCGCGAGCCAGCGCTCGTTGATCTCCTCGGCGTCGATCGTGTAGTCCACGTCCATAAACTCGAGCAGGTGGAACAGGAACAGCGGCACGTCGGCGTAGGCGCCCGCGGTCACGTTGGTCATCGAGGAGACCCCGGAGATCCGGGGGTTGAGCTCACCCAGGTACACCGCGCCTGTGTCGGTGTCGACGAGCACGTCGACCTCGAGGAAGCCCTTGTAGCCTTCGTCGGCGAGCCGGTCCCCCAGCTTGCGGACGTGGCCGATGGCGATGGCGCGGTCGTGTTCGGTCAGGGCCTCGGGGAACACGTCGTTGCCGCACCAGCCGCCCTGGTACGGGGTAAGTTCCGGGTAGCCGGTCAGGTCGGTCATGAACGGCCCGACGATCGTGCCGTGCCTGGTGATGCACGCCTCGACCGCCGCGGCCTGGTTGTTGATGCGTTTCATCACCTTGAGCTGCTCGCCGTCCAGGAGGCCGGCGCAGGTGTCCCAGTCCCGTTCGGAAGAAATAAAGAAGGTGGTCTTGCCTGAGTCGCCATAAGGCATCTGCACGACCAGGTCGGTGCCGAGGTCTGCCGCCTCGGCCAGGGCGGTGAGCTCGTGGTAGCTGGCCGCCTTGGCCAGGACGTTCGGCACCGACGGGGCGCCGGCCTCGTTGCCGAGCTGGGTGGTGACGATCTTGGAGTCCAGCCGGCGCCGCAGCGCGTCCGGCGGCAGGATCAGCGTGTAGCCCTGCTCCCGGCAGATCTCCTCGGTCTCTTCGTCGAAGAACACCATCGCCACCATCGGCACCCCGCCGCGGCGGCGCAGGTGCTCGCGGACCTCGGGGTCGCGGAGCAGGTAGTTGTTGATCTGCTCGCTGGATTCGAACTCGACGTACGGGCGGTTCTCCGGGCTGAACACCCGGGGGTGCTGGCCGTCCCAGGAGTCGTAGTAGGCGATGTAGCCGAAGTTGCGCACCCAGCGGTCGATGCCGAGCAGGTTGAAGGCCGTCGGGCCGACGAAGTAGATCGGCTGGGTGTTGGTCCGGAAGAACGTGCGGATCTCGGCAATGCCGTTGAGGTGCCGGCGAACAGCGGTCACGGGGCCTCCCTGTCCGGATAAGCCCAGGTTAAGCTCTCGTTCGGCCGGCGTCGAGAGCGAACTAGCGGGACAGGCGGGTCGCGCTGGGGTGGGTCGCGCTGGGGTGGGTCGCGCCGTGGCGGCTCAGGCCGGACACCACGCCGGGCACGCCGACCGCCCCGGGGGACCGGCCCGGGGCGGGCTCGCGGCCGCTGAGCACACCGCCCAGGGCGTCGAAGGCGCGCAGCGTGTCCTCGAGATAGAAGGGGTTCTGGGCCTGCGGCCAGCTGGAAAACTTCACGCAGACCGTCCTCGTGCGGCGGCTCACGTGCACCATCTGACCGTGAATGCCCAGGCAGAGCAGCACGTCACCGTAATCACCCGGACGGAACCAGAACTGGTTCCTGTACCAGCCGCCGGGAAACGCCGACTCGGCCGCGGACGCGGCGAACACGCCCCGTGTCTCGGCGTCGACGGCCCAGGCCTGGCGCAGCCACTGCGGCGGGACGACCCTGGTACCCCCCACCACTCCCCCGTCGAGCAGCAGCTGACCGAACCGGGCCACGTCGCGGGCGGTGGCGCACAACCCGCCGTCGTGCACCGCGATGCCCAGCCCGTCGTGCAGCAGGTCGGCGTCGTGTTCTGCGCCCATCGGCGCCCAGACAAGCTCCGACAGCAGCTGGGCCATGGGCTGCCCGGACGCGCGCTCGCACACCCAGCCGAGCACGTCAGACTCGGCGGAACGGTACAGGAAACGCGCGCCGTGCGGGACCTCGGCCGGCAGCGTGGCCAGGAACCGGTACAGCCCGCGGGGCTCGCCGGCCGGTTCGCTCCGTGGGTCGCTCGGCGGGTCGCCGGGCGTTTCGCTGGGGGACCAGCCGATCCACTCATCTAGCCGCCGGATGTCGGCCCGCGGGTTGTCGTACTCCTCGGTGAACCTGACCCCGCTGCGCATGTCCAGGACGTGCCGCACCCGGGCAGCGGCGTAGCCGCTGGCGGCCAGTTCGGGAACGTAGCCGGTGATCTCGCCGTCGGGGTCGAGCTGGCCGCGATCAATGAGCACCGCGGCCACACAGCCGACCAGCGACTTCGACACCGACATCAGCGCGTGATTCCGGTCCGCCGCCCCCTGGGGGTGGTACCACTCGGTGACCAGCTCACCGTCCTGCAGCACCAGGTAGGCGTCGGTGAAGGTACCTGCCAGCACACCGGCCACGGTGTCCGCGGACCCGTCGAGCCGGGCGACGGCGGCTTCGAGGAGGCCGTCGTGCGTGGCCGCCGGCTTGGGCGCTGCTAGCTTGGGCAGGGCGCGGGCGGGGCCGGGACCACGGGCGACGCGGTAGGTGGGCAGGATCTCGGCGACGTGCCAGTACGCCCAGCGGTTATAGGGCGGGTCCTGCCAGTTACGAGCCGTGACCGGCACCTCGGGACCGCCTGGCACCTCGGGACCTCGATCCGGCGGCATATGCCGCATCCTAGATCACCGGGTGCTGCGGGTGCGGCGGGCGGCGCGGGACCGGGCGGCGCAGGTCACTTGTGACCGGTCCCCCGGGGGTTATTTGCCAGAACTGTCGTGGGGTTTACTAGACGCTCCTACTTGAGTGGCCTACGGTGCTGTCATGACAGCACGTGGGGGGGCTGCTGACGACGGTGCGGTCAGCCTCCTTTTCGGGCAGCGAAACGGGCCCACCCGTGACCTGGCCGGGCAGGCCGACGCCATCGCGTCCGCGTGCCACGCCATGGCGGTGCGCTTTGGGCGCGGCGGCAAGCTCGTGGTATTCGGCATGGGCGGCGCGAGCACGGACGCGCAGCATGTCGCGGTGGAGTTCGTCCATCCCGTCATCGTGGGCAAACGCGCGCTGCCCGCCATCTCGCTGACCACCGACGTGGCCACGGTGACCGGGATCGCCGAGCGGGACGGCGTGGCCGCGATCTTCGCCCATCAGATCCGCTACCTGGCCGACCCGGCCGACATCGCCCTGGGCATCTCCGCCGACGGCCACAGCCCCAGCGTGCTTGGCGGCCTGGAGGCGGCCAGCGACCTCGGCCTGCTGACCATCGCGCTGGCCGGCGGGACCACTGGCCCGATCATGGCCAGCAAGGCCGTCGACCACCTGCTGATCGCGGCCTCGCCCGATCCCCGAGTGGTCAAGGAGCTGCACGTGACCCTCTACCACCTGCTCTGGGAGCTGGTGCACGTGTTTTTCGAGCAGCCGGGCCTGCTCGCGCCGGGGGTAGTGACATGATCGAGCCTGGCCTGCCGGAGTGCGCCGGTGATAGCTGCATCACCTGCTCCGATGCCGCCGTCCAGGTCACGGTGCTGCGGCTGGTCGAGGACGAGATGGCCGTGGTGGACACCGGCGCGGGGCAGGAGACAGTCAGCGTGGCCCTGGTGACCGCCAGGGTGGGCGATACGATCCTGGTGCACGCCAGGGAAGCCATCGCCGTGGTCGGGGCGTGACCTGATCATGCGGCAGGAGAACCGGCCAGGTGGCGAGGCGATGGAGTCGCTTTACCCGTTCCTGTACTCCGACACCTGCGACCTCCCGGCCGTCCTGGCGCAGGTGCGCGCCTCCACCCTGGCCAAGGTCGAGGAGATTGTCGAGCTGCGCCGCCTCGTCGGTGCGCGCGACGGAACCCGGATAGCCGACTGCGCGCGGCAGGCCGCGGCCAGGTTCGCGGCCGGCGGGCGGCTGTTCGCCTTCGGTAACGGCGGCAGTGCCACCGACGCCGCCCAGCTCGCCACCCTGTTCCTGAACCCGGGCGGCGGCGCTCGCCCGCTGCCCGCGTTCGGTCTGGCCAACGACACCTCGGTGATCACCGCGCTGGGCAATGACGTCGGCGTCGACGTCATCTTCGCCCGGCAGATCGCGGCGTTCGGCGGCCGGAACGACATCGCGGTCGGCCTGTCCACCAGCGGCAACTCCGCCAACTTGGTGCGCGCCTTCGACGAGGCGAGCCGGCGCGGGATGCTCACCGTCGGGCTGGCCGGTTACGACGGCGGGAAGATGGCCGAACTGGACAGCATCGATTACCTGTTCATCGCGCCGTCCACGTCGGTGCACCGGATCCAGGAAGCCCAGACCACCGTCTACCAGGTGCTCTGGGAGCTCACCCGGGACGCCCTCCGGGGTAGTTAACAAAGTCAGGAAGTGGTGTCACATGTGCCTCGGTATACCAGGTGAGGTCATCGAGCTTCACCCGGAGCAGCCCGATCTGGCGAAGGTTGACGTCAGTGGCGTCCGGCGGATGATCAACATCGGCCTGCTCGTCGACGACCCGCCGGTCCCCGGCGAATGGGTGCTGATTCACGTCGGCTTCGCCTTGTCGAAGATCGACGAAAGGGAGGCGGCCGCCGCCATGGAATTCCTCGAGGGCATCGGACAGGCCTACGAGGACGAGATCGCCGCGCTGCGGGCATCACTGATCGAATAGGAGCGTGCGGACAATGCGGTTCGTTGATGAATTCCGTGATGCCGACAAGGCCCGCGCGCTGGCCGCGAAAA
>JBEKGC010000515.1:0-4564 GCA_050013055.1 Streptosporangiaceae bacterium
AACCGTCAGCGGGAATCCCGGAGGTAGGGACCAACGTCCCAGGGACCCGGCCCGCCGGGTCTTCCCCCCGGCCGACAGCAAGATCGGTGAGCTGGGCTACCCCCACCCCCCTCGGGAACGCCCGTTACAACGTTTCCGGTTCCTGGGGATAGCCCAGATCTCACCGACGCTTCAAGGTATGCGGTCGCGCCGCGCGCCGCATCGCTTGAATTATGTAGGCCATTATGTAATTGTCCGTGATTGGCGCCTGTCTTTTGTAGGCAATAGCCCAGAAGACAGCAAACGACGTACCAGCGGGAGACGGACATTGACAGCCGGGGACACCAGCGACACCGCGCTGCTCCAGGAGCTGCGCGGACTGGGCCGGGCCGACCGGATCACCGCGCTCGGCCGCCTGTCCGGCGGGACCCTCGCCGACGTCTGGCTCATCACCTACGCGGACGGCACCCGGGCCGTCGGCAAAACCGTCGCCGGCGCGGCCCCCGACCTGTTCGAGGCCGAGGCCGGCGGGCTCACCGCGCTGCGCGGCACCGGGCACCTGGCCACCCCGCAGGTCCTGGCCGTGACCGGGCGGATGCTGCTGCTTGAGGCCCTGGCGCCCCGCGACGACAGCGAACAATCCTGGGAAAGGTTCGCCCACGATCTGGCCGCCGCGCACCGCAGCACCTCAGGGACCACGTTCGGCTGGCATCATGACAGCTACCTGGGGCGGTTCCGCCAGGTTAACACGTGGACCGCCAGCGGCCACCAGTTCTTCGCGGAGCACCGGCTGCTGCGCTACCTGAGCGAACCGGCCGTCGAGCAAGCCCTCAGCACCGGCGACCGCCGCGCCATCGAACGGCTGTGCGACCGCCTCCCCGAGGTCATCCCGGTCATGCCCGCCGTCCTGACCCACGGCGACCTGTGGGCAGAAAACCTGGTCAGCCAGCCCAGCGGCCGGATCACCGTCATCGACCCCGCCGTCTCGCGGACGTGGGCCGAAGTCGACCTGTCCATGCTGTGGGGCTCCCCGCGGCCCCCAGCCTCCGCCCGGTTCTTCGAGGTCTACCAGGAACTCAACCCCTCCCCGCCCGGCTGGACCGACCGCATGCCCATCCTTTACCTGCGCGAACACCTCAGCGTCATCGCCGCCTACGGCCCCGCCGCCGCCAGCACCATCAACCAGGTCCGGGGCATACTTGCCCCTTTCTACCCGTTCTGAAGGACGGCCCGGCGCGGCAGCTAGAACTGGGACTTGAGCTCCTCGATCTCGCGAGCCCGCTCGCGGAGCTTGGTGTAGGCGGGCCGCTCGCGGATGCGCGCCAGGGCCCAGCGCACGGCCTGGGCGCGGTTGGTCGCGATGCCCGCGGTGATCAGCGTGTCCAGGGTCTCCAGGTCGGCCGGGCCGAGCCGGGCCATCACCGGCGTGAGCTCGGCTGCCGTCTCATCCTGGGTGGGGAACCGCATCATGAACCGGTCGCGCGGATCGCCTCCGCTGACGAACTCGATCCGGCGGGTCTGCGGGAAGCGCTGCCGGATATGGCGCCGAAGCTGAGCGAGCGCCTCCCTGTGGGCGCTCTTGAAGGCGTCAGGGAACCCTTCGTCGCCTCCCATCCCGGCCGGGGCCTCGATGTCCACCCGGATCCCGATCTCGCCGGGTTCGACCGCCGGGTCATCGCCGTACTGGATGACCGTGACGCCGCCCAGGGCGCCGTCAGGAAAGCGTCCCTTGACCGGTGACCCAGTGGGGGAACGGGTTTTCGTACGGCGTCGGCCCGGCGCCACCCATGACACCAGTTCTGGGCCTGTGACCTGGCTTGACTTGAGCGAACCTCAGTTCGATACTTGGTCAGATGGGGAGCGCGCCTGCCGAAATAAGGCGGATACCGGCCAGGTCGCCTGCGGGTTCACCCTCGCCGCCGGCCTCGCTGGCGTTGCCGGTCTTGCCTGGGCTGCGTGATCTGCTGCCGCGGGGCGTGCTGGCCCGCGGCTCCGTGCTGGCGGTGCCGGAATTCGGGCTGCTCTGCCTGGCCCTGGCGGCAGGGGCCTCGGCGGCCGGAGCCTGGTGCGGGATCGCCGGGGTGCCCGAGGCCGGCCTGCTGGCCGCGGTGGGCGCGGGCCTGGATGCGGAACGCACGCTGCTTGTCCCGGATCCGGGCCGCGCCTGGCCGCAGGTGGTGGCGTCGCTGCTCGACGGGTGTGAGCTTGTCCTGCTGCGGCCGCCCGCGGCGGTGCCTGTCCTCCTCCGCCGGCGCCTGGAGGCCGTGCTGCGGCGGTCGGGCGGCGTGCTGCTCGTGGCCGGGGACTGGCCCGGCGCCCAGGTACGTCTGCGGGTCATCACGCAACGGTGGACCGGCCTGGGCGACGGGCACGGACGGGTGCGGGCGTGCTGCGCGGAGGTGACGGCGGACGGGCGCGGAGAGGCGGTGCTGGCGCGGACCCGCTGGCTCTGGCTGCCGGCCGAGGACGGCGGCGTGGCGGTGGCCGACCCGGTGGACATCCCGCAGACCGATGTCCCGTTCCCCGCCGCTGGCCTGCGCGCGGTCAGCGCCGGATGAGGGCACGGGGAGCGGACCAGGCGCCGCGGATCATGGTGCTGTGCTGCCCCCAGCTCTGCGGCCCGGATGCCGGGCCGCAGGCGGCGCGGCGGTTCGAGGCAGTGATCACCACGGTGACCGGCTTCTGCCCGGACGTCGAGGTGACCGAGCCTGGGGTGTGCGCGTTCGGCGCCCGTGGGCCGGCCCGTTACTTCGGCGGCGAGGCCGTGCTGGCCGGCCAGGTCATCACCGCGGTGGCCGAACTCGGCGTGGCCGCCCACGTCGGTGTCGCCGACGGGATGTTCGCCGCGCGACTCGCCGCGCGACTCGCCGCGCGGCAGGCCCAGCCCGCGAGTCCGGCCACGCTCGCCGGCCCCGTCCTGGTCATACCGCCAGGCGGGACGGCCAGGTTCCTGGCGGCGCAGCCGGTGACCGCCCTCGCCGATCAGGACCTGGCCGGGTTGCTCAACCGGCTCGGCCTCGGCACGCTCGGCGACTTCGCCGCACTGCCAGCCGACGACGTGGCCAGCCGGTTCGGCGCTGCGGGCGAGACCGCGCACCGGCTGGCCCGCGGCCTGGACGCCCGGCCGCTTATCGTCAGGAGACCGCCCAGTGACCTGTCCGTGGCCAGGGAATTCGACCCGCCGGAACTGCTGGCCGAGCCGGTGGTGTTCGCGGCCAAGGCGCTGGCCGGGCAGCTGCACGAAGGCCTGGCCGCCCGCGGGCTGACCTGTGTCCGGGTACAGGTCCGGGCCACCTGGGCGGACGGGAGAGAAAGTAGCAGGCTGTGGCGGCACGACGGGCTGCTGACGGCGGCCGCAGTCGCCGACCGGGTCCGCTGGCAGCTGGACGGCTGGCGGCCAGGCGAAGACCAGCCGGGCGAGGACAGGGACGCGGCCGACGCTGGCATCGCGGCGCTCCGGCTGGTGCCTGATCTCCTTGTCCGCGCCACCGGGCATCAGCTCGCGCTCTGGGGCGAGTCCGTGATCAGCGACCGGGTGGCGCGGGCCGCCATGCGCGTGCAGGCCATGCTCGGGCACGAGGCGGTCCTGCGGCCCGTCCCCGGCGGCGGGAGGAACGTTTCTGAGCAGGTGAGCCACGTCCCGTTCGGAGAAAAAAGAGAGCCCCGGCTGGCCGCGGGGCCGCCATGGCCCGGGCGGATCCCGGGGGCGGCGCCCGGTGTGGTGTACCCGCTGCCCCGGGAGGCGGAGGTGACCGATGAGGCCGGGCACCTGGTCACCGTCAGCGGGCGGTGCGTGCTGTCGGCCGCGCCTGCCCGGCTGGTGGTCGAACGCGAGCCGCCGCGCCTGGTCACCGGCTGGGCCGGCCCCTGGCCGCTGTCCGAACGCTGGTGGGATCCGGCCGCGGCGCGCAGGCGCGCCCGGTTCCAGCTGGTCACCGACGACGGGCGGGGCTGGCTGGCGGTGGTGCGGGACGGCCGCTGGCTGATCGAGGCGGGCTACTGGTGACGCCCGCGGGAGGGCCGGCGGGCATGCGCCCGGCCCGGCCCGCGCCGCGGCGGGGGAAAGATCGGGCCGCCCCCTGGGCCGAGCTGCACTGTCATTCCTCCTACAGCTTCCTGGACGGGGTGGCCACGCCGGCCGAACTCGTCACCGAGGCGGCCCGGCTCGGGGTGGAGGTGCTCGCCCTCACCGATCACGACGGGATGTACGGGGTCCCGCAGTTCGCGCAGGCCGCGGCCAGGCTGCGGGAGACCGGCGTGGCCCTGGGCACGGTGTTCGGCGCCGAGCTCAGCATCGGGCTTTCGGCCGGCCAGACCGGCGTTCCCGACCCCGAGGGCCGTCATTTGCTTGTCCTGGCCAGGGACCCGGAGGGCTACGCCCGGCTGTGCGCGGCGATCAGCGCGGCCCAGCTGGCGGGCGGGGCGAAGGGGCGCCCGGTCTACGACACCGACGCGCTGGCCGGCGCGCACGGCGGTCACTGGGTGGTGCTGACCGGGTGCCGCAAGGGGCCGGTGCCCGCGGCGCTGGCCGCCGGGGGCCCGGACGCGGCCTGGCGGGAGCTGACCAAGCTGACCGAGAGGTTCG
>JBEKGC010000516.1:0-4559 GCA_050013055.1 Streptosporangiaceae bacterium
CGCGCCTGGGTCGATCGGCTGGCCTGCGGCCCCGGCGAGCAGGTGCGTCCAGGTCCGCGGGACCACGTGGACCAGGTCATACCCCCCGCCGCCGGTGAACAGCCAGCGCCCGCCGGCCAGGTCGTGGGCGAGCGCGTGGACCGCGGCATGGGCGGCGCGCTGCCCGTCGATGCTCAGCTCCAGGTTGGCCAGGGGATCCAGCCGGTGCGTGTCGCAGCCATGCTGGCTGACCAGCACCTGCGGCCGGAACTTGCGCAGCAGCGGCGGGACGATCGCGTGGAAGGCGCGCAGCCAGCCGGCATCCCCGGTCCCGGCGGGCAGGGCGACATTGACCGCTGACCCCTCGGCGCCGGGGGCGCCGGTCTCGGCGGGCAGGCCCGTGTAGGGAAACAGGGTGGCCGGGTGCTCGTGCAGGCTGATCGTCAGCACCCGCGGATCGGCGTAGAACGCTGCCTGCACCCCGTCGCCGTGGTGCGCGTCCATATCCACGTAGGCGACACGCTCGGCGCCCTGTCCCAGCAGCCAGGCGATCGCGATCGCCGGGTCGTTGTAGATGCCGAACCCGCTGGCATGAGCGGCCATGGCATGATGCATGCCGCCCGCGATGCTGGCCCCGTGCTCAGCCGAGCCCGTCCAGACGGCCCGGGCCGCGGCCAGGGTCGCCCCGGCCACCAGCGCCGACGCCTCGTGCATGCCGGGAAAGACCGGGTTATCCTCGGTGCCGAGCCCGAACATCCGCGCGACCCGGAGCTGGATCCCCTCTAGGCCAATGACGGCGTCGGGGTGCTCGGCCCAGCGGCTGACCGCCTTCACTGTCGTGACGTACGGCTCGTCGTGTACAAGTTCCAGCTCCGCGTCGACGGCCGGGGCCGCTGCGGTCACGGTCACGCCGGGACGGCTCCACAGCCCGAACTCGTGCGCGAGCCGCATCGTCAGCTCCACCCGCACCGGTGCCATCGGATGGCCGGGCCCGAAGTGATAGTCGGTGAGACGCTCGTCCCAGGCCACATGCACGGTGCAGGTCATGTGCCGCAACCTCTCTATCCTCGGCCTGGTCCGGTCACCGGGCTCGCCGGGCTGGGCTGGGGTTGCGGGTACGCTCAGCACGACACAGACGATCAGCTGCTTGACCAGGTCATCGCGAAGGCCAGCCCACCCGCACGACTGCGAGCGTGAGCCCGTCAGATCTTAATTCAGTAACCGGAGCCCCCCTTGGTGCCGCCGTCACCGATAATGCGGACTGGGTCGCGGCGCGCCAAGCCGACGGTAGGACCAGGGGATGGCGGCATGAGCATACACGCGGAGGACAGCGCTTACGCTCTGCTGAGCGACGGCGCCACGATCGAGATCCGCACCGCGCGGCCCGATGACTTCGACGCGGTGCGGGAGATGCACGCCAAGATGTCCCCGGACAACCTGTACCTGCGCTTCTTCAGCATGAGCACGCTCGCGGCCGAGCAGGAGGCACGCCGGATATGCCGCGAGCCTGCCCCGGACCACGCGGCGCTGCTGGCCCTGCTGGACGGCGAGGTGGTCGGCTGCGGCACCTACGAGCAGGCCGACGCCGGCTCCGTGTCTGCGGAGGTCGCTTTCACGGTCGCCGATGGCGTGCATCACCGCGGTATCGGCATGCTGCTGCTTGAGCACCTGGTCTCGCTGGCCCGCGGCCGGGGGTTCCACGCGTTTACCGCGGAGACGCTGAGCGAGAACGCGGCCATGCTGCGAGTATTCGCCGACGCCGGGCTACAGGCGCAGCGTTCCCTGCTGGACGGCGTGTACGACTTGACGTTCCCGCTGCCCGCCAGCGAGGCAGACGCCGCCCTGGGCACCTACCGTGACACGGTCGCCAAACGGGAGCGGTCGGCCGACGTGGCGAGCATGCGGCCCATGCTGAGGCCGGCCTCGGTCGCGGTTATCGGCGCGAGCCGGCGCCCCGGATCGGTCGGGCGGGCCATCCTGCACAGCATCATCACCGGCGGCTTCCCTGGCCCGGTCTACCCGGTCAACCCGGGCGCGGCCGAACTGGACGGCATCCCGTGCCTGCCGTCCGCGGCCGAGCTGCCTGACCAGGTCGACCTGGCGGTCATCGCCGCGCCGGCGGAGGCGGTGCTCGGGATCGCCGAGGAATGCGGGCAGCGGGGAGTCAAGGCACTGGCGGTGATCGCGGCCGGCCTCAGCGGGCCGGCCCGGGCCGAGCTGCTTGGCATCTGCCGCCGCCACGGCATGCGGATGGTCGGGCCGGCCAGCTTCGGCGTGGCCAACCCAGCCAGCTGCCTGGACGCCACCATCGCGGCCCGCCATCCGGTGGCGGGAACAGTCGGCCTGGCGCTGCAATCCACCGGCGGCACCGGCTTCATGCTCGTTGAGCACCTGTCCCGGCTGGGCGTGGGGATCTCCACCCTGGTCTCGTTCGGCGACAAAGACGACGTGTCAGGCACCGACATGCTGCAGTGGTGGGAGTCCGACGGGGTGACGAAGCTGGCCGTGCTGTACCTGGAATCAATCGGGAACCCGCCCAAGTTCGCCCGTACCGCCCGAGGCACCGGCCGCACCATGCCGGTGCTGACCGTGGCCGTGGGCCGGTCCGCGGCGGGTCGGCGCCTGGCCGGGGCTCGCGCCACGAAGACGGCTACCCCGCTGGCCACAAGGCAGGCCCTGTTCGCGCAGTCGGGCGTGATCGCCGCCGCTAACCTCGGCGAGCTACTGGACACCGTGGCGCTGCTGGCGTCGCAGCCGGTGCCCGCCGGAGGCAGGATCGGCGTGGTGTCCAACACCCGCGGCGCCGCAGTGCTCGCCGCCGACGCGTGCGGCGACGCAGGCCTGCAGGTCGCCAGCCTGGCCGGGAATACCCAGCGGGCGCTGCGGGACATGCTCGGCCGGGAGGCCTTGGTGATCGGGCCGGTCGATACCACCGTGCTGGTCACGCCCAGCCACTTCCGCCGGTGCCTGGAGCTTGTCGGTGCCGACCCGGGCGTCGACGCGGTGCTGGCGCTGACCACCACGACCGCCGGCAGCGACCTGGTCCCCGAGGTGGGCGCCGCGCGGCTGCCGGTGCCGATCACCGCGGCCGTGCTGGACCAGATGGAAGTGGTCCGGCTGCTGCCGGGCCCCGCCGAGGGCTCCCCGCCCGTCCCCGCCTATGCCTACGCCGAGTCCGCCGTTCGCGCCCTCGGCCACGCCGCGCGCTACGGCACCTGGCGGGCGACCCCGCCCGGACGCGTGCCTGACTTGGATGGTCTGAGCCGGGAACGGGCCAGCGAGCTGGTCGCCAGCGTCCTCGCCGACCCGCCCAGGGGCGGCTGGCTGGCTCTGGACCCCACCGTGGAGCTGCTCGGCTGCTACGGCGTGCCGCTAGCCGACAGTATCGGGGTCGTCACCGAGGACGCCGCGAGCGCGGCGGCGGCGCGGTTCGGCGGCCCCGTCACGCTCCGGGCGGACGTGCCAGGCCTTGTGCGCACAAGCGAGGCCGGCGACGTGCTGACTGACCTGCGCGGCGGGGCTGAAGTCCGACGCGGGTTCCGCTCGCTGAAGGAGATCTTCGGCGACCGGCTGGCCGGCGTCATTGTCCAGCCGGTTATCGCCGGCGGCGTCGAGGTGCGGATCAGCGTGCTGCACGAGCAGGTCGTCGGCCCGCTCGTGCTGTTCGGGCTCGGCGGCGCCGCCGACGATGTGCTGGCTGGCCGCGCCGCCCGGCTCGCCCCCCTCACCGACGCCGACGCCGACGACCTGATCCGGTCGGCAGGGGCCGCTCCCCGGCTGCTCGGGCTCCGCGGGGTTCCGGCCGCCGACCTCGTCGCGCTGCGAGACATGCTGCTGCGGGTCTCCCGGATGGCCGACGACCTGCCGCAGATCGCCGAGCTCGAGCTGAGCCCGGTCATCGCCCGTCCCGACGGCGTCCAGGCCGTCGACGGCCGCATCCGCGTCCAGACCGCTGAGCCCGCCGACGCCTACCTGCGCCGGCTGCCACGATGATCCGGCCTGCGGCCGGCGCTTTCCGGAGCGCCCCCGGCACGGGCTGACGGCGCGGCCGCATCCGGCAGTTCCGGCTGTCAGCTCTGCCCACGTAGGGCAACTTCGCGGCGTGCCTGGCCCGTGAATCTGAGTTAATGCCATACACCTGGGCCGCGCCGGGTTCCCGGGCAAATCTTCATGATCGCGAAGACTTTTTACCCGCGGGCGGGTAACGACTCTTCGCGATCATGGGAGCGGGGGGCGCTGGAGCAGGCCCGGAGCACGTCGGGCCGTAGCACGACCGGGAGCAATCATGACAAAATCGCAGGCCCGCGGCCTGCATAGCGAGCCAATGTCCTAGCGGCGGCACGCTACTGCGCGACCAGCGCGTCGGTCAGGGGATCGATGCCGGCCAGGTTCGTCGCCAGCTCGGCGTTCAGGCCGTAACGCGCGGCGATCGCCGCGGGGGAGTAGTAAGTGACGTTCGTCCGGCTGCCGTCAGCCCAGATGAGTATCTTGAGCGGCAGGTCCAGAGCCGCGAGCGGCGCGGCATCCATGACCGGCGTGCCGGCCGCCGGGTTGCCAAAGATGACCAGCGTGGTCTCGCG
>JBEKGC010000517.1:0-5857 GCA_050013055.1 Streptosporangiaceae bacterium
TGCGAAGCGTTCGACCCGGTCATGAAGATCGAGCCGCCGTCGTTGAGCAGCGGCAGCGCCTTCTGCACCGTGAACAGCGTGCCGCGCGCGTTCAGCCCGAAGGCGGCATCGAAGTGCTCCTCGGTGATCTCGCCGAGCATGCGCGGCTCGCCCGTCCCGGCACTCGCCCACAGCACGTCGACCGCGCCCTTTTCCTGTCTGACCGTGTCGAACAAGCGGTCCAGATCGTCCAGGCTGGCCGCATCGCCCTGCACGCCGGTCACGTTCCGGCCGATCAGCTTGACGGCTTCGTCCAGCGCTTCCTGCCGCCGGCCGGTGATGAAGACATGCGCTCCTTCGTCTACGAACAGCTTGGCGCCGGCCAGTGCCATGCCGGTTGAACCGCCCGTGATCACCGCTACCTTGCCATCGAGCTTTCCCACGGTCACTCCCTTGAATTCATTGCCCGTCATGTTCCCGGTGAAGACCCGGGTCGGCACCGACAGTCTGGATGTTATGTACACCGTACTGTGTGCTTAACCTATCGGATGGTCAGCACGAACGCAAGCTATGTACACCGCGCGTTACCCAACTGGGCTATGCTGGAGGCATGACGGAGCTGGAGAAGGGCCCCCAGGGACGGCGCCGCGGCAGAGGAGCGCGCGAGCGCATCCTCAGCGCGTCACAGCAGCTGTTCCGCGACCAGGGCATCAACCGCACCGGCATGGACCAGCTCTGCGCGGCGGCCCGGGTATCGAAGCGCACGGCCTACCAGCACTTCACCGGCAAGGACGAGCTCGTCGCCGAGTACCTGCGCCGATTCGATCCCGACGTCATGCCCGCGGTGTTCGACCGCCCCGACCTCACCCCCCGCGAACGACTCCTCGCTGCCTTCGAGGCGCCCGCGACCGGGACACGGGCCATCCCGCCCCTGTGCCCCTTCATCGCGGCGGCCGTCGAGATCCCTGACCCTCAGCACCCCGCACCCCAGTACGCACGCGACTACAAGAAAGCCGTCGCCGCGCGGCTCGCCGAGACCGCCCGCGAAGCCGGCGCCGCCCACCCCGAACAGCTCGGCGAGCAACTGGCGCTGCTTCTCGATGGCGCCTCGGCCCGCACCCGGGTCCTCAACACCGACACCTTCCCCACCGCCGCCGCCATCGCCGCCGTCCTCATCAACAACGCCATCCCCACGACAGCCCAGCGGGGAGGCGGGATACACAACGACGGCTATGAGAGCTGAGTTGTGCCTGGATCCGGCGGCGAGCTGGACGGCGCCGACCGTTCACGGTCCGCTGGCGGGCGGCGGGCCGTAAGCAGGTCAAACCAGGAAGGCCCCGGGTACGCGGTGATGGATCAGGCGCTACTGTCTGGGTGTGGCGGCAGTTAAGCACAACAGCCCGGGGGCTCGCGCGCAGACGGCGTGCGGAGTCCTGGCCGGACCGCTGTTCGCAGTCGCGTTCACAGCCATCGGAGCGAAACGGGCTGGGTATGACTGGCGCGCTCATGCCGTGAGTTCGCTGGCGTGTGGCCGTGAAGGCTGGCTCCAGCGCGCCAACTTCGTTCTCACCGGCGTGCTCTACTCCTGCGCGGCACGCGGCATCGCCCGGTCCCCCCGCGAGAGCACCGGGCCGCGGCTGATTCCAGTGCTGGTCGGAGCGGCAGGTGCCGGCCTGATCGGCTCCGGCATCTTCGTGACCGATCCGGTAGGCGGCTTCCCACCCGCCGCACCCAGCGAGAACGGATCCAGCCAGGGAACTGGTGCCGCGGCCTCGCCCAGTCTCGAAGGCAGGCTGCACAGCCTCTGCGCGATCCCGATCTTCGCTGGCATCCCCGTCGCAGGCCTGGCCAGCGCACTCGCCGCCGCCCGGCGCAAGAACTACGGCTGGGCGTGCTATTCGGCTGTCTCGAGCCTGAGCATGGCCGGCAGCTTCTTGCTGTTCGGCGCGGCGTTCGGTGAGCGTGTGCCCCGCCTCCTCCGAAAGGGAGGCATCTTCCAGCGCATGTCGATCGCTGCCGGGTTCGGCTGGCTGTCCGCCTTGTCGCTTCGCCGCCTGTCCTCCGCTCCCCGCCCCTGAAGCGGCTGGCCGTCGCGGTCGGCTCGGTGCACTGAGCCCATGAGGCCGGCTGGCGGACAGCTGGTGAACATCGGGGAATCAGCACAGCGACGCCGGTTACCGCCTGACTAGAGTCTCGGGCGATGCCCGAGATCCAGGGACACCGCGGCGCGTGTGCCCACAGGCCAGAGAACACGCTGGCCGGCTTGGCGTACGCGCTGGCCATCGGCGTCGACGCCATCGAGTTCGACGTCACGCTGACTGCGGACGGCGGCCTGATCCTCGCCCACGACCTGGTTGTCAGCGCGCAGACCACTCTCGACACCGCGCCCGTCACCGAGGGTGATCCGGACTTTCCCTATGTGGGAAAACGGTGGTCCGCGCTTTCCCGCGCGCAGATCGCGACCCTGGATGCGGGTGACCGACGGCCGGTCGCGCCGTTCGAGGCGACCTTTCGCGCGGTGCCAGCCGCCGGCGTGCCCACGCTCGACGAGGTCGGCCGGCTCGTCACCGGTCTGGATGCGCATTCGGTCACGCTGGCCACCGAGTTGAAGACCGACCCGCGGTGGCCGGATGCCGACGTGCGCCGCCTGACCGAAGCCGCGCTGGAGACGCTCGCGGCGCACCACTTGACGAGCCAGGCCAGGATCCTGGGTTTTGACTGGCGGGTGCTGCGGGCGGCCGAGGCGGCCGACCCGGCCGTGCCGCGCGTCGCTCTCGTCGACCGGGCCACCTGGGTGCCGGGTTCGGCCTGGCTGGCCGGCCTGGATCCGGCCGGCTACGGGTGGCAGGCGCGCGGCGCGATCGGGTGCGCGGCCGCGGCGCGCGACGTCGGGGCCGCCTGGCTCTCGCCGGCGGACGCCATGACCAGCGCAGACCTGGTGGCCGCCGCGCATCGGCAGGGCCTTCGTACAGCGGTGTGGACCGTAAACGACCCAGTTCGGATGGCCGACCTGATCGAGCTCGACGTGGACGGGATCGTCACCGATCGCCCCGACCTGCTCCGTCAGGTCCTCGCCAGCCACGGCGGCCAGCTTCCCCGGAGCCATCCGGTTCCGGCATCCCGGCACCCGCGACTACCCGACGGCGGACTCATCCCGACCTGGTAACCAAGCCGGGTGCGATCACTGGCGCGGCGCGGGAACCACGCGTCCGTTCGGAATTCAAAAGATCTCTACCGAACGGACACGTGGCTTAACCCTCTTCGGCAACGCGGTCGTCGGCCGCGATGTATTGCTCCGACCGGAATCCCGGCAGGTCAGTCCTGAGCCGCCACCTCGGCGAGGAGCCGGGCAAGTTCGTCCGGCTTGCTGAGCATCGGCCAGTGGCCTGAGTCGATGTCGACGAACTCGAGGTGCTTGACCTTAGCCAGTTCGGGCACGTCGCCGGCGCCGATCCACTTGCGGGCCTCGGCGGGGGTGAATTCGGGGCACACGATGACGACCGGGACGTCGAATCGCCGCTCGTCCGTTAGGCGTACTACGCCCTTGATCACGTCTTCGGGGACGGAGATCGCCGCAGCCGCGATTCTGCGCTTGGTGTCCTCATCGAGGTCAGCGGAGTCTGGTCCCTCGAACGGGCCCCAGCCGGGGAAGGGCAAGACGCCGTCCGTGATCTCGAAGCCACCGAAGTAGGGTTGCCCGCCGGAGGACGGGAAGCCGCCGATGAGGGCGACCTTCGCCACCTTCTCCGGGCGCGCGTCAGCGGCCAGCCAAGCCAGAGTGCAGGCGGCGGAATGCCCCACCACCAGCGGCTTTCCCGGTGATGCGTCGATCGCAGCAAGCACCGCCGCCACCTGCTCGTCGAGCGTGGCGGACCGTCTTCCGTCACCCTGACCCGGCAGGGTGAGCGGCACGGGGCGGTGACCCAGCGCCTCGAGCGCGGGCACGACAGCGTCCCATGCGGATCCGTCGAGCCACAGGCCGGCCACTAGCACGATGTCCACGTTCTGTTCTCCCTTTGCTCCGGTGACGTCAGATCACGTTCAAACTAGAGCCTGATCCGGACGGTCCGCTTCCGGATTATGACGCGGACACCTAATCTGCTCGTGTGCCGACCGATCTCAGCCCTACCGCGCGTGCTCTGCGCACCCTGGAGATCCTCCAGACCCGCCCCGGAACGACCGCCGGTGAACTCGCCGAGCGGCTAGGCGTCACCGAACGCGCCGCGCGCCGCTACATCGCGATCCTCCGCGAGGCCGGCATCGCGGTGGAGTCGGCCCGCGGCCCCTACGGCGGGTACCGGCTCGGGCGGGGGACGCGGCTTCCTCCGGTCGTCTTCACCGAGGCCGAAGCCCTTGGCCTGGTCATGACGGTGCTCGACGGCCAGCCAGCCGCCGCCGACACCGACACCGACGACCCGGTCGGTGCCGCTCTGGGCAAGGTCATCCGGGCCCTGCCCGAGAACGTCGGCCGCCAGGCGGCCGCGCTGCGAGAGCACGCGTCCGCCGCGCCCGACCGGTATCTGGCCCGTCCCGATCCCGCCACCACCAGCGCGCTGGTCGCGGCCGTCGCGCCCGGCGCCGCGTGCTGCTCAGCTACCGCAGCGAGTCCGGCCGCGAATGGGAGCCCGAAGTAGACCCCTGGGCCGTCGTCATCCGGAACGGGCGCTGGTACCTGCTCTGTCACTCCCATCACGCCAACGGGATCCGAACCTACCGCGTTGATCGCGTCCGTTCCGTCCATCAGAGCACCCAGGAGTTCGAGCCACCCGATGACCTCGACCCGGTAGCGGTACTGGAGGAGAACCTGGGCACCGGGTGGGAGTACCCCACCCGCGTCGTCTTCGACGCGCCGCTGGCCGAGGTGGCCTCGTGGATCCACCCGGCCATGGGGCGGCTCGGACCAGCCTCAGGCGGGTGCGTGCTCACCGGCAGCACGAGCAACCCGGCGATGTACGCCCAGGAGTGGCTGACCACTGTCCCGTTCGCCTTCCGCGTCGCTGGTGGCCAGGAACTCCGGGCCACGGTCGCGACGCTCGCCGCCCGCCTCACCGCCGCCCTGGCGGACCAACCCTGACAGCTCCCCGACGGACTTCGCCGAGATGTCTCCCAGGAAATCAAGGTGCGCCAGATCAACGTGATCTGAACGCCCAGCTGACGACCGCCGAAGGATTATCGCCGCGCACCGAACGGCTCTTTGCGCGGGCGCACGAAGACTCAGGTAGCTCTCCGTGGCATGGTTCCCGTCAGCTTCAGGGCTCGACTGGAAGCTCCCGGCCTGCCCGACCAGAAGTACGTCACGTACTTGACGTACGCATCATGATCAGCTTAACTGGAGTCAAAGCAACTATGGAGGCCACGCCCATGACGCAGGTTCACTACGACAGCTATACCGAAGCGCGCAACAATCTGAAGAACCTGCTCGACGCCGCCGAAAGCGGTCAGGTCGCTACCGTCCGCCGTGATTCTGCCACTGCAGTTGTCCTTGACGCCGAGCGTCTGCGGTATTTCCTCGCGTCCGTGGCGCCATCGCGGGCCCAGGTGGTTCAGGAGGCTGGCGGATGGTCAGTGTTCATCCCCGGCTTGCCCGTCGCCGCAGATGGAGCGACCTTCGAGGAGGCCATCTCCGAGATGGCCGGTGCGCTGCGCGAATACGCTGAAGACTGGCAGGACCACCTCCTGCATGCACCCAACCATCGCGATAACTGGGCCCTGGTACAGCTGATCACCCTCAGCAGCGATGAGCAGCTACGAGAGTGGCTCACCGGGTCAGCGCGGTGACCTGGCCTGCGCCGACCCGCGAGGCCCATGACGCCTTCTGCAGGACTGAAGGCTGGCAGCCAGTCCGGAACGCACGGGGCCAGACCGGCACGCATCATGT
>JBEKGC010000518.1:0-6449 GCA_050013055.1 Streptosporangiaceae bacterium
AGATGAGCCCGGCCGCGCGCATCCGCCGCTCCGCCGTGGGCTGGGCATCGGCCAGCGCGAGGAACCCGCTGATCTCCGCCGGGCTGCAGGGCTTCTCCGGCCGTTCCCGGGGCAGCGGCAGGTCCGCCGGATACAGCTGCGGGACGACGCGGCGGCCGGTGAACCGCAGGTTCGTGCGCAGCGTCCGCCGCGCGGCCGGCGACAGGCCCGGCGCGCACCGGGTGAACCGCTCAGTCACCGACGGGTGCAGCAGCACCTCCGGCACCGCCTCCAGGCCGAGCGGCATCGCGTAATCAGCGAGCTTCCCGGCCGCCCACAGCAGGCTCTTCGCCCGGTCCCGGCCCTCCGGCGCCGTCTTCGCGACCACGTCCCGGGCGAACGCCGCCGCCTCCGCGGAGGCCGACGACGGCTCCCACCGCCCGATATAGGCGGCGACCTCCGCATTAGTCATACAGTAATTTTACTGTATGAAACGTATGGAACGCCGATTTGCCTGCGACAATGAGACCGTGCCGTCCACCCCCGGCCAGCAGGCCCGCGCCGCCGCCATCGCCGCCGAGATCGCCGCCCTCGCCGCCGCCGGCTTCGCCCTCCCCGGCACCCTCGCCGACCGGATGACCCGCTGCGGCCACCCGAACTGCCGCTGCCACGCCGACCCCCCGCAGCTCCATGGCCCCTACCACCAGTGGACCCGCAAGAAGAACGGCAGGACCGCCACCCGCATCCTGTCCGACGACCAGCTCGCCGACTACGCCCCCTGGTTCGACAACCACAAACGGCTCCGCGAGCTCATCACCGAACTCGAGGAAATCAGCCTCGCCATCACCGAGAACGACCCCCGCTGGAAACGCTAGCCACGCCCGCCAGGCGCACGCCCGGCATCACGCTCCCGCGACCGCCCCCAGGAACGGAGCAGCAGCCCCCGCATCGCGTGGACGACACCCGCTTAACCTGTGGGTGACCCTCCACCCAGGCCCCGTTTGCCCAGCTCAGCCCCAAACGTGAAGACCTCAGCCGACGGTTTTACAGCCCGCTCGCTCCGCCCCAGTCACCCCCCGCTGACCTGCGGTTATGGGCATCAAGGCTTGTTTCTGGCGTCCCGTCGTCCGCTATGCGTCCGTGGGCGCCGAATTTCGGGGCCGAAAAATCCACGGACAGGGGCCGAAAATCCACGGACGAAAATGGTGGGAGCGGTTACACCGACCGTATACCTCGACTTTAGGGCCTTGACCAGGCATATTAGGGTGCCCACTTGTCATCGGCGTCTTCCTCATCGCTGGCATCGGACCCGGTGGCTCACCGAGCCAGGACTCTTTACGCTTCACTCAATCCAACGCAGTAGCGCGCTTCACGCCCTCGAAAACCGAAGGCCCGGTTCCGGGTTATTCCGCGTCCGGTTTTGTTAGCAGTCCAAACGCACGCCGAGAAAGCCGGCAGCATGGTGACCGCGCGGTTGGCGCGCTACTCCACGGCAGGTACATCGGAGGTATATTTCGGCGCTGACCTGCCATTTCAGGAATCCTGTTCGGTGTCGTCCTCGTTACCGGGGTCCGTGTCGGTGTCCTGGATGCCGAGGGCTGCCCGGGCGGCCAGGACGATCCGCCCGTCCGGGGTGGTGCCGTATCGCGTGATGTGGGTGCGCAGTTGCTTCACCGGTTCGGGCAGGATGAGATGGTCTGTGTCTCATACTCAGTGCGGTGCTTCAGCACGCGTTTCCGCCGGGCTGTGCCGTGGCCGGTCCTGGCCTCGTCCGCGGGGGAGGCGGAGGCGGCCAGGACGATCCTCCCTTGTTAGTCCGCCGCATGAGCATTCGGAACGATGCCATTAAGGGCCCCAGCCGGAACTCGCGCGATCTGCCCTGCTTTGCGCCGGTAGCGTGTTTCTCGTGGCTGAGGATCCGGTGGCGGTTGAGGCTGGGCTGGCCCGGTTGCGGGCAGAGAACGCCCGGCTGCTCAAGCTGCTGAGGCCGTCCCCGCAACAGGCCGCCCCGCCGGTGCCGGGACAAGCCGCCTTCTTCGAGGCATCGCCGGGAGTCGTGCATCACCGTTCGCCGCAGGAAGCGAAGGTGACGTTCTTCGGCGCGCTGTTCGCTGCGCGGACTGATGTGTACGCGATCCGGTATGACAACCAGCGGACCGGGAAATCAGGGTGGGTCCCGGCGGTGCGCGGCGGCTGGCAGAAAGGAGTCCGGCCAGCACATCCTCACCCCGAAGACCCGCTTCCGCCCGACTTCCGCGACGCCCTCGCGCTCATCAGGTAACCCGGTGAGTATGCACTAATTTGATAAAAGTCAGGTCGGTATCGTCGCCGCACGTTAGGTTTAAGGGCGTTACCCAAGTCTCCGGCAAATCGGCTAGAAAGGAGTTCGAAATGGCATGTGCATGCGACGGGAAGGTTAGGGGAACTCCCGACAAGAAGTGCGCCCATTGCCGTGAGGCAATCGCCCATGGGATTCCGGTGTCACGTCACAACTGCTCTTACGGCAACTGCCGCTAGGACTGCAGGCCTGACTGCTTCCAGGTTCGCGGGTGTCCGCAGCAGTTCCTCGGACACGCGCGTTCCAGACAGGCACCGCGACTGGCGCTGGGCTCTTCCAGATGCCCGTGGCCACGGGCATCTGGTCTGCGGTAGGGGCTAGGGCCAGGTTCAGCTGAGTGGTTGGCTGACCTCGACCTGTCGCCCGCCGGCAACAGTCTTCATCCGCGAGGTCCAGTCCGTGCCGTCCCAGAAGCGTTCGGCCTTGGCCCACAGGGGGTCGGCGTACCAGCCCGGTGTTTCGAGTGCCCCCGGCTCTGGCATCTGGGCCGGGACGTCGACCCATCCGACCCGGCATAGCGCCGTCGATGTCCAGGCGATGTAGTCCAGTGCGACGGCTTGGTTGACGGCCTTCCAGAATGGGTCGGCGTTAACCTCGTCAACGCTCATCTTGCTGACCCTGTCGTAAGCGTCAAGGCGCATGGCCAGAGAATGAAATACGCCGACAACGTTGGCCACAACCTGGGGCGGAAGCGGTGCCGCGCCGGGGGCCAGTCGGACGGTTTCCTCATCGGCCTGCAGGCCCATCGCCACGAGGATCTCGGCCTTGACGGATGGCTGCTTGCAGGCCATGTCCAGGAAGAGCAAGGCGCCGCGGATGGCCACCCAGCGGGTCAGGGAGGGTTCGCGGGCAAATAGTGGCCTGATGACCGCGACGACATCTTCGAGCCCGCTCCCGTCGCCCAGCGGAGTTCCGTACGCTCTCGGCTGCGACACCTGAAGCGACGCGATCTTGAGCATGGCTGCGGCCATGAGCCGTGCGCGTCGTGACAGCGTGCCGATATCCTCCGGCACGGCCATCCGCTGCCCGCCTATACTCCGGGACGGCCGTACCGACGGCTCTCGTGGCTTCCCGAAAAACCCCACACTTTATCCTTAGAGACTGATTGTAAGATCGCTATTCGGTGGCCCCATATTAGCGCTACGTCACGCGGACTTCGCCATCGGGAGCTACCACGAGCTCTGGAACATCGAGAAGAGCGTCAAAGCACGACCTGCGGGCCCGCCCGATCTACCACCGCAAGCGCAAATCCATCGAGGCCCACCTCACGATCGTGTTCACCGCCCTCGCCGTCACCCGGTTCATCGAGCACCGCACCGGCTGGTCCATCAAGAAATTCGTCCGCACGGCCCGCCGATACCGGACCATCCAGATCCGTGCCGGCCAGCACATCCTCACCGCCGAAGACCCGCTTCCGCCCGACATCCCGACGCCCTCGCGCTCATCAGGTAACCCGGTGAGTACGCACTAATTTGATAAAAGTCAGGTAGTAGCAGCGTTGCCCCCCGGGAGAGCGGCGTGGCAACACGCATTTTTGGTGCTTTTTGGGTGATCGCTGTTTTAGCGTTCGTAATTTTGATAGGAGCTGGCGGCCAGGGCCTCGCCGCTCGACTGCGGGCGCGAACGATGAACTGAAGCCTTCAGATTCTGTCGCACCATTTGGCCACGGCCAGCCCAACAGTATTGCGTGGACGGCCAAGGTTCTCCGCCGTCCTGGGCGCGGAACGGGTCAGGCTACTGCGAAAGGCCGCCCTGGAACGGCGTGCCATCGTCCGCCTCGGCAATGCACAGAGCGTTGGCCCACTGGTTGTTTTCCCAGGCGTCCTGGCTCGGAGGGGAAGACCAGGCGACGTAACGGGAGTTGGAGCCGACGGCCGCGTGGAGGCTCTCGTTACATGCGGTACTGGCCAACTGTTGCACTGCCGTGTCGCCGGGATACGTGGTCGAGGCAGGGTCTCCGATGCTGATCAGGCCGAGGACCTGCCCCCAGTGCATAGCCGAGCACGAGATCACCGGAAGTGAGTCAATCGTCATGTTTGGGGCAGGCTGGGACTGGATGCACTGGCCGCTTTGCAGCGCCGACACGCTGGTGTTGACCGCGGCAGGGGGGGCAATGGCCCTGCTTTAAGGCTTGATGTGATATCGTGACCGTTTTGTGGCTCATGATGGTTCTGAGGGGTTGTCGCCGGTCGGGTGGCTGCCGGACCGGATCTCGGTCGGTGTCCTGACCGGGGTTGTCGCCGGTCGGGTGGCTGCCGGACCGGATCTCGGTCGGTGTCCTGACCAGGGTTTTCACGCCGGAGCTGGTGGATGAGGCGGTGGATTCGGCGGGGGCGCGGGAGCAGCGGCGGCGGCTGCTGCCGGCGCGGCTGGTGGTGTATTTCGTGCTGGCCCTGTGGCTGTTCCGGGGGAGGAACTGCGGGTACGGGCAGGTGATGCTGAAGCTGGCCGACGGGCTGTATTCCCGGCAGCTGGGCGCTGACCTGCTGGAAGGCCGTCCGGCCACCGGGATGCGGGTGGATGCCGGGCAGGGACGGGAGTGGTGGCTGCCGAATATCTCCTCCCTGTCGCGGGGCCGCGCCAAGCTCGGGCCGGACGTGCACCGTTACCTGTTTACGCAGGTCGCAGGCCCGCTAGGGACGGACGGTGCGCCGGGGGTGTTCTGCTGCGGGCTGCGCATCGTCTCGATGGACGGGTCGGTGACGGACGTGCCGGATGAGAAGCCGAACGGCGAGTTCTTCGGCCGCCCGTCGAACCAGTCGAGGGACGGGGCGTTCCCGCAGGTCAGGTGGGTGGTCGCGGCGGAGTCGGGGACAGGGAGCCTGCTGGGGGCGGCGATGGGCGGGTACCGGACCGCGGAGCAGCCGCTGGCCCGTGACCTGCTGAAAGGGGGATGCTTCGGGCCGGGGATGGTGGTGCTCGCGGACCGCAAGTTCCTGTCCTGGTCGCTGGCCCGCGACTTCCTCGCCACCGGCGCGCACATCTTGTGGCGGGCGTCCGCCAGCTTCGCGCTGAAGCCGGTGAAAGTCCTGGCCGACGGCACCTATCTCGCGGAGCTGAGGCCGCCCCGGAAGGGCGACGGCCCGGTCATCACCGTCCGCGTCATCGAGTACACCGTGCATACCGCGCCCGCAGCCGGCGGCACGGAGGAGACCTCGGAGGTGTTCGCCCTGGTCACCAGCCTGCTCGACACCGGGGAGTACCCGGCGCTGGACCTGGCGTGCTGCTACCCGGACCGGTGGGGCTGCGAGACCGTCATCGGCCATCACAAGACGGACATGGGCGAGGGCCAGCCCGTCCTGCGGTCGAAGGACCCCGCCGGGGTGATGCAGGAAATGTGGGCGCTGTTCGCCGTCTACCAGGCGATATGCAGGATCGTCGGGATCGCGGTGAACGCGGCCGGCATCCCGCCGGCACAGATCAGCTTCCCTCATGCCCTGGCCGCCGCGAAGGACTCCGTGGCGGCTTTTCCCCCCTGACCAGCTGGAACTCGCCGTCGCCACGTTCCTGATGAAGATCCTCCTGCCCGGATTCCGCGTCCGGGACCGGCCCGACCGCAACAGCCCCCGCAGATCAAAGAAAGCCGGCGACTTCCCCGCCCGGAAACCGGGCGAGCCCAGCATCACCAACGTCATCCGGAAAATCGAGTTCCACCTGCTCAACCCCTGGCAGGTCACCTAAAGCAAGGCCATTGGACGGCCTGGGTAGCAGTGGCAGAGATCCGACGGGTGAGTGAAACCCGGTTAGGTCCGAACGGCCGGTGGTGTCACCGCGCAGATACTCGCGGCAGGCCGGCACTGGGGCTCACGGGGGGGCCAGAAGCGGCCTACGGCGAGCGTAAGGAACGCGATGACGCCAGCCGCCGCGGTTTCTGCGAACATCTGCTCGAGCCGCGCGATCGAGCCTCGGTGATCAGGTCCGCGAGAAAATCAGCCAGGTCGTCGGGTCAGGCAGCGTGTCCTGCTGCGTTCCGTTGGGCAGGGCGAGTTCCTCGATTCGCGGTCATGATCGGCGTGGCCGGCCCGAGGGCCGGCCACGAGCCGTTACTTGATGCGGATATTCCAGCCGACGTCGATGACGTCGACGTCGGTGATCAGGTCCGGGTTCAGCGCCGCGATGGCCTGCACCGTGG
>JBEKGC010000519.1:0-7123 GCA_050013055.1 Streptosporangiaceae bacterium
GGCCGTCCAGGACGTCGCGGAACAGCCTGACCGCGCCGTCCAGGTCGCTGACGTGGTGCTCGATCAGGTCCAGGCGGGCCGGCGGGCCGGGGGCGGGCAGCTCCCGCGGTGGCGCGGACGGCGGCGGCGGGCCGGCCTGCTGCGCGACCTGGATGACGATGCCGTGAGCGTCCCGCGGGTGCAGGAAGGCTTCTTGCCAGCCCGGGTTGGCCAGGTCGACCCCGACGGGCTCGACGCCGGCCGCCCTGATCCGGGCGAGGGCCTCGTCGATATCGGTGACGAGGAAGTTGTAGTGGTGCGGGCCTGCGCCCCGGGCGGCCAGGAAGCGGTCGAGGAAGGCGGCATCCGGGCCCCCGGTGGGTGTCAGCAGCTCGATTTTGGGGCCCGCGGCGAATTCCAGCTGCCCCCACCAGAATCCGGCGGAGTCGCCGCCGTAGGCCCAGGTTCCGCCCAGGACGCCGCCGAACAGCTCCCAGCCGCCCGAAAGAGCCGGGACGCCGATGGCGAGGTGATCAAGGACAACGGTCATGGGACCTCACGTTACGGCCAGTGACGGGGCACAGCAGTCCATATGGGATTGTCGGGAAGTGACCCGCAATAGATCGGTGCCTTGGACCGTGGATGGCCGGTCTGGCCTGGGCCGGGGGCTGCGGCGCCGTTCCTTCCTCCCGCCGTCGGTCTACGTCTGGACCTGCTTTTTCAACTGCTTCTTCAACTGCTGCTGCTTCTTCTTTTGCTGCTGCTGCTTCTTCTTCGCCGCCGGCTTCCCGATTCCCTTCTTCTGGGAAGGGGTCCCGCCGAGCCGCTCCGGTGGCTTGCGCCGCCTCGACCCCGTGACCTGCCTGGGGTTCCAAAGATCCAGTTCCTTGACCGGGATTTCCATCGGCTCCCCCGTGCCCGCCGTCTCGCTGGCCTCCTCGGACTCCGACTCCTCGACGAGCCGCTCTGGTAGCTGGCCTGTCCGGCGGTAGTTGAAGTACTCCACCAGGTTCATCTCCGACACGGGGTAGTCGTACCGCTCCTTGCGTCCAAAGCCAATCGGGGGCCGGTCGCCGCCGCCTTTCTCAAGGTTCTCCTCGGCAGATATCACCCGCGCGTTGAAGTAGTAGTTGGTGCCTCCGTCGACCTTCGGCGTGATGTGATCGACGTGCGGGATCTGCGAGGAGTCATTCCCAAAGAGGGTCTCATGTCCAGGGAGGTCGGAATGGATTTCACCGTCGTTGTAATACTGCCGGTTGGCGTTGTAGATCGCGGTCCGCTGATCGTTGCTGAATAGCCTGCCGTTGCCCACGGTCGACGGATACTGCTGCGGATGGGTCCCGAAGTGCTGGTAGGGCGCCAGCGCCTCTGCCGGGGCCGGGTCATGGTCGACATCCGTGATCCGGTTGCCCTTGCTGATATTCGTAGCCGCCGAGAGCACCGCGGCGTTCGCAAAGCTGTTGCTCCCCCCCGCCGACTTCGGGAACCGGTGGTCGACATGCGGCGTCTCATCGGTGTTCTGCAGGAACAGTTCCTGCCCGGGATCGGTATCGGAGCGAAGCTTCCCTTTGTGGTTACGCACGTTTGTGTCGTAGATATTGTTCCGCTGGGCGGGGCTGAACGGCTGGCCGACGTGCTTGGAGATCGGGTCGTCCAGCTGCTTCACCAGGCCGGCCGAGGTGGCGGCCTGCTGCTGCAGGACGTGCGCCACCTCATGGGCCAGCAACGCTGTCCCGGCCGGGCGCTCCGGCAGGTAGGCGCCGCGGCGGAAGAAGATGTCCTGCCCGCTGGTGAACGCGCGCGAGCGCAGCGCACGGTTGAGCTGGTCGGCGCGGGCGTCGGCGTGCACGCGTACCTCTGACAGGTCGGTGCCGAGCGCCCGCTCCAGCGGGCCGCGCACCGGCTCGGGGATAGCCCTGCCACCAGCCCGTGACCGCCCGATGGCCCCCGCGACCCCGGGGTCCACCGCCTCGCCCGCAGTGCCACGTGCGCGGGGCACGGCAGGGACGTGCACCGCAGCCCTCCCCGTCCGCGTCAGCGCGCCCGCCACCTGCCGGGCCACACGGTCGGCCTGCTGCTCGTACCGATCCTCGGTCCGGCCCTCCACCAGCTTGGCCTGCACGACCGGCGTGGGCACCAGGCCGGCCGGCTGGCGGGCGTGGCCCACGACCTGCTGCACGTAACGGTTGCCGTACTGCGTTTGCAGGTGAAGCAGCGCCCGGCCGGCCCGGGCAAGCTGGCCGCCGCTGGCCTGGTGCAACGCCGCGGCCTGGGCTCGGGCACCCGGTACGCCGCCCGGCCCGAGGGAAACGCGCCCAAGCGGGCTGTCCTGGACTGCCTGGACGGTCTCGGCGATGGGCGTCATGGTCGGGCGCGGCGGAGCGAGCCGGGGCTTGGCTGGGGCTGGTATCCGCGTGTGGCACCTGGGCATCCGCGCCTCCCAGTCGTGGGATCACGAGCACAGTGAGGACCTTTGTCGAATGAGCATAGGTGGCCGATCTCGTGTCCGCCAGATCCTCAATGGCGGAATCTGCCCGTCAAGGGGGCCGCGTGCGCTCGTTTCACCCCAGCCCTTTCGCCCGGCTAGGGGGCGCGGCACCGCCCCGGCCACGGTCGTCCTTGTCCCTCCGGCGGATCGGGCGTAGCGTCCTAACGAAGGAGGTGTCCTCGTTTATCTGCGTGTACACGAAGACACGGATTCTCCCGGGTGCTCTGGACCTCGGTGGCGCCTAGCGCACAGCCAACCCGAGGTGGCACATGGCAGCGCCGGCGCGGGTGTACTTCCTGACCAGCCGCAGTCAGTGGAACGGCTACGTGCTGGCCGGCTACGCACTGTCTGGCGCGGCCGGGCTGCTCGGGGCCGGCGGCGACCTGCCCGATCTCGCCCCCCGCCTCCGGCGCCGGGATCGCGTTCCAGGTCCCCGGCGGCCTCTTCGAGCCCGCGTTCCCGCTCCTGGTGATTGTCCGGAGTCCCGGGAGTACCAGGCCCAACCGTCTTGAGGAGAGCGTAATGTCTGACGTTTCCAGGCCCGGGGGTAGCACCTCTGCCGCCGACCCATATCTGGCTGCGACGGCTGGGCTGGACGAATTGAAGTACCGAACCGCGGCCGAGGCTGCGCTGGAGCCCTCCTCACCCGCGGCGCACCGGGTCGGATGGGGTTTTATCTCGCTGTACACATTAGCGTTTATGAGCACCAACCTGCTGTTCCTCGCGCCTGTGCTGGTCACCTTGGCCTTGAAGGTGGACTCGCTGGTCGGGATCGAACGGGCACCGGCCAGCCTGGCGCTTGTCGCCGGGATCGGCGCCCTGGTGTCGATGGTCGGTAATCCGTTCTTCGGCCGGATGAGCGACCGCACCGCGTCGCCGCTGGGCATGCGGCGGCCATGGATGGTCACCGGCCTGGTGGGCGGTTCCCTCGGCATCGGAATTGTCGCGCTGGCCCCCAGCATCCCGGTCGTCCTGCTCGGATGGTGCATCACCCAGCTGTTCTTTAACGCGCTGCTCGCCGCGATGGTGGCGGTGGTGCCAGACCAGATCCCGTCCGTCCAGCGCGGCCAGGTTTCCGGTGTGCTTGGTGTCTGCCTGCCGATCGGGTCGGTGTGCGGCGCGTTTGTCGTCAAACTGTTCGCCGGCAGCCTGCTCACCATGTTCTTGGCCCCGTGCGCGATCGGCGGATTCTTCGTCCTGCTTTTCGCGGTCACCCTCAACGATCGCCGGCTCGCCAAGGCGGATAAGCCGAAATGGTCGCTGCGGGAATTCACCGGCACGTTCTACGTCAACCCGCGGAAGAACCCGGACTTCTCCTGGGCTTTCGCCAGCCGCTTCATGTTCGTCCTGGCTTACGCGTTCCTGGTCACCTACCAGGCCTACTACCTGCTGGACAAGATCGGCACCGCCAAGGCGGATGTGCCGCAGCAGATATTCCTCGGCACACTCGCCCAGTCCGTAGTCCTCATCGCCGCTTCCCTCATCGGCGGGAAACTCTCGGACCGGACGGGCCGGCGGAAGATCTTCGTCCTGGCCGCGTCGGTCGTCTACGGCCTGGCCTTGTTCGTGATCGCCATCGCCAGCCACTTCAGCGGGTTCCTGGTCGGCATGGCCATCAGCGGACTCGGCTTCGGCGTCTACGCGGCCGTCGACCTCGCGCTCGTAGTGGACGTGCTGCCCGACAAGCGCAGCGCCGCCAAGGATCTCGGTGTGTTCAACATCGCCGGCGCTCTTCCCTTTTCCATCGCACCGGCGGTCGCGCCGGCCATCCTGGCGATCGGCCGCGGCGGCAGCAGCTACAGCATGCTGTACATGGTCGCCGGAGGGTGCGCCATCATCGGAGCGTTCGCCATCTTGCCCGTGAGGCGTGTCCGATGAGTCTTCTGGGCTGGTCGCCTGCTCCGGCCGGGCCCTCAAGAGGCCCGCTGGCCTGCACATACAGCGGCCGGGCCCGCGTGAAGGGCCCGGCCGCGTGGCCGATGGTTAGACGGCCGCGCCGCGGTAGGCGGGCCGCGTGCTGGCGGCGTCCATCTCGGCGGTGATCGGGGAGGGCCTGAAGCCCTTGAAGACCAGCCACACGCCCAGCGAGAACTCCCAGGCAGCCACCGGGATCACCGGGAGTACGGCGAGCCCGGTCAGGGACGAGTGCTGCCCGAACAGCGTCGCGAATACGGCGATGATGAGCAGCGGGCCTCCGATGAGGCCCATCACGGGAATGACGCGGGGTACGAGGCGGGACCGGTACATCAAGGAGCCAAGCAGCAGTGCGTTGATGCCCGGCATGAGGCTCTGTGAGAGCAGGAATGTCCAGTTGTAGATCGCGACGTGCGACGCGCCGGTGGTGACCAGGGAGGCCGCATTGGCTCCGGCCGTTCCGCCCAGGTCCTGCCGCAAGGTCACCAGCGAAAGCAGGCTGACGACACCGGTGAAGATCATGGCGGCTTCCAGGACGCGGGCGGTGACAAAGCCAAGCGCGAAGCCTTCGTTCTGCCGCTTGACCACCGGGTACAGGGTGACGGCCGTGCCGATGCCGGCCAGCGCGACGATCACCTCCAGGAAGCCGCCCACGAGCACGCCAGTGTGGGAGCCGGAGGACAAGATCCAGTCCCGGTGGTTCTTCACCGGGCCGTAGAGGGCGAGCGTGGGGATCGAGACGAAGGTGATCAGGTAGAAGACGCCCGCGACAAGCGCGGTCTTCCTCGTTGCGGTCATCGGGATTCGTTTCGCTGCTTTCGTGGCCGGGGTTTGTACGGTGGTCGCCATGTCGGTCTCCTATTCGCGGATAGCTGAGTTACCGGGTCTCGATGGTGGGCATGGGGGGATGGCCGGGTTCGACGTAAGTGACTGAGATCAGGGGCAGGCCCAGGTCGCGTGTTTTCTGGAGCAGGCCATAGAGTGCGGCCTGGTCTGTTACGGGGCCATGGATGATGGTGGTGCCGTCGCTGTCGCGGGTGAGGGTCAGCCCGTCGAACCAGGCGGCCCACCGGGAATCGAGGTGGCCCTTGAGGCGGATCTCATACCGTCCAGGGTCGTCATGGCGGCCGGCCGATATTTCGCTCATGGCGCTCCTTCTGCTTTCGCTTGCCTAGACGGATCTCCGCCGGCGTTGCGAGCCTTTGCAGGCCTGATCGAAAGCTAGAAGCGACTGCGGTGAGGTGGCATCACCACACGTGGTGATTGATGTGGTGATTCGCGCGACGACGGGCGCGGGTCAGGGTTGCCGGTTGCGGGTGCGCGACAACAGGTCGAGTTCGCCGGGCGATCCCCTGTTTCCCGGCCGCTCGCAGAAGGGAGGCGATGGGCGGGCCTTCATCGATGCGCCGGCCAGGTCTGCTTCAGCCTGGCGTATCCGGGCCATCGCGATCCCGCCAGCGATACGTCGTCCGTTCGGGTCAATCTTGACGGGTGAGGAGGTCGATCAGGGAATGCACCGTCTGGAGATTTGGCGCCGGCGCGCCGACGAGCCGGGCCAGTTCGACAGGTGCCTTCAGGAGCACGTCTGTCTCGAGGGGTTTGCCTGCCTCTGGTCCCCGGCCTTGGCCGCGCCCTCGAACCGGCGCTCGACGGAGATCTGAGGCGGGCTGCCGAGGCGGGCGGCGATCCCGGCGGTCTCGCGCATCATGGCCAGCACCAGGTCGCGCGTGCCGGGATGGGCAGCGATCTGGCCCATGGTCGCCCCGGTCAGGACGCTGACCGGGTTGAACGCCGCGTTACCCATGAGCTTGAGCCAGATGTCGCTGCGGAGGCCGGTCTCGACCGGGCACTTGAGGCCGCCGGCGGCCATCGCGGCGCTGAACGCGGCGCAACGTCCGGAGACGGTGCCGTCGGGCTCACCGATCGAATACCGCGTGCCCTCGATATGCCGGATCACCCCGGGCGAGGAGATCTCGGCCGAGCAGTACACCACGCAGCCGATCGCATGCGCCGGGGGGATCACCGCCGAGACCGCGCCGCCGGGATCCGCCGCCTCCACCCGCCTTCCCTCATAGGGACCAGCGAGCCCGTGGAAGTACCACCACGGGATCCCGTTCTGCGCGGCCACGACGCCGGTGTGGCGCGCAAGCAGCGGAGCGATAAGCGAGCCGGCATCGGCGTAGCTGTACGCCTTGAGCCCGAGGAACACGATGTCGACCGGGCCGATCGCGGCGGGGTCATCGGTGGCGTTCGGGTGGGCGTGGAAGCCGCCGCGAGGGCTCAGAACAGTGACGCCTTCGCGCCGCATGACCTCCAGGTGCTGGCCGCGCGCAATGAGATGCACGTCAGCCCCGCCTCGGTGGAGCGCGGCCCCGACGTACGCGCCGATGGCGCCGGCGCCGACGACCGCGATCTTCATTCGTCCACCAGGGCCGCGAGGTTGCGGCGCTGTATCTTGCCGGTCGGTCCCGTCGGGATCTCGGGCAGGATCGTCAGCCGAGCGGGCCGCTTGAACGCGGCCAGCCGCTCCGCGCAGTGCGCGGCGAGCTCAGCCGGCGTAGCCTCACCCCGGAGAACCACGACTACGCCAACCTGCTCGCCGTACTCCTCATCAGGCACCGGGTACGCGGCCGCATCGGCGACGGCGGGATGGGACAGCAGTACGTCCTCGATCTCATAAGGAGAGATTTTCTCGCCAGCCCGGTTGATGAGCTCCTTGACCCGGCCAACCAAGGTCAGGTA
>JBEKGC010000520.1:0-4540 GCA_050013055.1 Streptosporangiaceae bacterium
CGGCGCCGGGGTTATAGTGACTCCGTGGAGCCGCCCCGCCGCCTGTCGATCCCGGGCTGCATCGGCTGCGGGGCGATGAGGCAGTATGAGAGCTGCGCGGGAGCCTGTCGCGAGAGCAGGCTTGAGCTGGTCAGTGGCGGCGATTACGACGAGCTGACGGTGGCCGCGGTGGCCTGCCGCGTTCGCATCAAGGAGCTCGGGGTTGTCGTCGGGGAGCTGGCGCGCACAGAGCCGGGCCCGGGCGAGTGGCGGGCTACGTATGAGGCGGTTCGGCAATCGGCGCGTTCGGCGCTGCGATGTTTGAGGCCCGCTGCTGGGGGCCGCGATGATGAGCTGCTTTCGCCGGCGGAGACCGTGATCGTCTGGCGATGCCAGGACTGCGGGGGGGTTGATAGTCCGAAGGAGTGCATCGATGTGTGCATCTGGGGTCCGGCCGACTGGGTGGATGCGGCCTCGTATGAGTCCGAGCGGTCGCGGGCCGTCGTTGATCGCGCGGTTGAGCAGTCGCTGACCGGGCTGCTTCGCAGGTTCGTGTTCGCCACGCCTCGTGACGGGCAGTGGGAGCGAAGCTGGCGTGCCTTTCAATCGCAAGCGCGGCTCGTTCTGCGATCTAGCGAATCACGCCGCGTTGCGGACGAGATAGCCATCGGGCAGGCTCAGGCCGATGGATAACGTTGCTAGCGCCGGGCACCGTGCCCTGGGATCTTCGGTACGGTCTTGCAGACGGCGGGGAGCGCGTTTGAGGCATGGTGTCTTATGCAAAAGTCGCGTTATGCAAAGAACCCGCTGAGGCTGATGCCCGTGCTACCTGCACCGATCGCTCGCGCAGGCCCAGAAGGCCTGCACTCGCGACCGGTTTTGCATAACGCTCATGGGCTCAGCTTCCGCGCAGAAGGAACGTATTGAAGAGAGGCAACGGCAGCCTAGATGGAACACTCTGTGCGCTTGGACGGCTACAGCGCTGTCTCTGCGCATTTGGCGCTGCTGAGTGACGATCAGCTCGGCGGGCTTGTCGGAAACGCTGTACCGCTCGCATCGGGGATCGGCGGCGCGACTTTTTTGTTGGACCTTGACGGTACCCGGGTCTTCGTCAAGAAAATCCCTCTTTCTGACCTGGAACGGCGCCGGGAAAACCTCCGGTCAACGGCGAACATTTTCCGGCTCCCTGTCTTTTACCAGTACGGCCTGGGCTCAGCGGGTTTCGGTACTTGGCGGGAGTTGGCCGTGCATATCATGACGACCAACTGGGTTCTCGCGGGCCAATGCGCAGGCTTCCCCCTGATGTACCACTGGCGGGTTCTGCCTGGACCGCCTCCGCCGCCGCCTTCGGCGGCTGAGCACGCCGACACGGAGCGTTCAGTCGCATACTGGGAAGGCTGCCGGGAGGTACGCGAGCGGCTCCTGGCGATCGCGCACTCATCAGCAAGCGTTGTGGTGTTCCTGGAATATTTTCCGCAGACCTTGCATGAGTGGCTCAGCGGGCAGATCTCTCGGGGCGGTGCGGAGGCAGGCTCCGCGTGCATCATGGTGGATCGGGACCTGCAGGCCACGACATCTTTTATGAACTCCCGCGGCCTGATTCATTTTGATGCGCATTTTAACAACATCCTCACTGACGGCCAGCGCCTTTATTTCGCGGATTTTGGCCTGGCTATGCACTCCCGGTTCGACCTTTCCGGAGTCGAAGTCCGCTTCTTCGCTAGCCACCGCAGCTACGACCGTTCCTACACGGTGACTCATCTGGTCAGATGGCTGCAGGCCGCCCAGGAACCAGAAGCGGGCAACGATCCACTCGCGAGGGAATACGCAGGCAGCAGGGAGTCTGCCTGCCTTCCGGCCGCTGCTGATGCCATCATTGGGCGTTATAAGCCAATTGCCGATATCACAAGCGAATTCCACCGAAGGCTGCACAAGGACAAGCTCACCTCGTACCCGGCCGATGAGATCGAGCGGGCCTGCGCAAAGGCGGGCCTGCCAGAAGACGGGCAGCCCTCCGGTATACCCGGCCAGGGGCAAGGCGGATAACACTGTCTTGCTACCTGCTTGCCGCAGTGAGCCCCGGTCGAATCATTGGTGGCGCCCGGAGGAGGACGGCGCTGGCGCGCCGGGGGCTGTATCAGGTGCGTGCGGGTGTCCTCTGTAATCGTGGAGACTGCGAATCTTGCCTGCCGACGGTGGTGAGCCTGGCGATCTGCCAGGGGCCAGGCCGACTGGTGCTGGGCCCGCCCGACTCTCGATGGGGAAGAGAGCGGAGAAGAAAGGATGGCTCTCGAGATGGCCAAATTGCAGTACAGCCTGGTGAAGCTTGCGGTGGCACAGTCGGACCTGGCCTCGATCGGGCCGTACATGTTCTGGCTGATGTTCCGCAACGTCGCGTCGGACGGGCTTGTGTTTGAGACGCCGCCGGACAATATCAGCCAGCCGTCGCCCCCCGTCCAGTCGCAACCTGGGTGCATACTCGCCTCACCGACGTGGGAGAACACCGGCGCGGACGTGAACCAGGACTACATCTTCAACTGGACCCGCGACTCGGCGGTCGTCGCGGTCGAGCTGGCGGCCGCCCCGCCGCCCACCAACCAGCCGCTGATCGACTACGTGCAGTTCGCGCAGACCTGCCAGAACTCGGCCAGCGCCAGCGGTCACTTCGATCGCGCGTCGTTCATCATCAACGGCACACCGCGGAACTGGAGCGATCAGACCGACGGGCCGGCCCTGCAGACGCTGGCGATCCTGCAGATGTACGCCCAGCTCGACGCGCCCACGCAGGCCGTGGCGGGCGCGGTGATCGCAGCGAACCTGAGCTTCCTGCAGAACGCCTATCAAGGCGAGACGGTCAACCTCTGGGAGGAGGAGACCGGCGCCTCGTTCTTCGCGCGCTCGGTGCAGCTGGAGTGCTTTCAGGCGATCACGTCCAACACGCTCGGGATCGGTGTTCCCGGCTGGCTGAGCACCGCCATACCGTGGCTGCAGAACGTCCTCAGTAGTCACTGGAACGGCCAGTACTACCAGTCGCTGCTGCCAGCGCCGCCCCCGTCGGACCCGAAGTCGCCCTACGACCCGAATATCGACATCGTCTTGGCGGCGATCTACGGCGCGGTCCCGGTCACCGACACCAAGCTCCTGGCGACCGCCGCGCAGCTGCGCAGCCAGTGGGCCGACCCGGCATCGCCGAACTATTATCCGATCAACGGGAACGACCAGAAGCTCAGCAGCGGCCCGGTGGGGCCTATGCTCGGGCGCTACCCTGGCGACACCTACGACGGCGACACCGCCGACCCGTCGACGCGTGACCACCCCTGGGCCATTTCCACCGCCAGCTTCGCCGCGCTGTACTACCGGCTGGCGCAGGCGGTCACGACCACAGGAACGGTTCCGCTTGACAGTCTGTCGGCGGCCTTCTTCAGCCAGATCGGAGTCGACGCCTCGACCACGCCGAAGGATGCGGCGGCAAGCCTGGAGAGCTACGGCGACCAGATGATGCAGGCGCTCGTCTATCACAGCGATCACTTCGAGCTCAGCGAGCAGTTCGACGCCTGGACCGGCTACGAGAAGAGCGTCAGCAACCTGTCCTGGAGCTACGCCGCGTTCCTGTTGGCGCTCCGCGCCAAGAGCGCCATCTGAAGGCCTAGAAGCGGAGCATGCTGCGGTAGACGGCGATCAGCGCGGCCTTCTGCTCGTCGGCCAGGCGCTCGTCGGCGCTGATGGCAGACTCCACCGACGATGCTGGGGGCCCGTCAGCCGCCGCGGCCCCATCCCCGGACGGAGCCAGGTCGAGCAGGCCCGCCTGGGCAAGCAGCGTCTCGACGGACACGTTCAGCGCTTCGGAGAGCAGCTTGAGCACGCGAACCGATGGCAGGTGCAGGCCCCGCTCAAGCTGGCTCAGGTAGGGATTGGAGAGAGACGTCATCTCAGCAAGCTGACGCAGCGACAGGCGGGCGAGCTTACGCCGGTTGCGGATGAAGGCGCCCAGGCATTGCGTCTGCCCGTTCCAGGTTCCGGTCACTGTCGCTCCGTAATTCTGTGCTTTCGCTCTCTGCTCAGGATGGTAAGCAAATCCGCGGCGAAACGCGATCGGCTCGCCGCGGGCAGCGGACCTATCGCAGGTGGGCGGCCCGCCGGGAAGGTGAGGCCTGCTCGGTCTCGCCGCCCACCCGCCGGAATCCATCGTGCTAACCAGACTTTGCCTATTGCGTACTATTCCAAGCAACGTTATTATTCCCGTAACCGTGTGACTTCCATCACAGAGATGGTAGCCGCGGCGTGCCCGAGGAGGAATGGACATGGCTGTCAGAGATGACAACGTGCGGGAAGAGATCATGCGGGTGGGCGGGAGGCAGCTGCGCGTCGCGATCCGGCCGGGCACCGGGACAGGGCCGCCGCTCCTGCTATGCAACGGCATCGGCATGCGACTGGAAGCCTTCCGGCCGTTCGTGGACGCACTCGACCCGGCCATCGAGGTGATCCGCTTCGATGCCCCCGGCGTCGGCGGCTCTCAGCTGCCAAATCTGCCGTACCGTTTCACCACCTTGGCCCTGCTCCT
>JBEKGC010000521.1:0-4534 GCA_050013055.1 Streptosporangiaceae bacterium
GGAATCGGGCTCGGCGAGGTTGTCCACGACGAGCCGTTCCAGTTGGCTAGCAGCACTGCCTCGGTCAGGGGGTTGTGCAGGCTGAAGATCCAGACGTCGGAGTCCGATTTCGCGGTCATCGCGAGCACGCCGGCGCCAGAGAAACTGGACGGCGTCGACATCACCTGCCACGATGTCCCGTTGAAGTGCTCCAGGAGGGGGCCGGTGCCGTTGGTTCCCCCCGCCCACACGTCGGTCGGCGAGAGCGCCGCCACGCTTTCGAAGTCGGTGCCGCTCGGTCCCGACAGCGTGTAGACGCTCCAGGAGGTCCCGTTGTAGTGGGTCACCTGATCATTTCGGTAGATGCCCCAGATATCGTCGGGGCCGTCCGCGCTCACCGCGAGAGCGGGGAGAGCACCGGAAACGACTGACCACGCGGTCCCGTTCCAGTGCAGGACGGAGAAGTCGGCGAACGCCCAGGCGTTCGTCGGGCTGAAGTCGAGAACTGCGCCCAGGATGCCTTCGTTGGGCCCGGCGACGACCGACCACGCCGTGCCGTTCCAGTGTTCGTAGAGCGAGTCGTGAATTTTCGTTCCGGCCACCTGCTCCCCGACGGCCCATGCGTCGCTCGCGCTGCTGGCCGCGACGGACTTGAGCACCCAGTCCGGGGTACTGCCCGACGGCGTGGGGGTGGGCACCGACGACCAGGCGGTGCCGTTCCAGTTGAGCGCGACCGGGGCCGTGCTGGCGTTTGCGGGCCCGCCGACCACCCAGGCGTCGGTGTCGGAAAGGGCGTAAGACCCGGTGAGCTCGGCGCCGGCCGTCGAGGCGGGCGGTGTGACCACAGTCCAGCCCGTCGCGCCGGACGCCGGGACGGCCAGCCCCAGCAGCCCGGCCGTGATCCCGGCCAGCGTGCACCATCGCAGGACGCGTGTCATGAAGATCCCCTCCGTAACCCAGCGGGAACACTCCTCCATTACTGGCACGGCCGGGGCGGCCTTCCGGTTCAATCAGCCACGCACAAATTCGGCTGTCAGCCCGGCTCGGCCACTCGATGAGCGATTACGAGCGCCCGGCCGGCGCACTCTGAGAGGATCTCAGCTATGTCCGCAGAGATTCCGGCCGAAGCGCTCCAGCTGCGATCGCTGGTCAGAGCCGATCAGATCCTCGAGCTGTTCCTGGAAACGGTCCCGGTGTCAGAGCCGGGACCAGACGAGGTCCTCATCAGGGTGGAGGCAGCACCGCTCAACCCGTCAGACATGGGCCTGCTCTTCGCCGGGGCTGATATGGCTGCCGCGGTGGGCAGCGGATCTGCTGAGCGCCCGGTGGTCACCGCGCCTATCCCCGATGCCGCCATGCGCGGCCTCGCCGGCCGGGTAGGGACGCCCGCGCCGGTCGGCAACGAGGGCGCGGGCACGGTCGTGGCGGCGGGCGAGTCCGCGGCCGCGCAGGCTCTGCTGGGCAAGGTCGTCGCGGCGGCGGGCGGCGGAATGTACTCGCAGTACCGGTCGGTCAACGTCGCGCTGTGCCTGGAGCTCCCGGCCGGAGCGACGGCGATCGAAGGCGCGGCCTCGTTCGTTAACCCGATGACGGCTCTCGGCATGGTCGAGACCATGCGGATGGAGAATCACAGCGCGCTGGTGCATACGGCCGCAGCCTCCAACCTTGGCCAGATGCTCAACCGGCTCTGCATCGGGCAGCAGGTTCCGCTGGTGAACATCGTGCGGAAGCCAGACCAGGAAGCGATGCTCCGCGCGGCTGGTGCCGTCCACGTCTGCAATTCGACATCCACCGACTTCATGGCGAAGCTGACCGACGCGTTCAAGGCAACCGGTGCCACGCTTGCTTTCGACGCCATCGGTGGCGGCCGGCTGGCGAGCCAGATCCTGACGGGCATGGAAGCCGCCGCCAGCGCCGCCGCGGACGGCTACAGCAGGTACGGGTCGGCTGTGCACAAGCAGGTCTACATCTACGGATCGCTTGACCGCGGCCCGACCGAGCTGACCCGCAGCTACGGCATGGCCTGGGGCATCGGCGGGTGGCTGCTGACGCCGTTCCTGCAAAAGGCCGGCCCGGCGCGCGTGGCGCAGCTGCGTGACCATGTCGCTGCCGGGCTCACAACGACGTTCGCCAGCAACTACACAGCGCAGGTATCACTCCCAGGCGCGCTCCGGATCGAAGCGATCGCCGACTACTACCGGCAGGCGACCGGTTCGAAATACGTCATCATCCCGGACCGCGCCGCCTAGCCCTGCCATAGCTCGTCACCGCGTCGTCTCGGTCGTCGTAGATGGAGAATCCCGCTCCGCCGAGCACCACCTGGCCGGTCAGGGCCACCATGCGGTTAGTCGTGGCCGGCAAGTCGTTCGCGCACGGCATCGATGGTCGCGAGCACCGCGATCGTCTCCTCGAGGGTGTGCACAGGTGATTCGAGGAGGCCGTCGTGCACGTATCGTGCGAGTGCGGCGGCCTGGTAGCACAGGCCCTCATGGCCGGGAATCTCTCCGCCGTCCGACCAGGACAGACCCTCGGCTCCGAACTCGGGCGGCGAGAAGGTCAGCCGAGTTGGCACGAAGAACGGGCCGTCAAGTTCGAAGAGCCCGCCACTGCCGGTGATGCTCGCCCGCACCGGCGTGCGGCCGACCATGGTGGTAGACAGAACCGCCTCAGCGCCGCCGTCGTATCCCAGCACCGCGGTGCTCTGCCGGTCAACGCCGGACCCGGCAAACGAACCGGTGACGGCGATGGAACGCGGGCTCCCCAAAACCATCGAGGCGAACGAATACGGATAGATGCCAAGGTCCAGGAGCGCGCCGCCGCCGGGATTCGTGCTCCACAGCCAGCTGTCAGCGGGTATGCGCTGGCCGTGGTCCGCGGCCAGGCCGGTGATCTCGCCGAGCGCTCCCGCATCGAGCAACTGGCGGAGGATGTCTGTCTGCGGCAGGTACCTTGTCCACATGGCCTCCATCGCGAACACGCCGCGTTCGCGGGCAGCGGCGGCGAGCGTCGCAGCCTGCGCCGAGCTCACCGCGAACGGCTTCTCGATCAGGACCGGCTTACCTGCCGCAATCGCGAGCAGTCCGTGCTCCAGGTGGTCAGCCTGGCGGGATGCGATGTAGACCACGTCCACATCAGGGTCGGCGACAAGGTCCTCGTAGCCCGCGTGAACGCGCGGGATACCGAATCGCCCGGCGAAGTCAGTACCACGCTCCAGGGACCGGGATCCCACCGCGACCACCTGCTGTGACGTGTGATGCTGCAGAGCCGTCACGAAGACAGCCGCGATGTTGCCGGGAGCCAGCACGCCCCATCGAAGGGCCGGAGCCGAACGCGGGTGCCCTATGCGACATTCGGGGAGCGCCGCGATCATGCGATGCCTCGGGTGCTGATCGCTGTCCCGGTCGCCACTGGCCTGCTCGTCATACCGCCAGGGTACCGATGACCCGAACGGGCGATATCGCGCAGCGGGACTGCGATGGGCAGCGTAAACGCCTCCTGGTGAAGAAGTCCGCTGACGTGTCATAATTTAGTCCGGCCGTTGAAAATATGAAACGCGTTGCGCCCCGCGCCAGAGGTTGCACCCTGCGCCTGGAGTAGGCATGCCTGTACTTGAAGTTCCCGGAGCGAAGCTGAACTACCGGACCGCGGGGAACGGCCCGCCGCTCGTCCTGGTCCACGGTTCGGCCACGGACATGACGACCTGGGACGGTGTGGTTGACGACCTAGCCCGTGACCACCACGTCGTCGTATACGACCGGCGCGGCTACGGGCAATCCCGGCACAAGCCTGTTCGCGACCACCGGATCCACGCCCAGGACCTGACGGCGGTCCTGCAGCAAGTCGTCAGGGAGCCGGCCACCGTGGTCGGCTGGAGTTCCGGCGGCAACATCGCCCTGGCCGTCGCGGTCAAGCATCCGGAGCTTTTCACGGCGCTGGTCATCGTGGAGGCCCCGTTCCACGGCATGCGGCACGCCGACCGGCGGGTGCTGGGCACAGCGCTCAGGCTCAAACTCACCCAGCTGCGCGGCCGGCGGCTGGAGGCGGCCGAGGTCTTCTACCGATTCGGCTCTGCACTGCGCTCCGGCGGCAACGGCTACGACCTCGCTCCCGAGACCGTCCGCCGCAACCTGCAGGCCAACGCCGAGCCGGTGCTGGCGGAATGGGACCCTCATCCCTTCGGCGTCATGCACGAGCACATCCCGCTTCGCGCGGTGGCCGGCCTTACCGTCCCGCTGACCTGGATCCTCGGCCAGGAGAGCTCCCCGTGGCTGGCTGGCCTGCACGACCGTGTCGCGCGGCAGCGACCGGCCATCCGCACCGTGCGGATCGCCGGAGCCGGGCACCTTGTGCACCTCGACCAGCCCGCCGACTTCATCGCCGCCGTGCGCTCGGCGGCTGGGGGTCAGAGCCAGGCGCCCAGCTGAGGCGGTTCGGGTGCCCGGCCGGTGAGCCACGCCGCGAGGCCCGGTCCTTCACCGCTTCCGGCGCGCTTGCGGACGACGTCGGTGAGCAGGGCCGCGATGAACGCGGGGGGCAGGTCGTCGAACGTGACTCC
>JBEKGC010000522.1:0-4515 GCA_050013055.1 Streptosporangiaceae bacterium
CGCCCAGCTGATGGTGATCCTCGACTCCACCATCGTGAACATCGCGCTGCCGTCGGCCCAGCACTCGCTCGGATTCCCCAACAGCGAGCGGCAGTGGGTGGTCACGGCCTACGCGCTGGCCTTCGGCAGCCTGCTGCTGCTCGGCGGCCGGCTCGGCGACATGTTCAACCGCAAGCACGTCTTCATCGCGGGCCTGATCGGATTCGCGCTGTCCTCCGCCGTGGGCGGGGCCGCGACCTCGTTCGGCATGCTGGTGGCCGCGCGTACCCTGCAGGGCGTGTTCGGCGCGATCCTCGCCCCCTCGGCGCTTGGCACCCTGATCAGCATCTTCCGTGACCCGCGCGAGCGGGGCCGGGCGTTCGGCGTCTTCGGGTCTGTGGCCGGCGGCGGCGGGGCCGTCGGCCTCATCCTCGGCGGGGTCCTGACCGAGTACCTCTCCTGGCGCTGGGCGCTGTACGTCAACCTGATCTTCGCCGCGATCGCCGTGGCCGGCGCGCTGATGTACATGCAGGGCAACAAGCCCGCCATCCGCCCGCGCCTGGACTGGGCTGGAACGCTGCTGGCGTCGGCCGGCCTGTTCTGCCTCGTCTTCGGCTTCTCACACGCGGAAACGGCCGGCTGGACTGCCGCCCTCACCCTCGGGTCGCTCGCCCTCGGCGCCGCCCTGCTTGTCGCCTTCGGCCTTGCCGAGCAGCGGGTCAGCCAGCCGCTGCTACCGCTGCGGGTCATCCTCGACCGCACCAGGGGCGGCGCCTACGTCGCCGTCGGCGTGGCCGGGATCGCGATCTTCAGCGTCTTCCTGTTCCTGACCTACTACCTCCAGCAGGTCAAGGGATACAGCCCGGTCACCTGCGGGCTGGCCTTCCTGCCGATGTTCGGGTGCATCCTGGTCAGCTCCAATACCTCCTCCATCGTGACGCTGCCCCGGTTCGGGCCCCGGGTGCTCATCACCATCGGGATGGTGCTCGGCGGCGGCTCGATGATCTACCTGACCCAGCTGACCACGACCTCGAGCTACGCCGCCGGTGTGCTGCCCGCCCTGCTGGTCATGGGGTTGGGCTTTGGCATGATCATCGCGCCGGCCATCAACACGGCCACGGCCGGCGTGAGCCGCGCCGACTCGGGCGTCGCCTCGGCGCTGGTCAACACCATGCAGCAGGTGGGCGGCTCGATCGGCACGTCGGCGCTGAGCACGATCGCGCTCACCGCCACGGCCGGTTACCTGGTCACCCACCACACCGGACGGCTCGCCCCGGCGGTCGCGGCCACCCACGGGTACACGGTGGCCTTCGCCGTGTCGGCAGGCCTGTTCGGCCTTGGTGTGGTGCTCGCCATCGTCCTGCTCCCGTCCAAGCTGCGCCTGCAGCAGCTCAGGGAGGCGGCCAGCGCCGTGCCGACGGCACCGTCTCAAGCGCAGGCCGACCCGGACCGGCTGACCCGGACGGCTGACCCGGACGGCTGAGCTGGACCGGCGGAGCTGGACCGGCGGAGCTGGACCGGCGGAGCTGGACCGGCGGAGCTGGACGGCCGAACTGGACCGGCGGAGCTGGACGGCCGAGTTGGACCTGATACGGCCGGTGCCCTGTCCCCGGTCCGCCGCCCTCGGCTCCGTGCTGTCTCACCGGTCCGCGCAGCCACACCAGAAACATAACTCGACTTTAAATTCGGTGGATAGAAGTTTTTTGCGGAAGATTCGTCTTTCGTGGCGAGTTTGGTACTCTATCGGGTACTAAATCCTCCGTAGAAGCCAAATGTTCCAAGATCTTCCCGGGGTACGGCACATCATGGGGCGCTGGCGTACCACGGACGACGGACCAGGAGCCACGAACCAGGAACCACGAACCGGGCCGGACGTTACGTGCCACGGTACGAGCTATGATGTTGATGATCTATGTATTGGATGTACATCATCCATCGTCTCTGGCAAAGATCCAGCCGCGTGATCCGCTACGTGCTCGACTCCTCCGCCTTGTGGTCGATCATGCGAATAGCCCCATTGCGGGCATGCTGGGCTGAATTCGTCTCGCTGGGCGTCATCGGCTCGTGCCATCCCCAGCGGGCCGAATTTCGCCGCTCGGCCCGCACTCTCAACGAGTACGAGCAGATGTCGGGGATGTTCGATGCGCTCTATCCAGATATCGCGCTCCCCAAGGGTGCGTGGCGGTGGATGGAGTCGGCGCAATATCGCCTGCTGCGCCACGGAGCGCACCGCGCTTTGTCGGTCGTAGACCTGTTGATCTGCGCCACCGCCGCACACCATGACCTGGTGGTCCTGCACGACGACAAGGACTTCGCGACCGCCGCCCGCTACCTCGCTGATGTGCGAGAACGCTCCGTGCACGAAACGCCGCAGGCTGGTTAGCAGGGATGCTCGCCTCGCTGCGCGCCGAGCTGCTTGTGCTGCGCAAGTCCAAGGTGGCCTGGGCGCTGGTGCTGACCACGCCGATGCTGACGCTGATCACGATCTACCTGCTCTGGTTCCTTGAGTATCTCGGGGACACCCCGGCGCTTTACGCGCAGGAGGGCTCCCCGGCGCAGGCCCTGGAGGGCTTGCTGCCCAGCCAGTTCAACATCCAGGCCATCGAGCAGGTCGCCATCACCGCGCCGTTCATCGTGCTCGGCGCGGTCATCGCCGGCGGGGACTGGGGACGCGGCACGATCAAGACCTCGCTGCTGGCCGGGCCGGGCCGGGTCCGCACGTTCGCCGGGCAGGCGGCCGCCATCCTGATCGCCTGCGCCCTCAGCGTGCTGCTGAGCTTCGCGGTAGCCGCCGCGGCCAGTGTGGCGATCCGGGCCTACACCGGCCCGCTGGCGCCCGGCGCGGCCGGCAACGACGCTTTCCCGCCAGGGATCGTGATCGCCGAATCGGTGGGGGCAGGCCTGCTCATCGCCGTCACCTACGGGGCGCTCGGCATCGCGCTCGGCACCTGGTGCCGCAGCGCCGCCGGCGGCGTCGTCGCCGCGCTGGCCTGGTACTTCCTGATCGACGTCGACCTGTCCGACCTGAGCATAGACGCCGGGCCTGTGGTCCAGCACATCTACAACGCCTTCCCCGAGGCCAGCGTCACCACGTTGTTTTTCATGTTCGGCTCGGCTGGCGGCGGGGCCAGCTCGGCCACCTACCAGCCGGTCGCTCATCATGCCGCGGTCGCGATCATGCTCGGCTACACCGTGATCTTCCTCGGCCTGGCCGTGGCCCTGGTGCGGCGCCGCGACGTCATCACCGCCAGCGCCGCCCGCCTCCCCTGGCCGCTGTCTCCGCGGCGGCGCGCCCCCGCCAGTGAGCGGCAGGCCGCCCGGGGCAGCGGCCGCGGCGCGGGCGTGCTGGCCGCGGCCCGGGCCGAGCTGCTTGTCATGTGCCGGTGGCCGGCCATGCGCGCCCTGATCCTGGTCATGCCCGCCCTCACGCTGTTCGACGGCTACCTGGAGCCGTATGCCTTGTACCGGGCCGGCCCGAGCTCGGTGTACGGGATCTCGCCGTCCCAGGTGCTGCCGGCCATCCTGCCCGGCCAGTACCTCCCGACCGTGCTCAACAGCATCGGATTCGACTACACCCTGTCCGGCACAGCCGCGTTCTTCCTCATCGGCGCGCTGGCCGGCGGGAGCACCTGGGCGGGCCGGACCATCAGGACCTCCCTGCTGCAAGCCCCCGCCAGGACAGGCACCGCACTCGGCCAGGCGCTGGCCGTCACCGCCGCCCTGATGACCAGTGTGATCCTGACCTTCGCGGCCGCGGGCCTGTCCACCCTGCTGATCGCTCAGATCACCACCGGGTCGGTCTCCCCGGCCGCCGGCCCTTTGCCCGGCCCGGGACGGCTCGCCGCCGCCCTCGGCATCGCGATCCTCGTCAGCCTGGCCTGGGGCACCCTCGGCTGGACCGCCGGCACCGTGCTCAACAGCGCCGCCGGCGCGTTCGCCGCGATGCTGCTATGGACCGTCATCATCCAACGGCAGCTTGACTACTACGCCACCTTGATGCCCAGGGCGGTCCGCGTCGTCTACGACCTGCTGCCCGACGCCGCTACCAACACCCTCACGCTCGTGGACGGGCAAATCAGCTTCAACGGCACCTACAGCTTCGGCCTGGTCGCGCCGCTGCTGGCGGTGGCCACGCTCACCGCCTACGCCCTGGCCTGCTCCGCGCTCCCGGTCATCCTGACCAGACGACGCGACATCCGCTGACCTGACCACGGGCGTAGCTGAGATCGCTCCACGTACTATCGACTGTATATTCGACACTCATGAGCTGGGGGTGTAGTCTCTATTTATGGTCACCATGCAAGGCGACACTTCTCGGACCCGGTATCAGTCACGTCCCGGTCGCCGCGCAGTGGTCATCGCCGACCTCGCGGACCTAAGTGGACCCGCCGAGGGCACGGTCGAGTTGCCGCTCTGGCTGTTCTGGAGCGCCCCCGGTCACACCTTTGACCTCGGTGATCGGGACATGCGGATGTGGCTTTACCAGACCGTCCTCCGGGAAGCGAGCCGCCCAGAGGACCTCACCACCTACTTGGA
>JBEKGC010000523.1:0-4513 GCA_050013055.1 Streptosporangiaceae bacterium
GGTCCAGGCCGAGCCGGAACGGCAGGCCATTGCCGGTAACCGGTAACGGTGCTCACCCTGCCGCGCGATGACTGGTGCGTCCCGTGAGTACCGGCAAAGAGCCGCCGTGCAAACAATAATGAAACACATCAAGTGTCTGCCTGCCTCCGGAGGTGCAGGTCTCGTTTCATCCGTCAACCGCAGTTCCGGACGTTGAGCTGGCTGAACTCTGCGTATGGGCGTACCGGGTCAGGCGGTCCGGCGCAGTTCGTGCTCGACTGCCCGGCGGATCCACGCAGATAGTGACCGGTCGTCGGCATCGGCCGCGCGGCGGGCCTGCTCCAGCAGTTCCGGGGGGAACCGCACGGGTACGGTGTGCCCAGCCGGGAGGCATGGCGTCGGCGGGCCGGTCCCTGCGGCTCCTGGTTTTCCGGCTCCGCGTAAAAATCGAATTCCTGATCAGGTGTCATAGGCGTGTTCGCCATCGGTCTCTCCGGTACAGGGCGGCAAGCCCGTCCGCCGCCTCATAACAGCCGATCGGACGGCATCTGTGCGGGTCACCGCTGCGTGCGGGTGCCAGCGGGACCACGAGCACCCGGCCGCCGATCTCGGTGCACATGAGCCGCTGCGGATCGGCTAGCAGATGACAGACCTCGGTGATAGCGAGCGACGGGATCACCAGGCGAGATTAGTTCCTGGCGAGGTACTCGGGTGCTCTAAAGAAGGTCGCGCAGCTCGCTCGCGGTGCGGCCGACCTGACGGCAGATCGCTGCGAGCGTCCCTGCCGGGAGCGGCCGGGCTCCATGAACTGGAACGCTCACATGCCGGCCGTCTGCATGCCGCATTACGTGGTGGCTGCCGGTGACCGTTCCAAGTCCCAGCCATCCTTCCCCCGTGCCCCGACTATGTCCTTTCCCGAGAGCCGGACCGGCATCAGGCCGCATCGTCGACGGTAACGGCGATCTCCCTTGTCAGCTCCTCCGGGACCGGCCCGGCGCTGAACAGCGCCCGGACACCCTCGCCAAGATCATCAAGCGCCTCGGCGAGCGTATCGCCGACCCCGAAGGCGCTGAGGTTCCCCGGCAGGCCCACCGCCTGCACACCCCACGCGAAGGAATCCGGCACCGAGTCCGGATGGGGACGACCGGGACTATCCAGGAGCTCATACCGGACGTGGATAGTGGTCACAAGACGCCTCCCTTCCCCTCAATTGCGCTGGCGTCCCCGTCCGTCGTGCCTGCCGCACGGGGACCGTGGGCCCCCTTGGCGGTGAAGCTGATCGAGGGTCACGGCGCAGGGGGTGAACGGGAGCCCGGCCGGGGCGCCCGGATGCCGCCGGGCTCTAGGACCGGGCTCCAGGATGGCCTGGGTGCCGGCCGGGTGCCTGCCGACCCCGGGCGATCCGGGGCCGGGAGGTGGACGCAAGCCCGGAACCATCGAGTAGGCCGGGGTTCTGGGAGGCGGCCGGACGCCCGTGAACGTCGCGGTGGAGCTGTCCGGTGCGGTCCCGGGTCGCCGGGGTACAAGAGGGTACGGCTGCCCGGTGCGTCGCGCCGGTTGTGCAATCACGCTGAGTGATACGTGAGGTCAGGGAGAGCGCGCACAGTCCCGCCGTTCTGGGCGGTGATCTTCGTGGCAATACTTGAATGGCGTCCGCGCACGAATGGATGATCTGCGCAGTCTGGACTGCCAAGGCGTGGCGGGCTCGCTGTACGAAGGCGGGGACTGTCAGGGCTTATGGGGCCTGATGCCGCCGTGTTTCTCATCGCCGATGCCATGGCCTGGACGCGGGATCTTGCTTATCGTCTTCGGATTCGATCTGCTGGATGCGCCCGCGGGTCACGCCGTGGACCTCGCCGATCTCGTCCAGGGTCTTGAACTGGCCGTCGGTCAGGCCGAACCGCATGGAGATGACCCCCGCTTCCTGTTCGGAGAGCGTGTCGAGGACCGAGCGGAGCTGCTCCTGGAGCAGGGTGAAGCTGACCGCCTCGCCGGGCTGGATGGCCTCGGAGTCCTCGATCAGGTCGCCGAACTCGCTGGCTATATCAAGAATTCTGGATACCTCTCCAGAAATATACTAACTGAAATCGCGTCTTCGGACTCCCACAATTCTTTCATACCGTTGATATACCTTTTGGCCACCCTTCCGCTGTTGGCGCAATGGTAAACGGGCAGCGGCCGGACTGGGCCACGACTGGCGTATGGCACAAAGAAACTCTCGCCGTCTGGGCCGTCAAATACATAGGCTCTCCCGAGAGGTATCGCGTCGAAGAGCCGGATCGCTATTTTGCCCGCCGTCGGCAACTCCCGGTGACGCAAATCTGCATATCGTTGAAGATCAACAATAGTCTTCAGATCTAGCTTGTTCTCAGCTCGCAGGCGCTCCTCTGACATCGCGGCCCCCCGCGCGACATATCCCAATATCCGAGTCATTGGATTGAGAACCATGAAGTTTACGTTGACGCCGCACTCCACCTTTTCCTTGAATTCAGCGTCGTTAAGAACTGGGGTATATGAGAAATTGATGCCCATGAAGAACATCTCAGACCGAGAAACCGCTATTGCTTTTCCGATCGCAGCTTGCGCCTCAGTGGCGTTCGTGTAACAGCATAGGAGACCTGGGTCAAGGAGAAGATCGCCGCTGGTTCCGGAATACCACTCTCGCAGGGCATCACGAATCTCATCACATACCGCGCCTAGAGCAGACATGTACTGTTTCAGTGAGCACCTCCTTCCGTGCTCACCATCTGACTGGGGCCAATCGGCAGAAGCCGTCACTATTCCTAGAAGGTCCGAAGGGAGCTTCAGCTGAGAATTACGCGGATGGATAAGCCAGACACGCTCTCTGCCCAGCTTACCCATAAACAGTCCGAGCTCAAAAAGAATATTATCCCGTGGACTTAGAACAGTCCTGCCTCGCGTGGTTGCCAGATCATCAGGTGTCGCGATTAAAATAGCAAAATCAAATGAATCAAGCGATGCAGTAAGACTCTCCAGGAATCCGTGTCCTTGTCGAAAGAAACCTTCGTTCCACAAGGTGATATCGGCGTCGGCGGCAAGCAGGCTCCGGACCGCATGGGCTGCGCCGAGTGCTTCACTAGATGACCCAATAAAGATGCGGGCTGTCCTTGCCGCCAACAACTCCTCCGATTTGCTGATCTAACGGCCTCAGTCAGTTCCCCTGTGACACCAACCTTGCGTCCAAGGTACCGCAACCGCCAAGCTCGATAGTACATGTTCCGACTATCTTGTCATACATGAAGCAAGAGATTACATCTCCCACCACTGCTTATACTGGCACTGCAGTTCCTCTTCAGCAAGGACTTGTCCGTAAGCGATGACTGACGGGCCCCGCCAATGTATTGTCATGCCGCGGACAGGTTCTCTCCTGATCGTGATGACGCAGGCAGCGGGGACCGTCACCAGGACGATCCGAGTTCTGGCCGCGGCCAGGCGTGCTCGGCACGGACATCCTGCACCGGGATCCAGATCCTCGCCGAGAGACCGGGCGGCTCTGTCACGGACCCGGAGGTCTCGAGTGATCCCGGGACGAGGAAAGGCCACCGGGATAATCCGGCGGGTCGAGTTCACTGTCGGCGGCCACGTCTAGTGACTGTCGGGCTGGCTGCGGCCATTCAGAACCGGTTGTCCTGGCGGGCCTGCGAGAAGGTATCCGGGGCGATCAACTTCCTGCGGCGGTGGTACCGGGAACTTCCCCGGCTATCACTCCACCGTGCGCGATGCGAGAAAGGCGGCCAGGACACCGGAGGAAACCGCGATCTCCGCCAGCGGCCTCATTCACCGCGAGAACGCGGCTCTCGCCGGGTAGCGGTCGTTACGGGCTATGGCTTGCGGCCTACTGCGGCGTAGAGGGACTTGATCCGGCCGGCCGGCCCGGCGCCTGGCACAGGCCGCCACTCAGCCATCCATACCATGCCGGGCTCGACCAGCTCGAAGCCGTCGAAGAAGCGCCGGATGCCGGTCAGTGTCCGCAGATGCAGCTGGGCCGATGCCTGGCGGTAGACCGCGGCCGCTTCTTCAGCCGCTTCGGCAGCTTCGTCTGCCGAGTACTCGGCGGTGAAGGAGGTGGCGTGGGAGATGACCAGATAGCTGCCTGCGGCCATCCGGTCGCGGTACTCGGCGATGACGGCATGCGGGTGTGCTTCATCAGGGACGAAGTGCAAGGTAGCCGTGCAGATCAAGGCCAGCGGCTGGCTCAGGTCGAGTACCCGGCGGAGTTCGGGGTGATCCAGCACCGTGGCGGGCTGGGTCAGGTCGGCGTACGCCATCGCGACGTTGCGGCCGTTCGCGAGCAGCGCCTCGCCGTGCCGGACGACCACCGGATCGTAGTCGACGTAGGCCACGCGCGCGTCCGGTGCCGCCTGCTGCGCTATCTGATGCACGTTGGACCGGGTGGGGAGCCCGCCGCCCAGGTCAAGGAACTGCCTGATGCCCGCCTCGACGGCGAGGTACCGTACCGCCCGCGCCAGGAACGCGCGGTTATCTGCGGCTATCGCGGCGATATCGGGGATCA
>JBEKGC010000524.1:0-5782 GCA_050013055.1 Streptosporangiaceae bacterium
GTCGGCGAGGCCCGCTCGCAACCTGGCGTCGAAGGCGATCGCGACGTCCCTCAGCCGCGCGAACGCCGCTTCGCCCGCTTCGGTCAGCGCGACCACCTGGACTCGCCGGTTGGCGGCGTCGCGGGTCCTTGTGACCAGCCCGCGGGCGTCCATGGCGTTCAGGTGATGCGTCAGCGTGGCCTCGCGCACTCCGACCGCCTCGGCGAGTTCCCGCTGGTTGGCGGGCTTGCGGATGGTCAGGTTGAGCAGGATCAGCCAGACCGGCAAGGTGCCGTCCGCTTCGCTGAGAGCCTCGTCGAACGCGCGCTCTACGGCGCGGGCCGCCTGGGCCAGACGGAGCCCGATCGGGAGCGGAAACGATGCCGGCACGTTTGCGAGCATACCATCAAGCATCGACATCTAACTGATTGACATCTAACCATTAGATATCTAATAATCAGGTATCGACGACGGCCGTTCGACCGGCCGCCGCAGCACAACAAGAAGGGAGCCAGCCATGGCCGCCGAACTGAACCACACCATCGTCCCCGCGCACGACCCGCAGGCATCTGCGCAATTTCTGGCCGACATCCTCGGCTTGTCTGTCGACCCGCCGTTGGCGCACTTCACCCCGGTGACGCTGGCCAACGGGGTCAGCCTGGACTTCGATCACTACGACCACGTGGACGAGCACCACTACGCGTTCCAGCTGAGCGAGGAGGAATTCCAGGCCGCCTTCGGCCGGATCACAGACCGGGACATCACATACTACGGCGATCCCGCCTGCCGCCAGCCCGGCCAGGTCTACACCAGCCAGGACGGCCGTCGCGGCACCTATTTCCGGGACCCGAACGGTCACCTCATGGAAATCCTTACCCCCATCCCAGGAGAGCCATCATGAGCGCACTCAAGGGGCAGATCGCCCTGGTAACCGGCAGCACGCGGGGCATCGGGGCGGGCATCGCCGCCGAGTTCGCGCGCCGCGGGGCCGCCGTCGCCGTGCACGGCCGCGACCAGGCCGCCGCGGACAACGTGGCGGCCGCGATCATCCGCGACGGCGGCAAGGCTATGGCGGCGACCGGCGACGTCACCGATTTCACCCAGGTCGAGTCGGTGCGCCGCCAGATCGAGGACACCTGGGGGCCGGTCGGCATCCTGGTCGCCAACGCGGGCGGCATTCCCGGGGGGGTCCGGGGGGTCGTCCCCCCGGGAAAGCAGAGCACCCCGCCCGCGCCGCTCGAGCAGATCCCCGAAGACGCGTGGCGCGCGACGGTCGACGGCAACCTGCTGGCCACATTCCTCACGCTGAAGAGCTTCCTGCCCGGGATGAAGGAACGTCGCCGTGGCACGATCATCACCATCGGCTCGGCCGCCGGGCGCCGCGCGGACCCTCGCTCCCCCATTCCGTACGCGGCGGCCAAGGCGGGCATCGCGCTGCTGACGCAGGATGTCGCCGCTCAGGCGGGCCCGTTCGGGATCCGGGCCAACTGCCTCACTCCGGAGACCATCCTCACCGAGGGCAACAAGGACCGGATCCCGGCCGGGCTGCAGGCATCGCTCGCCGACGCGCACCCCCTCAAACGGCTCGGCACGCCGCACGACGTCGCGACCGCCGCCGCGTTCCTCGCCTCCGACGAGGCCGCCTGGATCACCGGCGTGGTCGTCGACGTCGCCGGCGGGGCGGTGCTCGTCTAACCATCCTCAGCGAAAGGGAGTCCGATCATGGCAGTCAACCAAGCCGCGATGCGGCGGCGCGCGCGGATCATGCGCGCGGTCAACGTGCCCATGCGGGCAGCGCTCACCCTGCCGTTCGCGACGCCGCTCAGCGGGAACCTGATGCTCATCTCCTACACCGGCCGCAAGAGCGGGAAGGCCTACCGGCAGCCGGTCAGCTATGTGCGCGACGGCGAGGTGTTGCTCACCCCGGGTGGCGGCCGCTGGACGCTCAACCTGGCCGACGGGCGGCCGACCCGGATCCGGTTGCGCGGCCGCCACACGCCCGCTCGGCCGGAACTCGTGACCGATCCTGCCGAGCTCGAGCGGTTGCTCGGCGTCATCGCCGAGAAGAACCCGCGGGCGGCCAGGTTCATCCCCATCCCGCGCCGCCCCGACGGGCGTCTCGACCCCGACGCCCTCAGCGCCGCGCTGCAGCACGGCTTCTGCATCGTGCGCTGGCACCTCGCGGAGCCAGGGTGACGCTGAAGAGAGTCCCTCAGGACCTCGCTAGCCGCAGCGAGGAGATCAACCCAGTAGAGGCCGACGCGATCCGGGATGCGGCGACATGGATGCTGCAGCACGGGGAATCGGTCACCTCGACCGCGCGGGATTCGACCGCGCGGGATTGGACCGCGCGGGATTGGACCGCGCGCATCAGCCCGGTCGCGGCGGCAGTCGGCAAAGCTTCGTGCGCTTCCATCCGGTTAGCGCATCAGTTTGCTTAGCTCTGACCCTTCTTCGGGGGCAGCGCATAGCGCCTGCCATAGCCCGTCATGCCTTGTTTCCGCGCATCCTCGGGTGCCCGCGAAGGTCGGGTCCCTAGCCGCTCCTGGTCTCAGCTCGCACCACACTAGGGCCTGATCCTGCAATGTAGATAACTTGGCGGGCGATGTTGACGGCGTGGTCGCTGAGACGCTCGTAGAGGGGCGCCATCAGCGTCATCTCTATCGTTACCGGTAGTGTCATCCGTCCTGAGGAAAGCTCGGCTATCAAGCTGGCGTGAAGCTCGTCCATTTGTTTATCACGTTCGGCTAGCACGGCGGCGGCGGAATGGTCGCGCTGGTACCAGGAGTCCGCTGTCCGGCGCCACATGTCGGATGCGAGGTTCCCCATCCGTTCTACGAGTTCCCGGCTGCGGGGTGAGAGGTCCTGGCTGCGAATGTGGTTGGCCCTGGAGGCGAGCTGTACGACGAGGTGGTGGGAGCGCTCGAGCTCGGGCAGGATTCTCAGCACGCAGAGCAGGAAGCGCAGGTCTGAAGCGACGGGCGCCTGCAGCAGGATAGCCGTTTTGACCAGTTTTTCGATTTCCGGGCAGAGGAGGTCAATGACCAGCCCATGTTCGGCAAGTACCTTGACTACCTCGTTGTTGCCGTTCGGGAGCGCATGGCTCGCCCTGGCCAGGTCCGCCGCGACCAGAGCGAACAGCTCGATGACCTTGGCATCGATGGCATCCAGCTCACGCTGAAATGCCTGCCGCTGCTCGGGCATAGTCCAAACCCTACCGGGCGCCTCACTGGTGCTCCCGCCGGAGAGGTGAGCTGCCCATCCACATGGAAACAGGCGCATTAGACGGCAAGTGCGTTCCGGGGCTCCTGGCCTCACCTACGGTCTCTACAGCTCAGCGGTCAGTAGCCTACTTCTGTGGATGGCTGCGTAATGCAGTTCACGATGCATTTTTCTAGTCGCCGCATGCACCGGCTGGTCAGCGCGGGCCTGCTGCCCGAGCGGGCCGGGCAGCCCGCCAAAGTCTGGGCGCACATCTCCCTCGCCGACCTGATGGTCCTGGACGGCAGCTCCAAGCTGCAAGACGAGTGGACCGAGCGGGTCCGGGCCCAGTGGGCCGGGCACCGCGCCGCCGCGTCGGTAGCCGGCGGCGACGGCGCCGCCTGGCTCGACGGGGAGGCCGCCGACGGGTTCGCGTGCGACGCGTCGATCACCCCGGTGGTGACCGGCGAGGTCAACTACACGGTCCTGGATGACCTGGTCCGGCTCTGCGTCCGGCTCGCCCGCCACGGACACCCCGACCCCGACCCTCACCCTCACCCCTACCCTGCCCCAGCCACCCCGGACCCGGTGACCCCGCAGGCGCTTCAGGTGTTGCTGTCCGCTCCGGGGTGAGATCACCCGGGAGGCTTTGGAGCGGCTCATCATCGGCCAGGCCGTGGCGCTGGTGTCGGGTCCGGGCGGGCTGGCCTCGTTCTTGCGGCGGGAACAGCTCGGCGCGCGGCTGGCCGGGCCGAGCCTGCCGCTGGACGTCGGGTACTCCGATGATGTCCCGGCCGGGATCCGCAACGCGGTCAAGCGCCGGGACCAGCACTGCCAGTGGGCCGGCGGATGCTTCCTCTAAGCACACACTAGTTTCACCCTGGAGGAACTGCCTGTTCCTGCTGCGCCTCAGTTGCGCGGGCACTTTCCTGGGGCAGCTGTGCCATGAGGGCCTCCAGCGTGGCACGGGCCCCCTGGGAATGCAGCGAGTCGAGAGCGGAGATGTAAGTGCTCGCGAACCTTTCGTCATCGACGAGGTCGCCGAAGACGTCGCGGTTGGCGATGAAGGCCACCGGGTCCTCACGCTGGCGGTGGGCGCTTTCGGTCAGTGGCTCCTTGAGCTGGTCGACGATCTCGATCGGCTCGCCCTGGTCGTCCACTCCCTCGGCGTAGCGCGCCCAGCTGGCTACCACCGCGGCGGATCGGGTGATGTGACCACCGCGAGCCAGGTTTTCGCGGATGACGGGCAGCAGAAATTTCGGTATGCGGTCGGAAGCTTCGGCGCAGAGCCGCGCCACCGTGTCGCGAACCGCGGTCCATGTAGGCAAGCAGGAACCGGGCGAACAGCGGGTCTTAGCATACGTCGTGCACGAGGCGGTAGCCGGCCAGATAGCCGAAGTAGCACAGTGCCTGGTGGCTGGCGTTGAGCAGTCGCAGCTTCATCAGCTCATACGGCTCCACGTCACTGACGACCTGTACGCCGACCGCTTCCAGGGGGGGCCGGTCGCCGGCGAAGCTGTCCTGGAGTACCCACTGCATAAACGGCTCACACACCACCGGCCACCGGTCCTCGATCCCGAACGTGCCGGTCAGCTTGGCGCGGTCATCGTCGGTGGTGACCGGAGTGATGCGGTCGACCATCGAGTTGGGAAAGTGAATCTCCTTCCTGACGAAGGCGCCCAGCTCGGGGCTGCGCAGTGTGGCGAACGCTGCGAAGCTGCGCCGGGCGGCGTCCCCGTTGCCCGGGATGTTGTCACACGACATGATCGTGAACGGCGCAATCCCGCGCTGCCGGCGACGGTCGAGTGCTTCGGTAATGAGACCGAACGAGGTCTTTGGTGCGGTTCCGGGCTGCAGGTCGTGACGGACGTCGGGGTTGGTCTGGTCGAACTGCCCGGTGTGCGCGTTGAAGTTGTACCCGCCCTCGGTGACCGTCAGGGAGACGATCTGGACCTTCGGGTCGGCCATCCTTTCAATGACGGCCCCGGGGTCGTCGGAGGCGAGGAGGTACTCGATGATCGAGCCGATGACGGTCGGTTCGATGGTGCCGTCCGGGTTCTTCACCACGAGGGTGTACAGGCCGTCCTGCGCACTCAGCGCCTCCTTCATCCGCTAGTCAGCCGGCATGACCCCCACCCCGCAGATACCCCAGCTAAGTGCCTGCCCCTGGTTCATCAACCGATCGAGGTACATCGCCTGGTGAGCCCGGTGGAACCCACCGACCCCGACGTGCACGATGCCCACACTGACCCGGCCGCGGTCATACGTCGGCCCCGGGACCCCTGGTGGCAGGGAGGCCAGGCTGGAGTTGCTGAGCGGGGTCGGGTGCTCGGTACTTGTGCTCACTTCACTGCTCCCAGGGGGTTCTGGACCCGTTTGTCCTGAGCGGCGAAGCCAGGGAACAGGGCCGGCCGGGACACGACGGTGGCGGCGGTGCACAACACCGGTCTCACCGGTCAGATCTGGTGGCCGTCAGGCCAGGCCCGCGGTGCTTTCCGCCACCGATTCGGCTTTGTCGTGCTTGAAGTCGCGCGGCCGGAAACGCCCGCGGTGCAGCTGTCCCTCGATCTGTTCCAGGCTGCGCCCGGTCAGCTCGGGCATC
>JBEKGC010000525.1:0-4478 GCA_050013055.1 Streptosporangiaceae bacterium
TGCTGTGCCTGTTCGACGAGGGCGGCGCGGAGACGCGGATTCCGCTGCGGGACCACGATGCCGGCCTCTGGCACGCCTTCGTCCCTGGGATAGGGGCGGGCCAGGCGTACGGGTACCGGGCCACCGGGCCCTACGATCCGGCCCGCGGGCTGCGCTGCAATCCGGCGAAGCTGCTGCTTGATCCCTACGCGCGGGCGTTCAGCGGAACCCTCACGCCCGGGCCTGAGGTGTTCGGGTACTCGGCCCACGATCAGGATGCGCCGAGCGCCGCCGACTCCGCCGCCAGCGTGCCGCGAAGCCTGGTGATAGCCGACGAGCCATTCGGCTGGCGGGACGACGCCCGGCCCCGTTACCGGCTTTCCGACACGGTCATGTACGAGCTGCACGTCAAGGGTTTCACCATGCGCCATCCGGATATCCCGCCTGAGCTGCGCGGAACCTACGCCGGCCTGGCCCACGAAGCGGCCATCGCGCACCTGACCGATCTCGGCGTGACCACCGTCGAGCTGCTGCCGGTACACGAAAGCGGCTCTGCGTCGTCCCTGGTGGCGCGAGGCCTCACGAACTACTGGGGTTACAACGCGATTGGCTACTTCGCCCCTCACCAGCGTTATTCGGCGGCGGTTCGCGCGGGGAAGCGCGGCGGTCAGGTCCGCGAGTTCAAGGCCATGGTGAACGCGCTGCACATGGCGGGGCTGGAAGTGCTGCTCGACGTCGCGTTCAGCCACACCGCCGAGGGCAATGACCTCGGCCCGACCGTGTGCTACCGCGGCCTGGACAACCCCGCGTATTACCGCCTGGACGGCGACGACCCGCGCTACTACGTCGATACCACGGGCACGGGCAACTCGCTGAACGCGGGCCATCCGGTGACGCTGCAGCTGATCATGGATTCGCTGCGTTACTGGCTGACCGAGATGCACGTCGACGGCTTCCGCCTGGATCTCGCCAGCACGCTCGGCCGCGCCGATGACGGCTTCGCGCCAGCATCAGCGTTCCTCGACCTGGCCGGCCAGGATCCGGTGGTGTCCAGGGCCAAGCTGGTCACGGAACTGTCGCAGGCCGGCCAGATCGACCGCTACGATCTCGGCCGGTTCCCGTGGCCGTGGTGCGAGTGGAACGCCAGGTACCGCGACACGATGCGCGATTTCTGGCGCAGTCAGCGCGTCGCCCTCGGTGAGTTCGCCACCCGCTTCCGCGGGTCGCCGGACCTTTACGCGGACCCCCGGCGCACGACGCCAGTGAACCTGATCACCGTCCACGATGGCTTTACCCTGCGGGACCTTGTCTCCTACAACGACAAGCACAACGAGGCCAACGGGGAAGCGAACAACGACGGGACCAGCGATAACCGGTCCTGGAACGGCGGGGCGGAGGGCGCGACCGCTGACCCCGTCATGCTCGAGCTGCGGGCCCGCCAGTCCCGGGCGATGCTGGCCACCCTGATGCTGTCATCCGGCGTCCCGCTGCTGCTCGGCGGGGACGAGATGGGCCGGACCCAGCAAGGCAACAACAACGCCTACTGCCAGGACAACGAGATCTCCTGGGTCGACTGGTCCCGGGCGGACACGGGGCTGCTTGACTTCACCAGGCGGCTCGTCGCCTTCCGCCGGGCCCATCCGGTGTTTCGCCGCCGCCGGTTCCCCGGCGAAGCCGAAGCGGCTGAATGGCGCGGGTTCACCCCGGCCGGCCCGGACATGACGGCCGTCGACTGGTCGGACACGAGCACCCTGGCCGTCGCGCTCTACCTGGACGGATCCGACCACCCCGACCAGGCCGCAGACGGCTCGCCTTGGCTCGATGACGACTTCCTTGTCCTGGTGAACGCCCGGTGGGAACCCCGCGAATTCGTCCTCCCCGCCACCAGGGACCATGCCGCGTGGCGCATCGAGCTCGACACCTACGGCCCGACGGCACCCGGCAGTACCGTAGCGGAGGGACGTGCAGCCGGTGATCACATCACCGTCAGCCCTCGCTCCCTCGTCGTGCTGTCCGACCGCGCCCGAACGGCCTCAGCTGAGGACTTACGGGCTCTAGCCAACAGCGGCGGGGACGACGGATGATATAAAGCGGCCTTAGGAGGAGTATGGCGTCCGGTCATGGCGAAACCAATCTGACGTCGGCCCTGGCCGGGGCGGATGGGGGTCCCAGGCTGCCGAAGGCCCCGACGGGGATCCGGGGACTTGACGAGATCACCGGGGGCGGGTTGCCGTGGGGCAGGTCGACGCTGGTGACGGGCGGCACCGGATCCGGTAAGACGCTGCTGGGGCTGCAGTTTCTCGTCGCGGGCGCCCGGGAGTACGGCGAGCCGGGCGTGCTTGTCACCTTCGAGGAGTCGGCCGACAAGGTGAGCGCCAACGTCGCCTCGCTCGGATTCGACCTCGACGGGCTGCAGCGGGACGGGCTGCTCGTGGTGCATGCCTTCCAGGTGGATCCCGCGGAAATCGTCGAGTCGGGGGACTTCGACTTTGAGCCGCTGTTCGCCCTGCTCGACGACACCATCGAGCGCATCGGGGCCAAGCGGGTGGTGCTCGACACCATCGAGTGGCTGTTCGGCACGTTCCGGAGCCAGGCCATCGTGCGGGCGGAGCTCGGCCGGCTGTTCCGGCGGCTCGGGGACCGCGCCGTCACCGCCATCGTGACCGGCGAGCAGGTCGGCAACGCGCTCACCCGGCACGGGATCGAGGAGTACGTGTCTGACTGCGTGATCGTTCTCGATCACCGGATGCACCAGGAGGTCTCCACCCGCCGTCTGCGGATAGTCAAGTACCGCGGGTCGGCGCACGGAACCAACGAGTACCCGTTCCTCATCTCGGGCCATGGCTTCGTCGTCCTGCCGATCACGTCGGTTACCCTTGATTACGGCGCGTCCGAGGACCGGATCTCGACCGGCGTGGGCCGCCTTGATCACATGCTGGCCGGCGGCCTGTTCCGCGGATCGACCGTCCTGGTCAGCGGGACAATGGGGACGGGTAAGAGCACGCTCGGCGCGCACCTCATCAACGCGGCCTGCGCACGGGGTGAGCGGACGCTGCTTGTCCTGTTCGAGGAGTCACCCGACCAGGTCATCCGCAACATGCGATCGGTGGGGCTCGACCTGGGGCCCTGGGTCGAGGCGGGCCTGCTGCACATGTGGGCGGCCCGGCCGACTGCCTTCGGGCTGGAGACCCACCTGACGATCCTGGCCCGGCTGATCGAGGAGCTCGGGCCGGCCGTCGCCGTCCTCGACGGGATCGCCAGCCTCACTCACGGGCCCACCGGTCCCGAGGTGACCTCGATGCTGGCCCGCCAGATCGACATGCTCAAGGCGGCGGGGATCACCACGATGGCGACAACGCTGGCGCCCGAGGACGACACGAGCATGGCAGGCATCTCCTCGCTGGCGGACACCTGGCTGCTGCTGCGCAACGTTGAGTCGGACGGTGAGCGCAACCGGCTGCTGTACGTGCTGAAGTCGCGGGGTAGCGCCCATTCGAACCAGGCGCGGGAGTTCGTGCTTACCGACCACGGCGCCGAGCTCGTCGATGTGTACGTGGGCCCATCGGGGGTGTTGACCGGCTCCGGTCGCCTCGTGCAGGAAGCCCAGGAGCGCGGCGCGGAACTGCGGCGGGGTGAGGAGCTCATGCACCGCCGGCGCGAACTGCGCCGGGGTATCGTGGAGGCCGAGGCCCGGCTCGCCGTACTGCAGGACGACCTGGCCGCGGAAAGGGCCGAGCTCGAGCGGATCGAGGTGCGCGATCAGCGTCAGGCGGCGGACGCCGAGGCGGCCCGGTCGGTACTGGCCGAGCAACGCTGGGCCGATCCGGCCTCGCACGGCGAAGGACGGCGGCGATGACCGGACCTCTCAACGCCGATACCGGAGCCGGGGCACTGGCACCCGACACTGAACACTGGGAGCTGCGGCTCTACGTGACCGGACGCTCACCAAACAGCGTCCGCGCCATCGAGAACCTGCAGCTTGCCTGCGAGCAGTACCTAGCAGGGCGGTATCACATCGAGATCGTGGACCTGCTGGAGAACCCGCGCCTGGCCGCCGACGACCAGATCCTGGCCGTACCCACGCTGGTCAAGAAACTGCCGCCGCCGATCAGGAAAATCGTCGGCGACCTCTCCGACACCGACCGGCTCCTCGTCGGATTGCAGCTTCGGCCACGAAAGGGCGAGCCGTCGTGACCGGCATCGCCGCGCTTCTGTCTCGGCCTCGCCGAGGGTGAACACGGACGCGATGCCCGAAGACCCCCTAGAGGAATTGCGCCGAGAACTCGGCGAGGCTCGAAAGGCATTGCGCGCCAGCCCGGACGGCGAATTCGACGCCCTCGTCATCGACATCGGCGGTGGTGAGGAGCTATTCAGTGACGCCGCCCGCGCCATGAAGGAATTGCGCCTGGAGCTCGACGAGGCGCGAGAGACGTTGCACGCCATCCGGACCGGCGGATTCGACGCCCTCGTGATCGACGCCGGCCGCGGCGAGGAGGTGT
>JBEKGC010000526.1:0-7635 GCA_050013055.1 Streptosporangiaceae bacterium
AATGACAGGACCGGCGTGCAATCGCAGCCAGGCGCTCAGTAACTGGTGATGATGGTCGTGATCGGCAATCCGAACCGGCGCTGCGCCTGATGTGGCAAGTCGGCCTTCAGCCAGCGCGAGACGCGCTGGGGCAAAGTGGTCATGATGATCTCGTCGAACTGGCGATCGGCGCACGCCTTCCCGATGGCCGCCAGCGGCTCGGGGCTGCCCAGTTCACCCTCGGCATGCAGTCCCATTGCGGCCAGCCCGTCCAGCATCAGGCTGAGGCGCTCCTGGGCGTGCGAGGTCGCCTCCTCGTCGGTGGCAGGGCGGCCGTAATAGGTCGCCCACCACCACATGCCTGGCTGGGGAAGCACGCCGCCGGCCGCCACGGGATCGTACTGCGCCGCCTTGGTGTCCGGGACGATCACGAAGAACGAACACGGCCCCGCGCTGCTCCGCTTTTCCAGCTCGTCCCGCAGCTCCGCCGCTCCCAAGGTCTGGTTCGCCACGACAAGATACCTGCGCATTACCACCACCGGCCTCAAGCTGTCTCGCGGAACCGCCCCGCGGACCTCGGGTGGCGGCTCCTTACCATGCCCCGGCATCCGGGCGCCAAGTGCTCAGCGATGCCGTGGCCTGCACGTGCCCTGCGCGTATCTGTCTCGTGCCCGGCGGAGGCGCGGGTAACTCGGCCCGGCACCACGAGAGGACCCGCCTCCGCCTCTCGCGGAACTCGATGACGCGGTCTGCGGGCCTGGTCCGTGACTCCGCTTCGTTAGGGGTTATATGTCAGTGTCATCCCATCCCGCCGCAGGCGCACGCGCCAGGGACCAACGTCCCGCCCTGTCCGGGACCTCCAGCCCTGACAGCCCGGCGTCCGCAGTGGCTGGTGACCGGCGCCGGCCTGATGTCCAGGTTCGCGGCGGTAGCCGGTCGGGGCGGATGGGGTGGCTGGGACGGGGGCGCCTGGTCGTTCGGCATAAATCTGGTCGTAACGGGCCAGTCCGGGCGCGGAGCGGGGCTATCCGCCGAAGGCCAGCCGGATGTCGTCGGTTGTGCCGCCGGCCCGCCGTATGGTCCCCGGAATGGTCTTTTCCTTGGCTTCCAGCACGACCTCGCCGGCCACGATGGCCGGGTCGATACGCATGACCGCGTAGCCGCCGACCGCCCCGGCCCCGAAGCCGGGCGCGAAGACCCGGACCGGACGGGTTATCACCCCGTCGGCGACGGCGTCGTAGACCGCGATCGGGATGCTCGCCGCGGACACGTTGCCCATCTTCTCGATGTTGAAATAGAGCTGGCCGGAAGACAGCCCGGCCTTCGCGGCCAGGTCCAGGATCATCGTCTTGTTGGCCTGGTGCGGGATGATCAGCTCGATGCTCTGGAGCAGGGTCCTTCCCGGATCATCAGGATCTGGCTGGGCGCCTAGTTCGGTCAGCATCTGGGTCAGGTAGCGGGCGGCAAGCGACTTGACCTCCGGCCCGTACACGGTGATGTCCTGGTCGAACTCATCGTTCGGCCAGATGATCGAGTTGACCTCGCTGTGCGGGCCGCTCGCGTAGGTCTGCACGACCTCCACGTCGCCTGGCTGGCCCTCGGCGGCCGGGGCGATGACCATGGTGGCGGCGCCGTCACCGAAGATCATCCGGGAGGTGCGGACGCTGCCGATCTTGTCCGAGAACTTCTCCACGCAGACCAGCAGCACGGGCCGCCTGACTTCCTGGAGCTGCCGGATGGCCTCGGACAAGCCGTAGGGAAACCCGGCGCAGGCGGCCGCCATGTCGACCGAGGCGTGTGTCTGCTGCAGGCCGAGCTCACCGGACAGCCAGCACGCGATGGAGGGGATCTGGCGGTTGCTTGTGCAGGTGCTGACGATGACGGCGCCGATCTCGGCCGGGGAGCGGCCGGATCTGGCCAGCGCGGCCCGGACCGAGGGCAGGGCGAGCTCCCCGGGTTCGCGGCTGGTGTAGCGGCGCTGCTCGATCCCGGTCTTGGCCGCGATCTCCTGCGCGGTCATCGGCGACCAGGAGAAGCTGGCGTTCCTGATCACGTCGTCGTTGCGGCAGACGTGCTCGCCGCGGACGACGGCCAGCGCCTCCAGCTTGGGCTGGACCGCGAACGCCTCCCGCACCCGCACCGCCGGGTACGGTGTCACCGGCTGGACCGCCTCGGGCACGGTCCGCGTCGCGGCGCGCCCGCCGGGGGGCCGGCGGCCGCCGGCCTGGCTCCGCTTGACCCGGTCGATGAAGGCCATCACGTCCCGGGTCCGCGGGTGGAACGCGACCACGAAATCGTCCTCGCCGATCTCGCCCGGCCCGCGCAGTTCGGTCGTGGACCGGTCCCACGGGTACTGGTTGTGCAGCACCATGGCCCACCGGGTCAGCGCCTCCAGCTCGGGCACGGCATCGCTGGCGTCCAGGATCTCCTCGGTGCTGAACACCGGGTAGTCCGGGTCGCAGGAAGGCATGACGAAGGTCAGCGCCCCGGGCCGGGCGCAGAATTCGGCCACCGTGGGCTTGATCGCGGGCAACTCGGTGGCGTGGTACAGCTTGTGCCTGAACAAGTCGAACAGCAGGCCGAAGACCTCCTCCTCGGTCCGCGCGTCCCAGGTGGCCGGCAGCTCACTGAAGGCCCGCCCGACCGCGGCCACCTTGCGCTCGCTGTCCTCCCACGGTGTCAGCACCGGCAGGAACACATCGCCCCGCCGCTTGGGCAGGTCACGCCAGCGGGTGGGCCGCCGCTCGAACATGGTGATCGAGTACCGGTTGGCCCAGTACAGGTTCTGGCCCAGATCGCGGAGCAGCTCGAACCGGCCGCGATAGGACCCCGACTCGACCCGGGCCAGGATGTCGGTCCCGGACGGCGCCTTGGCCTCGAAGTCACGCCCGATCACCGCGGTGAACTGCTCAAGGGTCTCCAGGACCGAGAAGTCCAGATCACCGAGGAAGTTAGCGGGGAAAACCAGCCGGCCGTGCCGGTTGATCACGAACGGTTTCATATGTCGTCTCCAAGGTAGAACCGGGCCAGGCCCGCTGCGATGATGACACGGGCGACAGCGGCAGCCCCACGGCAGGTACCCCGCCCAGAGCGGTCCAGGGCCCTGGACTTGGTGCCGGTGGCCCCCCACACAGGCATCCGGCGGCGGCAGGCGTCTCCGGCTGGCCGCTAGGAGAAGCCGGGCCGGGTGCCGCGGACCACCGAAAAATCCGGCCCGCCATCCCCTCACGGGCCGGCGAGGAGGCAGTCATGCAGCCCGCACCGGACCTGCGTGAACGTAATCTCGGCGCGATTTTCGACGCCATCTTGGACACTGACCGGGACGGGATCATCCCGGCTGTTCCGGCTGGCCGACGTCAGCGATGAGGTCGTGCTCGCCGGCTTCGGGCGCCTGGACCAAGACGGGGACGGCAGGATCAGCACGCGGGAGTTCCAGGCCGGCGCCGCTCACGCTTTCCTCAGCCAGGACGCAGCGAACCCGGGAACGGCGATGCTCGGCCTGCCCTGAACGGCCGGCAACCTGGTTGCTGAGATGACCGGATAATCGCGGGTCTGCGGGCTGCCGTGTTCCGTAACGTGTTTCAATTCTGCTGTGCAAGTTAGATCGGCCGACGGGCAGCTCCCGGCACGGATGACGATCAGGCGGGTCGCGGAGCTGTCAGGCGTATCGATCGCCACGGTATCGCGGGTCATCAACGGGCACTCGGATGTGTCAAGCCAGACCCGGGAGGCGGTGCGGCGGGTCATCAGGGAATGCGGTTACCAGCCCGGCATGCGGCCGCGCCCGGGGCGGACCGGCCTGATCGGCGTCACGGTGCCGTTGATCCACCCCGGCTACTTCGCCGAGATCCTGGGCGGCGCGGCTGAGGCTCTTTACGAGCACGACATGCGGGCGGTGCTTGGCCCGACCCGCCATTCCCACGCGCGGGAGACCTCGCTGCTTGGCCGGCTGGCTGACGGCGAGGCCGAGGGTGCGGTCCTGGTGCTGCCTGAGGAATCCAACGAGGAGTTCGCGGCGCTTGCGGCGCACGGCTTCCCGTTCGTGATCGTGGACCCGCGCACCGAGGTGGCCGAGGGGATCCCGATGGTCTGCGCCGCGCATTCATCGGGGGCGACGCAGGCCACCCGGCACCTGCTCGCGCTCGGTCACCGGCGGATCGGCGTCATCGGCGGCCTGCGGGGCTGGCTCGCGACCGAGGAACGACTGCGCGGTCATCAGGCCGCGCTGGCGGGGGCGGGCGTGCTTCCCGATCCGGCCCTGGTCAGGTACGCGAATTTCCGCATCGACGGCGGCCAGGAGGCGGCGGCCGACCTGCTCAGCCTGCCGGATCCTCCCACGGCCATCTTCGCCTTCAACGACAGCATGGCGGTAGGCGCCATGCGTGCGGCCGCCGGGCGCGGCCTGCGGGTTCCGGACGACGTCTCGGTGGTCGGCTTCGACGACACCATCGAGGCATCCATCGCCGTCCCCGCTCTGACCACCGTTCGCCAGCCGCTGGCCGAGCTTGGCCGGACCGCGGTCAGCCTGCTGCTGCGCCAGATCGAGAACCGGCGCCTAGAGCCCCTCGGCGTCGAGCTCGCGACCAAGCTCGTACCGAGGGATTCCACCGCCGGGCCACCCGAGCGCCGCTAGGGACGTAACCGGCCGGCCGCCGGCATTGACCGGACCGGCGGTGGTTGTTACGTTCATTTCGGAAATGTTCCGGTAGCGTTCCGGGAGTATGTCATGGTTTTTGTACGTTTCCGCCGCGCTCTGCGCGTAGCCGCCGCCGCGACCGCGGTCGTCACGGCTTCCTTCGCCGCCGGCTCGCTGGCCGTCATGACCCCGGCCCGAGCGGCTGTGGCCGCACCGGCCGCAACCGGGGTCTCCGCCGGGTCCGGTCCTGGCACCCGGTTCTTCGTGCCCCCGCCGTCGCCGGGGGCGCCGCGGCAGATCCTGCAGCTCCTGGCCAGCGGCGACGCCAAGGACGCCGCCCTTATCGCTGAGATGGAGGCAATACCGCGCGCGGTCTGGTTCACCAGCGGCACGCCGGCCGAGGTCCGGCAGCAGGTCCGGCAGACCATGGTCGAAGCGGCCGCCGAGCACGCGGTGCCCATTCTGGTCGGCTACGATATCCCCGGCCGCGACTGCGCTCAGTACTCGGCGGGCGGGGCGCTGAACGAAGCTGCCTACCAGGCGTGGATCAGCGCGTTCGCCCAGGGAATCGGGAACAGCAAGGCGCTCGTCATCCTCGAGCCCGACGCGCTAGGCAACATGCCGTCGGACTGCGGGCTGCCCACATCGGTGTACCCCTTCACCGACAGCGAGCGGATCGCCGAACTGCAATACGCAGTCGGCGCGCTCGAGCAGGATCCGGGCGTAAGCGCGTACCTCGACGGCACGCACAGCGCGTGGCAGTCCGTCGGCACGATCACCCAGCGGCTGCTCGAAGCCAACGTTCAGGACGCCCAGGGCTTCTTCCTCAACGTGTCGAATTACCAGCCAACCGACGAGCTTACCGACTACGGCACCTGGATCTCAGACTGCATCGCGATGGTCACCGACACCTCGAACCCTTATGACAACAATCCCTCGGCCTGCGCGAGTCAGTACTATCCGGCCACCCAGTCCGATTTCAGCACCTGGGGCCTCACCACTCAGTGGTACGCGCAGAACATGGGCAACGCCGTAGCGACAGCCCACTTCGTGATCGACACCAGCCGCAACGGCGACGGCCCGAACAACATGCAAGCATACGCCAACGCGCCCTATGACCAGCCCGCCACCGTGCTCAGCACGCTGGCGTCCGGGAACTGGTGCGACCCGCCAAATTCCGGGCTCGGCCTGCGGCCGACCGCCACCACCGGCGTGCCGCTGCTTGACGCCTACCTGTGGGTGAAGACGCCAGGTCAGTCCGACGGCCAGTGCGACTCGGCCGGGGGCGTCCGGGCCTGGGACTACAGCGATTACGCCCAGCCGGGATGGCCGACTACGGCCTCGGCCCAATCCCTGTTCGACCCGCTGTGGGGCACCGACGACCCGGCCGCGGGCGACTGGTTCGACTCCGAAGCCCTCCAACTCGCCCAACTCGCCAGCCCCGCCCTCCCCGGGATCTGATCGCCAGGGGTAAACGGCCCGCGCGACGGCTCACGACCGAGGCGGCGGTCACGCCCTGAAGGCCCGAAGCGCCGCACCCCGCCGCCACCCCGTCGCCACTCCCGCCGCTCCCCGCACCCGCAACCCGCCCGTCACAAGTGTCGAAAAAGATCGTGGAATATTCGGCTCACCTGGATAGTTTGGTAGCCTATCGGGTACCGGATCATCCGCAGAAGCCGAATGTTCCGTGATTCTCCCAGGGTTCCAGCCGAGCATGACGGCATCGGTGACAGGGGCGCCGATCCCGACCCGGTCGATGCCGTGGCGATCGCCGTCCCGATGACCTCGAGTTCGGACTCCCGGTCCAGCATCGGGCCTGGCTCACGAGGCCGCATGGCCCATGGCGTAGACCGTGCGACTGCAGCCGGAGCGCCGGTCTGAGGCCGCGGCGCGCCCGCACGCTGAACTCGGTGGACACGGACGGGTTCGCGGCGACGCCGGCTCCGCCCCGAGCCGCACGCAGGGCGCAGGGCATGCACCACGGCTCGTTCGGCGGATAAAAAATGATCATTTATCCCGGACGTGCCGTGGTGTCACGGCCTCGGGCCTGGAGGGGTTGTCCGGTGAGCGTTGACGCGCGTAGCGTTACCGATGCCCGGATTTGTCACGAAATGTTGGATCCGGCTGACGACGCGACGTGGCGTAGGAGGTAGCTCGGTGATGGCGAAGATGGCGAAGAGGCCAAGGAACGTTCGGTCTTGGCGGGCGGCCGCGGCGGTGCTGGCGGTGACGCTGGCGGCGTCCGGGGCAGCGGCGGTGTCGGCGTCGGCGTCGGCCGGCGCGAGTTCGGGAGCGCCGTACCCGTGCCCGGCCGGCGGCGGCCCGAACTTCACCTCGGGAGTAGACGCATCGGCGATCGGCTGGCTCGGTAACGGCCAGGGGGCGACGGCCTGTCTCGGCGGCAGCTTCTACGTCCCCAACGGCATCGACACCACGTACGGGTTCGGCGTCTACAACGATTCGCCGACGACCTGGACGAACGCGGACGGGTACCTGCCCGCGCTCGTGACCGGCTTCACGTCGGGCGGGGCGAAGGTCTCCATCACGAACTTCGGCGACCGCGCGGTGATCGGCGGTGACCCGTACGTCCTGATCTACAGCCGGGTGGCCGTGCACAACCCGACCAGCCAGACGCTCACCGTCGACCCGCAGCCGTCGCCGGGCCTTGTGCCGCTGAACAGCGCCCCTGACCAGGTCAGCCCCGGTGCGACGGTCGACCATGACTACGTGGTGGCGGAAGACAGGTTCGGCGGGACCTACGCCTGGCCGACCGCGGCCCAGCTGGCCGTGGCAGGCAGCTATAACGCTCACTTCGCGCACATGCGCGCCTTCTGGAACAGCCAGCTGGCGGGGATAACCCAGCTCACGCTGCCGGACTCGCAGCTGGTCGACGCCTATAAGGCCGGCTTCGCGTACACGCAGATCGACCGGAGCGGCAACGCCCTGGACACCGGCACCAACGGGTACCACGCGGAGTACGAGCACGACGTCGTCGGCATCCTCGCGAACATGTTCAACGA
>JBEKGC010000527.1:0-6079 GCA_050013055.1 Streptosporangiaceae bacterium
CAGCTGAGGACTGGCCGCCCAGGACGCTGGTGCCCAGGCCCGCGGACATGGTCAGCAGGCTGATGGCTTCCAGGTCCGGGTCCAGGTGGCCGGGCATGTCGCCGGCGGCCTGGGCCGCCCGCAGCTGGTCGGCGACCACGTCGCTCACGATGCTTGAGTTCCGGACCAGGGGCTTGATCGCCAGCGCCGGGTCGGTCAGCGACAGCGCCAGGTAGGCCGTGTAGACGAGGGTGAAGGTGCGCCTTTCGTCGTCGGCGGGCAGCGCCTCGGTCAGGACGGCGGCAATAATATCGCGCGGGCGGGCCGGGCTTCCTGTCTCCTTCGTCCGCTGGATTCGCGCCAGGACCCGGTCGCTGAACTGGGCTGCCAGCTGCTGCATGGCGGCCAGCAGGAGCTCTTCCTTGGTGCCGAAGTAGTACTGGACGAGCCGCAGGGACACGCCGGCCTCGGCTGCGACCTCGCGCATCCCGGTGGCGTGCAGCCCGCGCGTGGCGGCGGTCCGCACCAGCGCGTCCGCGATCTGCCGCCGCCGCTCCTCGTGATCCACCCGCTTCGGCACCCGCCCACCGTACCCTCGTCCGCCGCCCGTCCGTTGTTATGGTACAGTCGTACCATAACAACGGCAGGCTGAGCCGCGAGGAGGACGAGAGCCATGCTCGGGATCAAGCGCATGACCGGCGCAGCAGGCTCGGCCCCTGAGGGTGAGCCGGGATCGTGGGTAAGCGATGCGGCACGGGAGAAGTTCATGGCCGCCTACGAGCGGGCCTTCGCGCTGTGGCCGCAGCCCGGCGAGGAGCTCGATATCGAGACGGCGACCGCGACCACGCGCGTGCACGCCTACCGGCCGCATCCCGATGGTGCGCCAGTCGTGCTGCTTACCGGGGCCGGGGGCAACGCCGCGGCCTGGTTCCCGCACGTGGCGGCGCTCGCCGGGGACGGCCCGGTCTACGGGATCGATATGCCCGGCGACGCGAACCCCAGCGTCCCGCGCGCCCTGATGACTCCCCCGGCGTCCTGCGCCGCCTGGCTGGATGAGCTCCTGGGCCAGCTCAGCGACCGCCCGGCGCACCTGGTGGGCTTCTCCTACGGCGGCTGGGTCGCCATGAACCAGGCGATCCGCGCACCCGGCCGGATCGCCTCCATCACGCTGCTCGACCCCGCCGGGCTCACCAAGCTCGACGCCCGCTTCTGGTGGTGGCTCTCCATCAGCGGCCTGGCCAGCCTCACCCCGATGCCGCTGCGCCGCCGCCTGGCCCGGTGGCTGGACAGCCCGGCCATGCTGCAACCGGAGCTCATGACGCTCATGTGGGCCGCCATCCGCGGCTACCGGCTGGAGCCGAAGTTCCCCGGCGTCCTCACCGACGACGAACTCCACGCGATCACCGTGCCGGTCCTGCTGATCACCGGTGCACGCAGCGCCATGCTCACCCCGGCGGAGGCCCAGGCCAGGGGAAGCCTCATGCCGCACGCCGAGGTCGCCATCGTCCCCGGCAGCCACGGCGGCTTCAACCGGGTAGATGAACTGAACGACCGGATCACCGCCTTCATCAAAGCCCAGGCCAGGCAACGCAGCTGACCGGGGAGCTGTACTCCGACATCTATGAGGGTCTCCCGACGTCCGAGCGCGGGGCGTGGCTGACCTAGCACGGGTACCCGCCGTTGTGGACTTCTTGCGAAGATCAAAGACTTGCTCCCAGATCATGCCCGATCGGGACGTTATGCGCGGATGGTCAGCAACGCTGATCTGCCGGGGCGCCGGTCAAGGGCGATTGGCCTGGTGCCAGGTGCCTCTAGGTTCTGCATGTGGGATAACCACACTATGAGTAGGGAGATTGCTGTCACCCAAGCCGATCTTGGACGACGCATCGCAGATGCGCGGACAGAGGCTGGCATGACTCAGGCCGATCTGGCCGCCAGGATCGGCCTGGAGCGCACCGCGCTGGTCAGGGTTGAGCTGGGAGAGCGGAAGGTTTCCGCAATGGAACTGGTAGCCATCGAGGGTGCCTTGGACAGGCCAGTCGACTGGTTCTTTGTCGAGTCTCCGGTAGCGGTTGTCAGTCGACGGCGCGATCTGGCCGTAGGCGGGTTCTCCCGTGCCCTTGACCGTGCCCTAGAGCTAACGGCGCGAGATGTGGCCTTCCTTGAGGGCCGCCACCTGCTGTCGTCCGCTGACCGGCCTCCGGCACGAGAGGCGCCGGAAGCTTCGAGAATGCCGAGCACCTTGCCCGCGGCATACGCGCCGAGGCGGGACGGCCAGAGGGTCCGCTGCTGGACCTTCAGTCGGTTGCGGAGAGCCTGGGGCTGCTGGGGTTTTCCCTCGCGCTTGGCCCCGATGCTGGCGATGCCGCCTACGTCGAGGTCGGCAATCTTGGCGTAGCAGTCATCAACGGAACAACCGATCCGGGACGGCGGAGGTTCAGTCTCGCTCATGAGCTCGGTCACCATCTAACTGGCGACGCCTACGAGCCATCACCCAGGCTTGGGGCGTCCGATACCGAGCGCATGCTGAACGCGTTCGCCGCGTATCTCCTGATGCCACGGTCTTCTGTGCTGAGTGTCTGGGACGAATTCTCGGCTCAGCCGCCACGGCTGGCCGCCATCGCGATCGCCGTCCGGTTTAGCGTGAGCTGGACCGCTGCATGCAACCAGCTCAGGAACCTCGGCCTTATCGACGCCAGGGAGCGTGAACGCCTCGTCGCGGACGACCTGCGGCGAGGGGAGCTGGTCGAGTTCGGCGAGCGTTTCGCCATTGAGCTCGACCCCCCGAGCGTACCCCCGGCCTATGCCCGTGCAGTTGTGAGCGGCTACCGAAAAGGGCAGCTAACAGCAGCTAAAACGGTGGAACTGCTGCACCAGTCAGTGGGCGAAGCCGATCTTCCCGAACCGGATGCCATGTCGCTCGATGAACTTCGCGGACAGTTCGATAATGAACCGTGACTAGCCTCGTCTTCGACACGACGGCACTAAGCCATTTTGCCCGCGCTGGGCGTACGGACACGCTGCGGATGGTCGTCGCCGACGACGAGCCCATTCTCTTGGCGGAGGTAATGACGGAACTGGCCCAGGGCGTTCCCGGCTTCCCGTCGCTCGGGAGCGCAGCGGCAGGGGGCTGGCTCAAGCAGGTCGAACTTGAGGAGCTAGCAGAAATTGCGGCGTGAGTGTCACCAGCGGGCCCGGCCCGACCGTTTCCCGGCCCTGCCGGCACCGAGATCCATAGGGGGCGAAGTCCTTCGAGGTGGATCTGTGTACCGTAGCTCGCTAGGACAACGGCCAGATCGTGGAGGAGAATCTGTGGTACGACCTGGCCGGGTTCACGGACCAGATCGGCCTTAGCGGCTGGCTCCAGCCGGGTCGGACGCGAAGGCCTTGCTCGCAGGGAGCTGACACGCGTCATGGCTGGCTCAGGATCGGCTTCGTCGACCTGGGCGCCGTTGCGTATCGGGCTTTTCCGGGCGCTGTGGATCGCGGCGCTGGTCAGCAACGTGGGCACCTGGATGCAGACCGTGGGTGCCCAGTGGCTGCTGGTCAATGACGCTCACGCGGCCATCCTCGTCTCGCTCGTGCAGACCGCTGACGCGCTTCCCGCTGTCCTGTTCGCTCTGGTGGCCGGCGTGCTGGCGGATATTTTCGACCGGGCCAGGCTGCTCGTCGCGGTCCTGGCCGGGATGACCGCGGCCGGCGCGGCGCTCACCGCGCTGACTGCCGCGGACCGGATGCCGCCGGCGCTGCTGCTCATGTTCACCTTCGTGCTGGGCGCCGGCGCCATCCTGGTCGCGCCCGCCTACCAGTCGCTGGTGCCTGACATGGTCCCGCGCCCGCAGGTGCCTGCCGCCGCGGCGCTCGGCTCGATCAGCATCAACCTGGCCCGCGCCATCGGCCCGGCGATCGCCGGGCTGCTGGTCGCCCGGATCGGGGTTACCGCCGTGTTCGCGCTGAACACGGCGACGTTCCTGCTCTACGCGATCGTGGTGGCGTGCCATCCCCAGCTCGGCGGGACTCCGCAGTCTCCCGAGCGGTTCATCCCGGGGCTGCGGGCCGGCGGCCGGTACGTGCGCCACGCACCCGTCGTGCGGCGCATCTTGCTGCGCGCGGCCCTGTTCCTGGTACCGGGCAGCTGCCTGTGGGCTCTGCTCCCCTTGATCGCCACCAGCCGGCTCGCCCTGGGGCCGGGGGGCTACGGCGTGCTGCTCGGCGCCCTGGGCGTCGGCGCCGTCGGCGGAGCGTTCCTCCTGCCGCAGATCCGGGCCAGGCTCACTGCCAACGCCCTGGTGGCCGCCGCGAGCCTGACCTACGCGGCAGCACTTGCCGCGGTGGCGCTGTCGCGCAGCCTCGCGCTCACCATCGTGGCGCTGCTGCCGGCCGGTGTTGCCTGGATAGCCTTCCTGTCCAACGTCAACGCCGCGCTGCAGCTCTTCCTGCCCAGGTGGGTACGCGCCCGCGGCCTGTCGGCCTACCAGATGGTCCTGTTCGGTGGGGAGTCGTCGCCGCGGCTGCCGGGCTGGTGCCCGCCTTCCTGATCGCTGCGGTCGTCATGGCCGCCGGCGCGGCGACCTTGTGGTTCTGGCCGTTCCACCAGATCGCAGACATGGACCGGAGCCCGGTCCGCTGGCCCGACCCGCAGCTGCTCATCAGCGCTGACCGCGGCAGCGGGCTGGTCCTGGTGCGGACCGCCTACACCATCGCGGCCGAAAAGGAGCAGCAGTTCCTGCAGGCCATGGCCCGCCTGCGCCAGTCGCGGCTGCGGACCGGGGCGACCGGCTGGGGCCTGTACCAGGACGGCCAGGACCCGCGGCTGTTCATCGAGCTGTTCGGCGTCCCGAGCTGGGAAGAGCACCTCAGGCAGCACCGGGAGCGGCAAACCGGCACCGACCTGCAGTACCACGACGCCGCCGCCGCGCTATCGGACCCGCCGCCGCAAACCGACCACTACCTCGCCGCCGACGTCCACCAGTAGAAACGCACGCCGGCCCGCCGGCGTGTCAGTCCCGGTTGTCAAAATGGCTGTCGGGGATGCGCCCGAACGGGCGCTGTGCCGCAGTGGCGGGGTGCCCGAGATCAGCGACTTGGGTTCCCTGCGCCCGGCGTCCGCCTGTGGATAGCGGCTGGTCTGGCCGGGGTGGCCTGGCGGCCGGTCATGGCCAGGGGTAGCGTGATCGAGGGCGGAGGAAACCGCCGCCGCCCATGCGCTACGACCGCTGAGGCACCAGCCGGGCCAGCCTTTCGCGTGCTTGTCCGGGAGGTGCGTCCAGCTCAGCTATTGTGCTGCCGCGCTGGGCCTGTCATAACTGCGCGGAGGGAGGCTCAGATGGCTACGGATAGCCGGGGCGACAATGTGCGGGTGGCGGTGCTGGGGGCCGGCATCATGGGCTCGGCGATGGCCCGGAATCTGGTTTCCGCCGGGCTGCGCACCACGGTCTGGGATCGGTCGCCTGCGGCGACCTCACCGCTGTACCGCCGGCGTGGTCGACTCGGTGATCTTCGCTGGCGGCGTCGTGGAGGCGCTGGCAGAGGGCGCGGTGTGGGCGCAAATGGGCACGATCGGCCTTGCGGCAACGACCGAGATCGGCGGCCGGCTCGGTCAGCTGCGACCCGGTGTCCTGTTCGTGGACGCGCCGGTATCGGGCAGCAAGGGCCCCGCCGAGGCTGGCCAGCTGCTCATCCTGGCGTCCGGCCCGCCCGCAGCGGCCGCGGCCGTGCGCCCGGTGTTCTCGGTGATCGGCCGCAAGACCGTGTGGCTGGGCGAGGCCGGCCAGGGCAGCCGGATGAAGCTGGTCGTCAACGCCTACATGTCCGTCTTGATCGAGGGCGTGGCTGAGGCCCTGGAACTGGCTGGCCGGCTGGGCATTGATGCCTCCGAGCTGGCCGAGGCCATCGAGGGCGGCCCGCTGGACGCACCGATCGCGGACGCCAAGCTGCACAAAATGGAGAGGGGCGATTTCGCGCCCGAGTTCCCGCTGGAGTGGGCGCTCAAGGACGTGGACCTGGCGATCGCCGCCGCCGGCGATGACGAGCTGCCGCTGCTGGCCGCGCTGTCCCGCCAGTGGCGCGCAGCCGTAGACGCCGGCCACGGCCGGGAAGA
>JBEKGC010000528.1:0-4831 GCA_050013055.1 Streptosporangiaceae bacterium
TATCCGGGCCCGCAGCAGCGCGGGCACATCGGTCCGGGCCGCGCTGCCGATGAGGACGGCCTCCCCGGGCAGCTGACTCAGCCGGTCCCGGCAGATGCCGTCCATGACGGCCGGGTTGGACAGGGCCTGCGGCCCGTACTCGGCTACCGCCGCGGCCAGCGCCCGCCGGGCGTGGCCGTCCGGGTCGATGGCGTGCCCGTTCCCCTTAGTCACGAATGACCTCCCCACGAGGCATTTTCCTGCCAAACGGTCGTCGGTTCCACCCCTGCTGACCGGTTTTTCCCGCCATGATGCGGTTACCCAGGCAACGCCGGGCCGGCGCCGAGCAGGAAGTCCCTGAAGTGCCTGAGCTGCCGTTCGGCGTGGGCCGCGGGGACCGCATGGCCGGTGAACGGGTGGACCGATATCTCCTTGCCCGCGATGATCTCGTTGTACGCCGCGAACACCGTGGACGGCGGGCAGATCGTGTCCATCAATCCGACGCTGAGCAGGCACCGCGCGGTAATCCGGCGGGCCAGCAGCGCGCAGTCGACGTAGCGCAGGGTGTAGGGCGGGTCCGGCGCCAGCGTGATGGCCCGCTGGATGTCGCAGAGGAAAGGCACGTCGGCGTGACAGACCGCGACCGCCCGCGGCGCCAGCGCGGCGGTGGCCAGCGCGAGCCCGCCGCCCTGGCTGATGCCGCTGACCGCGACCCGGGGCGCGCCCGCCAGCTCGCTGGCCGTCTCGACCGCCCGGACGGCGTCGGTGAACAGCCGGGTGTAGTAGTAGTCTTCTGGCCGGCCGATGCCCCTGGTCATCACCTGGGCGTTTTCCGGGCCGCCTGGCGTGCCGGCCGGCTGCCGGTCACCGGTCGCGCCCGAGGTCCACCGGCCACCCTGGCCCCGGGTATCCATCACGAACACGGAGTATCCCACGGCGGGCAGCAGCGTATGCTCGGTCGGCAGGCCGCGGCCGCCGCCGTAGCCGATGAACTTCACCACGACCGGGGTCAGCCCGTCCGCGCCGGCCGGCTGCAGGTACCACGCCTTGATCCGGTCGCCGCCCGCGCCGGAGAATTCCACGTCGTAGACCTCGACCGGGCGGTAAATGTCCGCTTCGTACCTAGTGATATCCGGCGCACGGGCCTGCGCCCTGGCCTCGCCGAGCCGCCGCTGCCACCATTCGTCGAGTTCGGACGGCTCGACCGTTTCGGTACGATATTCGCGCAATCGATCCAGCGAAAGGTCAAACCAGGGCATTTGTTTCTCCAGTTCAGCCATCGCACCCGAATCTAGCCCTACCATTTTCCTTGTGACGGAGGATCCTCAGGCACGCGGTGCGGGACGGCGCCACGGGCGGCAGGGTCCGCGGGGCCATCGCGCCGCCGAGCGTATCGGGCTGCTCCTTGGCCTGCTGGTGCTCACCGTGTCGGCGGTGGGCCTGGCGGCCCAGGTGCTACCCAGGCAGTTCACCGTCGCCCAGCAACGCCAGATCGAGGAGTGGCAGGTCAGCAGCCGGTGGCAGACGCTGCTCGCCGGGCAGATCTTCCCGGCCAGGGTCTCCTACTCCCTTCCCGCCACCGTGCTCCAGGACGCCAGCCCGCTCACCCTGAACGCGCTGCGGGTGGGTATCGCGCCGCAGCAGGCGAACTGCGGGAGGGGCGTGACCAACGCGGCGGCCGGGACGGTGCTGCGCCGGGCCGGATGCCGGGCCGTGCTCCGCGCGACCTACGTCGACTCCACCCGTAGTTATGCGATGACCGTCGGCGTCGCGGTGCTGCCCACCGAGGCCGCGGCGGCCGGCGTCAACGCCGGGCTGGCCCAGCCGAGGCTGGCCGCGGCGGGTGACGCCTACGGGGCGGGCCGGCTCACCGCGGGCGTCAGCGTGGTCAGGTTCGCCGGCCCGGCGGGGGAGTTGTACGACTACAACCGGCAGATTGCCGCCAGCTTTACCGATGGCCCTTACGTCGTCATGTACGCGGCCGGGTACGCCGATGGCCGCCCGCGCGTTCCGGTCTCCCAGGATAGTTACGCCTATTCCGAGATGACCAGGATGGCCGAGGGGGTGGCCCAGTCGGTGGCGGCCACGCTCGGCGCGGCGCCGGCCCCGCCGCGCTGCCCGGGGGCACCGGGATGCTGAGCCGGAACCGGCGTCGCCGGGTGGCCCTGCTGGCGGTGTCCTGGCTGGCCGCGTCCGGGCTGGCCACCTCGGGCGCGATCGCGCTGCCCGGTACGGCCCGGGCGGCGCAGCCGCGGCCGGCCTCGGCCGCGGCCATCGCCGACGCCATCCGGGACAACCAGCAGTGGGTCTTCGGCATGATGAACGTCACCGCCGCGTGGTCGCGCAGCGAAGGTGCCGGTGTCACCGTGGCGGTGATCGACAGCGGAGTCGACCCCTACGTCAGCGACCTGACCGGGTCGGTCACCACCGGCCCCGACTTCACCGGCGTGACCACCGCCCCGACCAGCCAGAACTGGGGCGTGCACGGTACCTGGATGGCGTCCCTGATCGCCGGTCACGGCCATGACGGCGGCAGCGGCGTCATCGGCGTCGCGCCCCGGGCCAGGATCTTGTCGGTCCGGGTGATCCCTGACCGCACCGACCCGCATTACAGCCGGTACGAACGTGAGCAGGAGACCAGCATCCAGCAGTCGCTGGCGAACGGCATCAACTACGCGGTCGCGCACGGTGCGCAGGTGATCAGCATGTCGATCGGCTACAGCGCGCCGAGCGGAACGGTCAGGGCCGCGTTGCAGCATGCCTACGATCGTGGCGTGGTGGTCCTGGCCTCGGCGGGAAACTCGGGCGACCAGGCCGGCTCCGGCCGGTCCGGCCAGGCGCCCGAGTCTTTCCCCGCCGATTACCCGGGCGTGATCAGCGTGGGCGCCGTCGATTCCAGCGGCAAGGTGGCCAGCTTCTCAAGCGCCAACCTGTCCGTCCAGGTGGCCGCGCCCGGCGTGTCCGTGCCCGCGCAGGGCCGGGACGGCCAGTACTGGTGGGTCAGCGGCACCAGCCCGGCCTGCGCGCTGGTGGCCGGGGTCGCCGCGCTGATCAAGTCGAAGTATCCCCATCTCGCGCCCGACCTGGTCGCGACCGCCCTGACCACGACCACCACGGACCGCCCGCCCGGCGGCTACGACAGCCAGGTCGGCTTTGGCGTCGTCGACGCCAGCGCCGCCCTGACCAAGGCCGCCCGCCTGGCCCACGCCCCAGCCGTCAGCGCCGCCCCCTCCGGGGCCGCCAGCACAGGCTCTTCCGGCACCAGCGCAGGGCCGATCGGCGTCGCCGCCGCCGCCAGGTTCCACGGCACGATCGGCCCCGCGCCGGTGCCCGCGCGCGGACCCGGCCAGCTCATCTTGTTCGCGTTGCTCGCCCTGGCCTCCCTAGCCCTGACCGTCGCCGCCGGAACCCGCCTAGCCCTCCTGCGCCGGGCTCGCCGATGACGTCCACCCCCGCCAGCGCCCCCCGCCCCAGCGCTCCCAGCCCCCGCGCCAGCGCTCCCAGCCCCCGCGCCAGCGCTCCCGGGCCCCCCGCCGACAGCGGCTCGCCGCCGGTCGACGACTTCGCCAGCCTCGTCCTTGACGTGGTGGACTCGATCCCCCCCGGCCTGGTGATGGCCTACGGCGACATCGCCGAATACCTGGCCGCGGGACCCGGCCCCCGCCAGGTCGGCCGGGTGATGGCCGTCTACGGCGGCGCGGTGCCCTGGTGGCGGGTGACCCACTCCGACGGCACCCCCGCCCCCGGCCATGACAGCCGCGCCCTCGAGCACTACCTGGCCGAGGGCACTCCGCTCCGCTCCGCCCGCCCCCCCGTCCGGGTCGACATGCCCCGCGCCCGCTGGCCCGGCCTCCGTTTATCGAAAAAGATCGTGGAAATTATGGCTTACCTGGAACTTTTGGGCAACTATAGCTACCCTAATCTTCCGCGGAAGCCATATCATCCACGCAAATCCCGCTGACGGCGCGACGGCCGGGAACCCCTGGGACAGCCGGGACAAACGAGGCGTCCTAGGCCGCTTCATCGCGGTGGATCCGCTCCCAAGCCCCCAGCTCCGCCCCCCAGCCCCCCAGCCTCGCGTGCCCCCGCCCCACCTGGGTCTTCGCTGGATCGGCGGCAAAATGTCAGTGGCATCTGCTGGAATGCGGTACCGAAACCGCATGCACCCATGCAGCCCGGCATCCTGCTGGACATGGTCCGCGGTGTATCAGATGACGGCGGGCGCCCTCCGGGTAGCAAAGAGGTTAACCGCCGCAACCAAGGCGCTGATGATGGCAGCAGGCGAGCCGGCCGGGGCCGGCCGTGCGTGACGACCCGACCGTCGTCGCACTGGTGAATCGTGCGGCCAGGGGCGACCCGGCCGCGTGGAACGAGATCGTGGCGCGATACGCGCCGCTGGTGTGGGCCATCTGCACCCGGTTCCAGCTGAGCAACCACGATCGCGAGGATGTGGGGCAGAACGTATGGCTGCTACTGGTCGAGCAGCTCCGGAAGCTACGGGAACCTGCCGCACTGCCCGGGTGGCTGGCCACGACCACGCACCGGGAGTGCCTGCGGGTGGTGACGGCAGCGCGCAAATCGGAGCGGCTAGGAACGGGTTAGACGACTCTCCGCAATTCGTGGACGACACGATGATCGAGCAGGAGATCCTCATGGCCGAGCGGAACGCGGCGCTACGGACGGCGCTCGCGGAGCTCCCGCCCCGGTGCCAGCAACTGCTGGCCATGCTGATCAGCGACCCGCCGTGTTCGTACGCGGAGATCAGCGCGACGCTGCAGATCCCGGTGGGAAGCATCGGCCCGCAGCGAGCCCGCTGCCTGGAACGGCTGCGCAAGTCCAGCGCGCTGGCCGG
>JBEKGC010000529.1:0-4451 GCA_050013055.1 Streptosporangiaceae bacterium
GTATTACGAACCGGGATTCTCAGACCGGTCGCACGGGTTCCGGAAAGGGCGAGGGTGCCATACCGCACTGCGGGAGATACGCGAGACCTGGACCGGGACGACCTGGTTTATCGAGGGTGATAAACGAGACTGCTTCGGCAGCCTTGACCAGGAAATCCTTCTCAGGATACTGGCGGAGAAAATCCATGACCAGCGGTTTGTTAGCGGCTCGATTTCCTGAGCATCCGTACCGGTTGTTCGGCAGTGTTCTTTGGCGATGCGGGCTGTCCGGCCGCCCGTGACGGGAGACGATTAGACGTCCCCGGAATGTGATGGATCCCTTCTCGCCTCGTTTGGGACGGACGCGGGAAGGGATCCGAGGCGGTGGTTGGTCGCCTATGGCCATCGTATGGCCTTGCCCGCTGACGGCTGGTGCCTACGTGGCGGCCGGCCGTGGTGTGGAGTTCCCGCGGCTGGACTGCCCTTCGTGCGGTTGGCCGATGGGGTTGTGGTCGGGTTACTGGCGGCATGTCCGCACGGCGGGGCTGTGCCCGAGGATCTTCGTGCCGCGGGAGCGGTGCACGTCGTGCGGGGTCAGTCATGCGCTGCTCCCGGCGTTCGCGCTGGCCTGGCGGCTGGATACGGCCGGGACCGCCGGCGCGGTGATCGAGGAGGTGGCCGGCGGGGGGTGCGGGGTGCGCCCGGCGGCGGAGCGGGCCGGGGTGCCGCACACGACCGCGCGCGGGTGGCTGCGGCGGTTCCGGGCACGGGCAGCGGAGACCGGGGTGGCGTTCGCGGCGCTGGCCGTCGAGCTGGGCGGGGAGGCGATCCGCCCGCCCGCCGACCCTGCCAGGTTCGCGGTGGCCGCGATCGGGGCGGCGTTCGAGGCGGCGTGCTCGCTGCCGGGATGGGCCGCGCTGGGCCGGTGGCGGTTCGCGTCGTCGGTGAGCGGCGGGAGGCTGATCGCGGCCAACATGACCTCGCCCTTCCTGATCGTCGGCAGGCGGCGTTTCATGCCTCCTGTACCGCCGTTACCGGAATGAGGAGGCAGAGAGCATGGATCACAAGGAGCAAGAGCAGGTGGCGCTGCACCGCTGGGCGGTGATCGCCGAGGCAGCCGGCCCCGCGCTGACGGCGGCGGAGCGGGGCGCGGTGGTCCGCGAGATAGCCGCGCGCGCCCACACCCACCCGGACGGGACATCCCGGCGTTACTCCAGGGGCACGGTGGACCGCTGGCTGCGGCAGTGGCGGGCGGGAGGCCTGGAGGCATTGCGGCCCTCGCCGCGGGCTGATACCGGGGCGGTGCGCGCCCACCCGGAGCTGTTCGCCGAGGCGTCCGCGCTGCGGCTGGAGCTGCCGGGACGCTCAGCCGCGCAGATCGCCTCGATCTTGTACCACCGGCACGGCGTGAAGGTCGCCGACCGGACCATCCGCGGCCAGTTGCGCCGCGCCGGGCTGCACCGCGAGGCGCTTGCCGCCGAGCCGAAGGCCTACGGCCGGTATGAGGCCGCGCGGCCGAACGAGCGGTGGATCACCGACGTGCTCATCGGCCCCTGGGTGCCCTGGCCCCGCAGGGAGGGCTCGGTGCGCGCCCGGCTGTTCCTCATCGTCGATGATCACTCGCGGCTGCTGGTCGATGGCCGGTTCTTCGCCCGCGAGAACGCCCGGGCCTGCCAGGACCTGCTGCGCCGGGCGATTACCAGACGCGGTCTCCCTGAGGTTTTCTACGCCGATAACGGAGGACCGTTTTCGAATGCGTGGCTGTCCCGCACCTGCGCGGTGCTGGGCATCCGCCTGGTGCACAGTAAGCCTTACTCGCCGCAAGGGCGGGGCAAGCAGGAAAGGCTCAACCGCTATATCCGGGAGGCGTTCCTGGCCGAGGCCACCCACCAGGGCATCGAGTCGCTAGACCAGCTCAACGACCTGTTCGCGGCGTGGGCCGGGCAGGTCGCCAACCGGCGGGTGCACGCCGAGACCGGCCAGCCCCCGATCGAGCGGTTCGAGCGCACCGGGCCGCACCGCCAGGCCGATCCCGCCCGGCTCGCCGAGGCGTTCCGCTGGTCGGTGACGCGAAGGGTGACCCGCACCGCCACCTTCCCGCTGGAAGGGAACGCGTACGCCGTGGACCCGGCGCTCGTCGGGCGCCGGGTCGAGCTGCGCTATGACCCCGAGGACCTGACCCGCATCGAGGTGTTCCTGGACGGCAAGCCCGCCGGGACCGCCACCCCGTTCATCACCCGCCGGCACGTGCACCGGGCCGTCCCCCAGGCCGCGCGCCCCGACCCGGACCCGACCGGGATCGACTACCTGGGGCTGGTCGCCGCCGCCCACGAAGAAGCCGCCGGCACCGGGGCGAAGATCAGCTTCACCCAGCTGCCTCTTCCCGCGCCCGGCGGCGGGGAAGACGACGACGACGGGCAGCAGGACCAGGAGCAGCGGCGGTGAGCGCCGCGCCGTGGGCCGCGCACTTCGGCCTGTCCCGCACCCCGTTCGGCAAGTCGATCCCCGCCCGGGACCTGTTCACCCGCCAGGCGCACGCCGAGGCGATCGCCCGGATCAGCTTCTGCATCGCCGAATCCGCGCTCGGCGTGATCAGCGGGGATACAGGGGCGGGCAAGACGGTGGCGCTGCGCGCTGCCGTCGCCGCCCTGGACCCGACCCGCCACCAGGTCATATACATCGCCAACCCGGCGTTCGGGACGCGGGGGCTGTACGTCAGCATCGTCCGGGCGCTGGGCGCCCAGCCCCGCTACCTCAAGGCCGAGCTGATGGCCCAGGCCCAGGACCTGCTCGCCGCCGAGGCAGCCGAGCGGCACCGCCGCGTCGTCCTGCTCTGCGACGAAGCCCACCTCCTGGAGCCCGCGCAGCTGGAGGAGCTGCGGCTTTTGTCCAACGCGGAGATGGATTCCGCGTCCCCGTTCGCAGGGATCCTGTCCGGCCAGCCCACCTTGAGCCGGCAGCTGCGGATGGGCGTGTTCGCCGCCCTCGATCAGCGGATCGCCACCCGGTTCACCATCAAGCCGATGGACCTGGCCGAGTCCGCCGCCTACCTCAAGCATCACCTGGCGCTGGCCGGCCGCGACGCCCCGCTGTTCGCCGATGACGCGGTCGCCCGGCTGCACCGGGTCGCCAACGGGCTCCCGCGGGCGCTGAACAACGCCGCTACCGCCGCGCTGATGGCCGCCGCCGCCGGCGGCAAGGACCTCATCGACGACGCCTGCGCCAAGAAAGCCGTCGCCGAGCTCACCCGGGACTAGCCATGCCCGCCGCCGCCCGCCCGCATCCCCCCGCAGCCCCCGCCCCGAGCCGGGCCGCCGGGCCGGCCAGCCTCACGCCCGCCGTCGCCGCCCGCGCCCGCCAGCTCGCCGCCCAGGCCGGGCACCGCCGCGCGGTCGCGGAGTTCCGCGCCCGCCGCGCCGCCGTCCAGCAGGCCCGCATCGACGCGCTGCTGCTGGAGGTCATCGCCGCGCTCGCCGGCCTGCCCGGCCTGCACCAGCCAGCCCCAGCCCAGCCGCCGCCAGTGCCGTCCCGGCCCATCCAGGCCGCCCCCCGGGGCCGCCTGCCCGTCACCAGGCACGCGCAGATCCTCACCGGCGCGCTGGCCGGCCTGGAGCTCGGCGCCTGGGACCGGCACGTCCTGCGCTGGCTCGCCGGCCAGGACACCAGCACCGTCTTGACCATCACCTCATGGATCACCCGCACCCGCCCCCAGGAGCAACGATGACCGCCCGCCGCGTGAACCCGCCGTCCCCCGCCCCGCCCCCCGGCACCTACGCGCAGTGGCTGGCCGCCGGCGCGGCCGGCATCCTCGCCGAGACCGCCGCGGTGAACCTGCTCGCCGAGCACGGCGCCTGGCTCACCCAGCCCGCCTTCACCAGCCGCTGCATCGACATCTACCGCCTCATCCCGGCCGCCGCCGGGACCGCCGCCGCCATCCGCTGGCGCGCCGCGATCACCACCCTGCCCCGCCAGCCTGCCTCAACATCGGAGAAAGCCGTCCTGAAGATCGCCGCATCCATCGCCGCCGGCACCCCGGTCAGCCTCAGCGACTGCCTGGGCAGTCTCGACACCGCCACGCTGCACGCGGTCCTGCGCGCCATCGCCCACGCCAACAGCGGCCGAGCCGGCGAGGAACTGATCTGCGACAGCACCTGCCCCCCGCAGGACGCCCCGTTCTAGCCACCCGCAAGCACACCCCCAGCGATACGAGCCCACCCGGCGCCGCCGGGCGGGCTCACCCGTGAACGCCGGCCACCAGCCCGCCCCGCAACGAGCGGCAGCAGGCAGCGATCCCCACCAAGACCAGCCGAAACATCAACACGGAACACTGCCAAGTCATGTGCAAACAGCGTGGCCGCTAACACCTCGAAGAACAACCGGACCCGGCACGGGGCGTCGAAGACGATGGTCCTGGAGACCTCGACCTGCCGCATCGAGCACTCCCACCAGTACCCCGCATCCCGGTCCCTGCT
>JBEKGC010000530.1:0-5147 GCA_050013055.1 Streptosporangiaceae bacterium
AACGGTGAGGCTTGTGCCGGTGATCCGGATGTTGCCGTCGGCGTCGTACTCCCAAGCGTCCGCCTCGGCGGACAGGTCCTCGTCCCTCAGCCGGTGCATGTCGGCGCGTGCGCGCTCTTCCCATGCTTCGCGGTCGAGCAGTCGCAGCGCGCGGCGGATGACGTCGCTGGTCGTCTCGTCCTCGCGGCGGTTGGCTTCGATGACGCGGAGATCCTCTTCGGTGGGGCGGAATCCGACGCTCATAGATCTATCGTATAACAATTGTTGGACACCTCGGCTCGCCATGTGATCTTCCCTCGGTTTCCGGGCTACCCGGGTCACTTCCTGCGGCCGCTCTGCTCTGCGCCGAAAACGCGAGACGCGCCTATCGGCTTGGCGACCAGAGGTCACAGCGGTCAGCACGGGCGCGGCGGGCGTAACGCCGGCACCTCTGAGGTTAGGCTGGGACAGTGAGCAACCTGGACCGGTCTCCCGCCGAGTTCACGTGCAAACGGCATCAGGATGGGTCAGCCGGGCCCGTCGTGCTGCCCTACCGGAACGTGCCGCTCGGCGGTCCGCGGGCGATGACGGTACGGCGCAGCCTGCCGCAAAGGGCGCAGTCGCTCATCGGGGCATGGTGCTTCGTAGACCACTACGGACCCGACGACGTGTCCCTGACCGGCGGGATGGCGGTGCCCGGCCACCCGCACACCGAGCTGCAGACCGCCTCTTGGCTGTTCACCGGCGAGGTCGAGCACCGCGACACGACCGGCACCCACGCGCTGGTCCGCCCGGGGCAGCTGAACCTCATGACCGCCGGTTCCGGCATCGCTCACTCGGAGTACTCCACGCCGACCACGACTGTGCTCCACGGCGCGCAGCTGTGGATCGCGCTGCCCGAAGCGGACCGGTTCGCCGCTCCGGGGTTCGCGCACTATGAGCCGCCGGTCACTGACGTCGACGGAGCGAAGGTTCTGGTCTTCCTCGGCAGCCTGTTCGGACAGACGTCGCCGGTGCCGATGTATTCGGCTCTCGTCGGGGCGGAGGTGACCCTGGCGGCCGGGCATTCGCTTGACGTCAAGCTCGACGCGGGCCACGAGCACGGATTCCTCTGCGACACCGGCAGCCTGGCCGTGGGCGGCGTCATGGCCCGGCCGGGTGAGATCCTGTTCCAGCCCGCCGGCGCCTCGGCGATTTCGCTGGAGGCGAGCCCGTCGGAGCCGACGCGGGTCCTCGTCCTGGGGGGTAAGCCGTTTGGTGAGCAGATCGTCATGTGGTGGAACTTCATCGGCCGCAGCCACGAGGAGGTAGTGGGCTTCCGCGAGGAATGGCAGCGCCAGCGCGCCGACCGGACGCCCGGCGCTCCGGGGCGTTACGGCGCGTTCCCGGACGTGTGGGAGCACACGCTTCCCGCACCCGAGCTGCCCAACGTCCGCCTGCGTTCCCGCGGCTGAGGCGTCGCCACCTGTCCGTGCCCGCGCGCCACCGGAGAACGGGTTCGGCAAGTCTCTCGTCCCGGCCCAGTACATGCAGAGTTCGTCGGCGAATCCTCCGGCCGGTGTGGCCGGGTCAGGACGCGTACCGCCGCTGCGCTAACCGGCTCGGGAGGAATCATCCATTGTGCCCGGTTGCGTGCGGCGTAACAGATAGTTCAGGCGGGCTTAGATCTCGGCGGTAATGGACTCAGAGAGCTGGCCGGCGCCCACCTCGACGAGAATCCTCCGTCAGGCGGTCGTAGTTGATCAGCGGGCTTGTGATGTCGGTGAACACCTGGAGCCGGCGCCCGATCACTGCCGGGGTGTCATCCAGGCACTACTTCCCCGCCGCCGCGCCAGAGGAATTCATCGAAGGCCACCGTCAGCACCTCGCCGTCGAATTCACCAACTGGATCGTCAGCGCAGCCGAATCACTCGGCCGGACCAGCAACTCACCAGTCCCGCTCGTCGTGACCGGAACAGAACACTACCGCTCCTGAACCAGGCGAGCCCAGGAAGCTGTCCGGACTCGCACGCGACTTCACCTAGCTGGTGGATACGGAGGGATCTGGGCAAGCCGGGTCAGACGGATTCTGGTTGCCTCGGTTTAGGCACGAATTGGCACGATCAGGCTTGGGCCTGATGATCCTCATGCCCTTGACCCTCCCCCGCCAGGGAATCTCAGGCGTAGCTTTGGTGACCTCGTCAGGCAGCTTGGTGGCAATGTCGCCCAGTCGGCCGATGACGGCCTCGCCTGCGAGGCGCAGTGGGCGCTCGGTGTCCCAGCGCTCCTTCCCAAGCCTCACCAGTTCGGCTGCTGCATCGGCTGCCTCAGCCAGATCCGCGAGTAGGTCATCGACTCCTCTAGTCACAGATCCACGGCCTCGGCGCGGATCTGGTCGTCCCGGGGCTTGAGGGCACTGCGTGCGACGACGTCCACTCCGACGCCCAGGAGTTCCTCTAGGTCCTGGAACAAGCCGATGTGATCAAGGAGGGACGTACCTGGCTCGAAATCCACGAGCAGATCTAGATCGCTATCTGGGTGAGCCTCGCCTCGAGCGACTGAGCCGAACACGGCAATCCGACGAGCCCTCCGCTTACGCGCGACGCCGAGGATCTCTGCGCAGCGGTGGCGCAGCCCCTCCATGGTCAACACGTCGTTGGTCACCCCTCAAGGGCATCGCCATGCGTCCTGGCGAGGTCTCCGAGCTAGATACCTTAATGAGCCACGACGTCCCACCATAAAGGACGAGCACGCTTGGGATGTTCCCCGGGATATCTCAGGAACCATGCCGGCTGTTCTGCCAGTGGAAACTCTTCGAATCTTTATTCAGCAAATATCACGTTGGGCGGGTTGGCTCGAACCCACGACCGGCGAATTATGAGAAGTACGGCCCTATGCTCTATGCGCCCTAGCTGCACAGATGGCACGAGTTATCGCACTGATGGCACTCGCCGCGCTGGGATTAACTGAAGCGCCGGTCCACGAACCGGTCCACGACCACCGCAGCGAGCGCCTGATATCAACTACGGAACGTTACCATACGCCGCGCGAGATCCTCCCTGCCGATATGGGTGGCTGGTAGCTCTTCGGTGATCACCAGCATAGGTGCGCAGATCGTGGCGTTCTGTGCGCTAAACAAGACGCGACGACGGAGATCGCTGGTCTGCTTCCCGACACAGCCTGCCAGATCCGTGCAGAGGTCGGCGTGTATCTGACTTCTAACGATGAGCGGACGCGCGATTCTCGCACGGCCGCCGTTGCGTCCAGTCACTCCCGCAATCCGGCTGTCGTTCCGGCGATATGCGGATGTCGATGACCTCGCCGTCCCGAGCCAAGTTTGTACCACGTCACCTTGTGGCGTCGGACCCGGCCTGCTGCAACTGTCCGTCAATGTCCGTTGTGGTGCGTTGGCAGCCAGCCGGTGCGATCGGTCACTCGGCCTGGTCTGTTCGGGTCGCGTCGAAGGCTCTCTTGTCCTTTCAGCGGATGCGGCGTAGCGTCCCGATCAGGGAGGTGTGCTCGTTTATCCGCGTGTAAACGAGATTGAGATTTTCCTCTGCTGCTCTGGACCTCGGTGGCGTTCTAGCGCGCAGCCAAGCCGAGGTGGCCTATGGCAGCACCTGTCTTTCATCAGGCTCCGCTCCCCGTCAGCGACCAGCGAGTTCTGTTCTTAGTCTGCGGGATGGCCGTCGTCCCGCGGGCAACGTCGGCGGGCACCACCGAGGTCCCCAGCTCCGTGCATGCTCGCGTGCCTGCGAACTAGCCACAAGGAGGGCGTTATGACCACGGATCAGGGTCCGTATGCAGCTCAGTATCCTGTTCAGTTCGCCGTCGAGTACCCGGACCGGCCGCTCAACCGGCTGACCTCGTTCTTCCGGATTTTCGTGATCATCCCGATCGCGGTCGTGCTCGGCACCGTTTCCGGCGGAACCTGGCAGTCGGCAGGAAGCCACTCGACCATGGCCTACGGGGCCGCCGGCGCAGGCGGGCTGCTGTTCTTCGGCCCGCTGCTGATGATCTTGTTCAGGCAGAAGTACCCCCGGTGGTGGTTCGACTGGAACCTGGAACTGCAGCGTTTCATCAATCGGGTGTGGACCTACCTGGCCCTGATGAACGACAGTTATCCGTCCACCGACGACCACCAGTGGGTCCGGCTTGATTACGCCTATCCGGACGCGGCCACGGACCTCAACCGGTGGCTGCCGCTGGTCAAATGGCTGCTGGCCATCCCGCACTACATCGTGCTGTTCTTCCTGGACATCGCTGCGTTCTTCGCGGTGATCGTGACCTGGTTCGCGATCTTGTTTACCGGCCGTTTTCCCCGTGGCATATTCAGCTTCGTCGAAGGTGTATTCCGCTGGCACAACCGGGTCGCCGCCTACGCGTTCGTCCTGATCACCGATCGGTACCCGCCATTCAGGCTGGCGCCATGACCTGGCACCGCGGGGCGATGAGGTATTCGCCGATCGCGTCGCGGACGCCTGCCGCTGGTCTCGGTCACTCAGGTCCAACCCGGCCGGCCCGAGTGCCCGCCAACGAGCCCGGATAACTCATCAATCCAGCCGTGGAGACCAACATGACGACCACCATGCGAATCACAGCGGCGAGACGAGTCCCGATGGACTCAATGAGGAAGACCGCGCTCGTCGCGGTGTCTTCTACTTGATCACCTTCATCTCGATCCCCGCGCTCGCCCTCTGTTCTTCGGTGAAGAACCACCGGGACTGGATCCTCAGCTCCGGCTCCCGCACTGGCGTGCTCGCGGGCGGCTTCCCCGAGGTGATCGTTGCACCAGGCCCTCCTCGAGCCGGTGTAATAGATCGATCCGGGATGGGGCGGCTACTTGTTCGTCCGGCGTTGCGTCGATGCCGTTAACCGGCTGGGCCGTGTCGCAGGCCCTCTCGAGGCCGTCGAGGATCAGGGCGAGGCCGAACTCGTATTCGTTGCCGAAGTCGTAGCCGGGCTGAAGAACATGCCCGGATGTGAACTCGGCCAGGTGGGGATAGGTGCCGGCGGGAAATTGCGCCAGCATGACCTGCGCGAGCGCCGCGGTCTCCTCTGGAGTGCCGAACGGCAGGCCCCGGTCCTGCAGCGCGAACCCGTAGATGTAGCTGTCGAGGGCTGCATAGGCGTGCGCGGCCTGCTCGAGGGAGAAGCCGGCGTTGCGGAGGCATCCGAGGACGGCGTCG
>JBEKGC010000531.1:0-4426 GCA_050013055.1 Streptosporangiaceae bacterium
GATCTGCCCTTCCACCCAGACCCGCCCCAGCCGGCCGATCCACCCGCCGACCAGCTGGAGCACCGTGCGGACCGGGACCGGCGCCTCCGCCGACGTCTCGAGCGACACTAAGCTTCGGCCTCAAGCTTGGCGATCCGGCGCTCGAACATGGTGACCACGTCGGCCCGGGCCGCATGCGCCCGCTCGTAGTCGGCCAGCTCCCTGACCTGCGTCACGTCCAGCATCCGCAGCCGCGCACGCAGTGAGGCGACGGAGAGCTGGTCGTAGTTCGGCAGCGGCGGCAACGCCGGTGGCGGCGGCGCGGAATCCTCCCGCTCGTCCTCAGCCGCGGTGCTCGGCAGCACGGGGCCGGCCACCTCGCCCGCGGGCGCGACCACGTCGGCAGGCGTGATGACGTCGGCCGGAGTGACGTCAGCGTCCGGCGTGGCGTTGGTTTCGGGAGTGACGTCAGCGTCCGGAGTGACGTCAGCGTCCGGGGTGACGTCGGGTTCGGGAGTGACGTCAGCGTCCGGAGTGACGTCAGCGGCCGGGGTGACGTCGGGTTCGGGAGTACTGGGCGTGATGATGCGGTCCGGCGGGGCCACTCGAGCTCCGCTGTCACTGATCAGCCGCACGTTGCCGGTCTTGTCGAAGTCCCTGGCGGGCGCGGGCTTCCTCCGAGGCCGCGTGGCTGATACGGGCGGGGCAACCGATTCAGCTGGAGCCGCCGGGGCCGCTGAAGCTGCCAGGGCCGCTGGAGCCGCCGGGGCCGCTGGAGCCGCCGGGGCCGCCGGGGCCGCTGAAGCCGCCGATTCAGCTGGAGCCGCCGGGGCCGCTGCCGGTTCGGTTGCCACCGATCCGGTTGCCACCGATCCGGCCGCCGTCTCCGATGCTTCAGGTGTCTCGGCGTGCGTGACCTCGGCAGGCGCCTTGTGCCTGAGCTTGTCGGAGATAAGCAGCAGCTGACCAATCCCTGCGAAGACACCGCGCAGGGCCTGAGCTGGGGCTTCCTTTATGCGTTCACTGACCTGCGGGACCCGCATGTCACACTCTCCCTAGAGGTTGGGTACCTCTCGCTCCTGGCGAACACCGTCTCGCCGAAGCGGATTTCTCAGCGCCCAGGCGGCCTTCCCGGCAGGTCCTGGGGCAGTGGATCGCTGTCCGTCAGCGCCTTTCCTGACGGACAATCCTCGCGCCTTCGATTATGAGCCGCAAGACCCGGAGCCGGGGCTGGCCACGCCGTACCGGTCCCGAGACGTGATCACCCACCGGAGCAGGCGCAGCCGCCCGCGGGGTTAGAGGTCACGCCCCGCGTCCTAGGGCTCCGGCGGATTCCAGCGTGCCTCATCGGCCTCATCGGTCCCAGTGACCCCTCCTGGCTGGCAGCAAGCCCAGGTAGCGGGACTTGTGGTGGATCCGGGCTTGGCGGTGGATCCGGTGCACGGGGTCCGCTGGATGGGCCGCCGGAGGCGGGTCCGTCGCGGTCGTGCTGGTGGCGCGGTGGCTGCTGGGGGTGGTGATGCGCGGTGCGTGCCGTGCCTGGTCCGGCCGGGCGTTATGCGGGCCGGGCCGCCCGGTTCTCGTGGAAGATCGGGCCTTCACGGATGATTCAGGCAATCATAGGGTACCAAAATCTCCAGGTGAGCCGAATATTCCACGATCTTTTTCGATGATTGTGACGTGTGGGTTGCGGGTGCGGGGAGCGGCGGGGGTTGCGTAGCCCGAATCCACCACAGCAATTTCGAGGCGGGACGTCCCACGGCGCGCTCGCGTTCACACAGCACCAGAAGCATCACGGCGGCAGCCCGGAGCCAGCCGCGCACCGTAGCAGGGTGATCTACCTCACCGACCACCCACGGAAAGCGCCATGGCAGCGGCCAACCAGCAAGGACAGCCAACCACACAAGCAGGCGGACAACACGGGCCACGTAGTCTGGAACCGTGACGAGTACAGATGCGACGGTCTCACCGCAGGCACCACGACGGGTCCTCCTCGCCAAGCCGCGCGGCTACTGCGCCGGGGTTGACCGGGCGGTTCAGGCGGTCGAGCTGGCGTTGGACAAATACGGGCCACCGGTCTACGTGCGCAGGCAGATCGTGCACAACACGCATGTGGTCAGCTCGCTCGAGCAGCGGGGCGCGATCTTCGTGACGGAGGTCGACGAGGTGCCGACCGGCGCCGTGGTGGTGTTCTCCGCGCACGGCATCGCCCCCGAGGTGCGGGCCGACGCGGAACGCCGGGGGTTGCGGTCGATCGACGCGACCTGCCCGCTGGTGACCAAGGTGCACAACGAGGCCCGGCGGTTCGCGGCCAAGGACTACGACATCTTGCTGGTCGGCCACACGGGGCACGAGGAGGTCGTAGGGACCGCGGGGGAGGCACCGTCCCGGGTCCGCTTGGTCGACGGGGCCACCGGGGTGGCGGAGGTCGAGGTGAGGGATCCGTCGAAGGTGGTCTGGCTGTCCCAGACGACCCTGTCGGTGGACGAGACGATCGAGACCGTCAACGCGTTGCGCGAGCGTTTCCCCGCCCTGCTCGATCCGCCGAGCGACGACATCTGCTACGCCACCCAGAACCGCCAGGCCGCGGTCAAGGTCATCGCGGACCAAGCGGAGCTGGTCATCGTCGTCGGCTCGCCGAACTCCTCGAACTCGGTCCGGCTGGTCGAGGTGGCCAAGGATTACGGCGCGCGGGCCGCCTATCTGGTCGACGACGCGGGCGAGGTCGAGGAGGGCTGGCTGGACGGGGTGAGCACGGTCGGTGTCACCAGCGGAGCTTCGGTACCTGAGGAACTGGTCGCCGCTGTGCTGGCCAAGCTGGCCGGCTTCGGGTTCGGCTCGGTGACCGAGGTCGAAGCGGTGCAGGAGCAGATGACGTTCGCCCTGCCGCGGGAGCTCCGCACGCCCCGCGTCGCCGGATCCGCGCACAGCGGTTAAGTCCTTCGCCACCTGGCGGGCAGCTCTGGCAATCTGGGGAAGCTGGGTCGGTAGCCGCGGCCGACCGCGATCACGATCGTCAGTACGGTCCCTGTGAACAGCCAGGGGGCCGAGCTGCCCAGCGTGATCAGGATTCCTTCCGCGGCCGCGAAGCCGCCCGGCGCGGTGATCAGCTGGGCGCAGACCGTGCCGGCCAGGAAGGCTAGCGGCGGGCACACCACCATGTGCCGCAGGCCTTTGGCCCGGGTGTAGCACGCGACCACGCCGCAGCTCGCCACGAAAAGCACGTCGGCCACCGCGCTCCACCCGGTCCATCCCGCGATCAGCAGGCCGGACAGGCAGGCCGCGAACAACGCAAGCACCGCGCCGCGCCCGGTGAGCTTGACCGGTCCGGCCGGCGGCGGCCGCGGGTCCCTGCGCGCCGCTACCGGCGTCCGCGCCTGCGTCATCGAGCGGCACGCATCAGGCTGATCCGGTCTGTCCCGTGGGTCCCAGACCCAGCCCCAACCCCAGAACCAGGCCCAGACCCGGACTCCGCGCCGTCGCCTGCCTCGATCGCGGCGGGCTCGCTGGCGACGAACTCGGGGGCGGACAGGGTCCTGGCCGTCTCCTCCACCACCGCGGGGGTGGCGAGTTCGGCGCCGGTGACGCCGAGTTCGTTCAGCCGCCTGGCGCTGACGAGCACCCGGCTTTCCAGCGAGCCGACGGCCTGGTTGTAGGTCGATACGGCCGTGGTCAGCGCGCGGCCGAGCCGGTCCACGTGACCGCCAAGGCCGGCCAGCCGGCTGTAGAGCTCGCGGCCGAGGTCGAAGACGGCGCGGGCGTTTTCGGCCAGCGCGGCCTGCTGCCAGGCGTACTGCGCGGTGCGCAGCATCGTGACCAGCGTGGTCGGCGTGGCGATGTGCACCTTGCGGGCGAGCGCGTACTCCAGCAGTCCGGGGTCCCGTTCCAGCGCGGGGGCCAGGAAGGCCTCGCCCGGGATGAACAGGATCACGAATTCGGGCGACGGGCTGAGCGCCGTCCAGTAGGCCTTGGCGGCCAGCCGGTCCACGTGTTCCCGCAGGTGCCTGGCGTGCGCGTCCATCCTGGCCGCGCGCACGTCCGCGGAGTCGGACTCGGCGGCCTCCAGGTAGGCGGCGAGCGAGACCTTCGAGTCGACCACGATGTTCTTGCCGCCGGCCAGCCGGACCACCATGTCCGGCCGCGCCGTCCCGTCCGCGGACGCCACCGTGACCTGCTCGTCGAAGTCGCAGCGCGGGCTCATCCCGGCCAGCTCGACCACCCGGCGCAGTTGCATCTCGCCCCACCGGCCGCGCGCCTCAGGCCGCCGCAGCGCGGTGACCAGGGCCTGGGTTTGGAGGCGGAGTTGCTCGGAGGTTTGCCTGGCGATGCTGACCTGCTCGGCGAGCGCGGCGTGCGACCGGCCCCGGTCCGCGTCGGATTCCCGCAGCTGGGCCTCGACCCGGGCCAGGGTTTCCCGCAGCGGGCCGACCAGGTGCTCGACCGCCGC
>JBEKGC010000532.1:0-4409 GCA_050013055.1 Streptosporangiaceae bacterium
TGGTTCAGCCGGGACGAGCTGGTCGCCGCCATCTCCTCGGGCCAGATCGCGCTGCCGCCTTCTGTGTCGATCGCCCGGCACATCATCGAGGCCTGGTACGGTGGCCCGCTGCCGCCCACCACCTGGCCCGAGCCCGCCCCGCCAGACCCCGCCCCGCTAGGCCCCGCGCCGCCGGGCCGCTGACGTGGCGCTGGCCGCCAGGCCCGGGGTTGTCCCGGGCCTGGCGGCCAGTTGCTAGCGGGGTGGGTCAGTGCAGCGGGGTGGCGACGAACCCGTCGGTGTTGCCGACGCTGTCGACGTAGAAGCCGACCAGCTGGCCGCGGTCGTTGACGCCGTTGATGGTGGTGGTGCCCATGCCCTGCGGGTCATCGATGGTGCGGAAGCCGTGCTGCGGGGTCCAGGTGAAGCCGTGCATGACGGCCGTGCTGCCCGAGCCGACGGTGTAGGTGCCCACGACCTCGTCCCGGCTGTTGACACCGAGCGCCATGGTGGACGACGCGCCCGGCGCGGCCAGGTCGATGAACTGCCCGTGGTGGGTCTTGAGGAACCCGTCGGTGGTGCCGGCCGCGTTGGTGTAGACACCGGCCACGTCGCCGTTGTCGTTGATGGCGGCCGCGGTCAGGCTGGCGCCGGGCAGGTGAGGGTCGGTCACCGAGCTGAACCGGCGGTCGCCGATGTTGTACTCGTAGCCGTGGTTGGTGCCGTTGGCGTCGGTGTAGAAGCCGACCGCGACGTCGTGGTCGTTGACGCCGAGCAGCTGGTCGACCGGCGGGGTGGCCGGGCTGCCGGTCGGGAAGTCGGCGTCACGGAAGTGGCCGTTCACGTCGACGAAGCCGAAGTTGTCGTTGACCAGGTTGGCGTTGTTCATGGACGACCAGAAGCCGACCGTGACGCCGCGGTTGTTCAGCCCGGTGACCTGCGTCTGCACCGAACCGGGGAAGTTCTCGTTAGTGAAGTAGTGGCTGCTGAAGGGCGGGATCGTGTACCCCTTGTTCGGGTGGCCCTGCGCGCCAGAGCCAAAGTAGCCGGCGATCTGGCCCCGGTCGTTGATGCCGAGCAGCTGGTTAAAGGTGACGTCCTGGGGGTTGTCAATGATGCGGAAACTGTAGGCGGTGGCGCCGTGCTGGCTGGTGGTGCTGGCGCTCGCGGCCGATGTGGTGAGGGCCAGCGCCCCCGCGGCGACCAGGCCGGACGCAACGGTGGCGGCGGCAACCCGGCGGGCGTTCCTTCTGATAGACCTCATTGTCTTGCCTTTCTCAATTGGTTTGGTGCAGGTGGTGGTTCTGCCGCTAGCCAGGTTGGCTGGCGGCTCGGGGCGATTCTCTGGGGGTACAGGGGGACTTACTGGGCCCTCAGATCCCGGCGCAGAGCAGCGGCCGGAAGTTGGCGGTCGGCTGGCCGTTGGCCAGGATGTTGTTGCTGGTGCCCTGGTGCAGGTTGAGGTACCAGCCGGCGGCGGGCAGCGGGGCGGTCACGCCGGTGACGGTGCGGACCTCGTGCATGATCTGGCCGTGGCTGTCGGCGGTGAAGTCCATCAGCATGTACTGGACCGGGCCCTGGCTCATGCAGCTGCCGAGGTGGATGTGCGCGGCGTGCGCGCCGGGGGTCAGGCCGCTGGCCGTCAGGGTGACGGTGATGGTCCTGGCGGCCGGGTTATAGGCCACGGTGGCCTGGCCCTGGGGGGTGCCGTAGCTGGTGCCCGTGGGCCCGACCTCGACGGACTGGAGCCGGTAGGTCATGTCGCCCGCGGCGATCGCGGTGGTCTGCGCGACCGGCACGCTGGCGATCGCGCCGCTGGTGCCGTCGAGCAGGATCACCAGGTGGCTGCCGACCGGCACGCTGGTCATGTCGGTGCTGTACAGGGTCTGCTGGACCTGGCCGGTGCTGTTCGCCGTCAGCGGGCTGAACTGGGCGACGGTAGCGCCCTGGGGGCTCTGCACCTCGACGATGTGGCTCGAGCCCGGCGTGAACCCGAACGCGTTGACCTGCAAGGTGAGCTGCCCGTTAGCGCCCCAGACGAAGGTCGCGGTGCCCTGCGGCATGGCCTGCAGGTGCAGCTGCGTGACCGACGGCGTGGCCGGGGTGGCGGTGAACCCGTCGGTGTTGCCCTGGGCGTCGGTGTAGAAGCCGACCAGGTCGCCGCGGTCGTTGACGCCGTTGATGGTGGTGGCGCCGATGCCCTGCGGGTCATCGACGGAGCTGAACCCGTGGCCCGGCACCCAGGTGAACCCGTGCGTGCTGGCGGACTTACCCGAGCCGTCTGTGTAGGCGCCCACGACCTCGTCGCTGCCGTTCACCCCGAACGCCTGGGTGGCCGAAGCGCCCGGGTAGGCCAGGGACGTGAACTGGCCGCCCGCGGTCTTCAGGTACGCGTCGGTCGTCCCGCCCTTGCCGGTGTAGAAGCCGCTCACGTCACCGTGGTTGTTGACGGCGGCGGCGGTGAGGCTGGCGCCGGGCTGGCCCGGGTCGGTCACCAGGGTGAAGCGGCCGCTGTTGATGTCGTACTCGTAGCCGTGGTTGTTGCCCTTGGCGTCGGTGTAGAAGCCGACCGCGATGTCGTGGTCGTTGACCCCGAGCAGCTGGTTGACCGGCGGGGACGCGTTGTCGGTGGTGGGAAAGCTGACGCTGCGGAAACCCTGGGCGGCGGTGGTGTAGAAGCCGGTGTTGTCGTTGGTCATGCTGGCGTTGTTCATGCTGGAGGAAAACCCGACCGTGACACCACTGTCGTTCAGCCCGGTCACCTGGGTTTGCACCGAGCCGGTGACGTTCTCTGGGTGGAAACCGCCCGCGGTCAGCAGGTAGCCCATGTTCGGGTGGCCCTGCGCGCCCGAGCCGAAGTAGCCCGCGATCACGCCCTCGTCGTTGATGCCAAGCAACTGGTTGAACGTTAGGTCGGCAGCGTTGTCAACGGTACGGAAGCCGTAGGAGGTGCGGGCGGTGGCCGCCTGCCCGCCCATCATGCCGGTCATGCCGGTCATGCCGGCGGGATGGGCCGGGCTGGCGCTGGCCGACATCACGACGGCCAGGGCCCCCGCGGCGATCACGCCCGTGGCGGCGGTGGCAATAACGACCCGGGTGCCGGGCCGGCGGGCAAACCTCATGATTGGTCCTTTCTGGGCAGGCCAGGAAGCTGATTAGGTACGCCTCGAAGGTTCGCCGCGGGCACTGGGGGATCCGCAGGGGGGTGCGGGGGAAACGAGAGGGCACCGTAGGGTGGCGGACGTGAACCTGAACGTGGATACGGCGCGGCCACCGCGGACAAACTGGGCCGGAAACATCGTCTACGGTGCGGCCGGCTTCTACCGCCCGGCCACCGTCGGTGAGCTCAGGGGGATCGTCGCCCGGGCCGGGTCGCTCCGGGTGCTGGCCACCGGTCATTCGTTCAACGACATGGCCGATTCCCCCGGTGCCCAGGTCACCCTGGCGGGCCTGCCCCCCGAGGTGGAGCTCGACTCGGCCGCGGGCCTGGTCCGGGTGGCGGCCGGCCTGAGCTACGCCCAGCTGGCCAGCCGCCTGGACGCCCAGGGTTTCGCGCTGCGCAACCTGGCGTCCCTGCCGCACATCTCGGTGGCCGGTGCCTGCGCGACCGGGACCCACGGGTCGGGTCCGGCTAACCAGGGCCTCGCCGCGTCCGTCACCGCCCAGCAGATCGTCACCTCCGACGGCGACCTGGTGGAATTCACCCGCGCCGACGACTCGTTCCCCGGCGCCGTGGTCCACCTGGGCGCGCTGGGCGTGGTCACCCATCTGGTGGTTGAGGTGGTGCCGTCCTTCGACGTCAGCCAGTGGGTGTACGAGGGCCTTCCGCTCGAGGTGCTCGACGACCACTTCGGCGCCATCTCCGCCAGCGGCTACAGCGTGAGCATGTTCACCGACTGGCGCACCTCCCGGTTGTCCCAGCTCTGGGTCAAGCGGCAGGTCGAGGACCCCGTCCGGCCCGTCCCGCCGGCCGAGCTGACCGACGCCCCGTGGTTCACCGCCACGCCCGCCCCGGCCGACCGCAACCCGGTGCCCGGCCTGGCCGCGGACGCTTGCACCCCGCAGCGGGGCGTGCCGGGCCGCTGGCACGAGCGGCTGCCCCATTTCCGGCCTGGCTTCACCCCGAGCTCAGGCGACGAGCTGCAGTCAGAGTTCCTGCTCCCGGTCGCCTGCGCGGTACCCGCCATCCACGCGCTGCGCGAGATCAGCGACCAGCTGGCCCGGGTGGTGCGGATCTGCGAGTTCCGCGTGGTGGCCGCCGATGACCTCTGGCTGAGCATGAGCTACCGCCAGGACAGCGTGGCGTTCCACTTCACCTGGATCCCCGACCTGGCGTCGGTCCTGCCGGTGGTCACGCTGATGGAACAGCGGCTGGCCCCGTTCGCCCCCCGGCCGCACTGGGGCAAGGTCTTCACCGCCACCCCGGAATT
>JBEKGC010000533.1:0-4408 GCA_050013055.1 Streptosporangiaceae bacterium
CAGCTCGGTCAGCGCCATCGCCTGCGCTTCGGCGACCGACGGTTCGCGGGTGCCTTCCAGGATGCAGTACCAGGCGTCGGCGTCGGCCAGGGTGCCGGGTCCGTCCAGGGCGGGTCCGAGGCGGCCGAGCAGGGTGGCGTAGCGGAGCTGGATGTCGGGCAGCTGCCGGGCCGCGGCCTTGGCGCGGGCCGCTTCGGCCGGGTACCGGGCGGGGTCCCACGCGGTTTGCAGCCAGCGGGCATCGAGCCGGTCCAGGAACTCCGCGGTGCTGGCGGGCGGCCCGGCGGGGGCGGTGACGGCCAGCATCAGGGCGGCCTGGAGGATGTCGGCGTAGTAGGCGGCCGCGCCGGTACCGGAGTCGATCATCTGGTACAGCAGGACGGCGAGGTCTTGGGGTGGGAGGTCCCACAGGTTCAGGCGGGCCTCATCGGGCCAGATGGCGACGCGGCGGGCGCCGGCGCCGTAGAGCAGGCGGCGGGTCCGGTCGGCTTTGACGCGGGCGTCCCGGCCGCCTTTGCAGTCCAGCACGACCAGCAGGGGCCGGTGTCCTTTCCCGGTCCGGGCCTGCTGGAGGGTGGCGGTGAACCAGCCGGCCCACAGCCGGATCATGAGGTTCGTCTTCCCGCTGCCAGTAGCGCCGACGATGACCATGTGGCGGGCGCAGGCTTGGGCGGGGATGGTGAACACGGGGTGCCAGCGGTGTCCGATGGCGCGGATGGTGCCGCCGACCGGGATCCGGCCCCCCCGGGCCAGCAGCGGCACCGCGCCGGGCGCGGCGGTCAGGCCGCGGGCGGTGCGGACCTGGCGCCGCCACTGGCGGGCGTCGAAGGTGATCGGCGCGGTCGCCGTGTAGCCAGCGAGCCCGGTGGTGATGGCGTAGATCCGCCAGGCCCACACCAGCGCCGCCAGTCCCAGCCCGGCCGGGACCGCGACCGGGGCGACCAGCAGGAACGCCCGGGTCACGCCCCCGGTGGTCAGGTCGGACCAGCCCGCGGCCCAGGCCCGGCCCGGGGTCAGCGCGGTGGCCCGGCCGGGTGTGCGGGTGGCCAGCAGGAGCAGCCAGAGGGCGGTGACCGGGAGCGCGGTGGCGGCGGCGCGGCGCAGCCGGGCCGGGGGCCAGCCCCGCAGCCACGCCGCGGCGTACCCCAGGGCCGTGACGGTGGTGAGGGGCCAGGCGGCGATGGCGATCGCGGCGAGCAGCAGCCACCCGGCGACCTTCAATGCCTTGCGGATCAGCCACAGGCAGACGGTGAGCTTGACCCAGGTCCACACGCTCATCGCGGCCGCTCCGGGGTGTACGCGGCAGAGGGGAGGTCCCGGATGATCAGGCGGGCCTGGTCGCCGGGCGGGAGCGCGGCGACGGCGCGGGTGAGGACGGGCCGGGCGGCGGGGGCGGTGAGATAGATGACCTGGGCGTACCGCAGGGGACTGAGGAGCCCGGCCATGATCCGGGTGGTCCGGTCGGCCGGCTTGGGGGTCAGCTCCACCTCGATGGCCCAGACCTGGCCGGCGTACGGGCTGCCGGGCAGGGAGGGCCAGTGGACCTCCGCGTCGGCGAGGTGCGCGCGGCGCCCGGCGGCGGGTGTGTCGGCGCGGAGCCGGCGTTCGGAGTGCCACCAGGCGGACCCGGCGGCCCAGGCCGGGCCGGCCTGCATCCACAGCCGGGCCGTGAGCACGGCGCGGATGTGCGCGAGGCGGCCGAGGGCGGGGCGGGTGGCGGGGAAGCCCAGGCCGGTGGCGGTCATCCCGGCGCGGGTCAGCCAGCACCACCCCGGGCCTGGTCCGAGGCGGCCGGTGGCGGCGTACCCGGCGCGGCGCCACCGGGTCACGAGCGGCGGGACCCGGTCCGGGGGGACCTGCAGCGCGGCGGCGAGCAGGTCATACGGGGCGCCGTAGTGCTCCCCGCACAGCAGGAGCCCGTCGATGTCGCGCTGGCTGAGCCGGACTGACCCGGCGTCGGCGCGGCGGGCCGGCCGGATGGTGGTGGTGCCGGCTGCTTGTGCTTGTGCTTGTGCCGTCATGATGCTCCCCTGGTTTCTCCTGTCGTCACACCAACCTCAGTAGCCCCGTGTTTCCGTAAGAACACGAGATGTGACGATTTTTCCGGTCGGCCCCGGTAGACGGCAGAGCCGCAAGGTATCCGTAAGAGCATCGTCATGATTACCTTCCGTAGCGCACGGGCCTGTTCGATGGCCCGGAGCAGCTGGCCGAGCTCGGGACGGGGATGGTGCAGGTCTCGTGGGAAGCGCAATGCTTCACATGGGAGGTTTGGGCGGCTCGCCATGCAACGGACCCTTCAGTCAGCTCCCCTTTCAGGTGGGAGGGGACGAACAATGGTGTTCTGCCCGGCGGCAAGCCACCAGGTTCGATTGCGGCGCACGAGCACGTAGAGCGCCATCTCCGAGAACGCACCCGTGACGTCGGAGGTCGGCTCGACCGGCTGGCCGTCCTCGTCGAGGGCGACGCGCCGGACGTGGGCTATAGCGACGTCCGGTGCGGGGGAAAGGGCCTGCACGATCTCATAACGCGACGATGTGCCCCCGCGCGCCTGCTGCTTGAGGCGGACATGGATGGCGTGCAGAGGCTCGTAGCCTTGGAGGGTGGCACCGAAGGGGCTGCCCCACAGGATGTCATTTGCGAAGTGCCGGTTGGTGATGTCGGCGGCGTGTTGGTCCCAGCCTGCTTGGAGCTCCTCGACGAGGTCGGCCATCGCCTGCTTCGCCCGCTGTGCAGCGCTGTCATCGCTGCCGAGCGACGGACGGATCTCCTTGGGTTCGTCTGCCATGGTGCCGACGTCGATCGTGTGGAGGCCCGGGTGGTCCGGATCGATGTTCATGCTGATCACCCGGCGAGGGTGGATACGGATGATGTGCGGGCTCAGGCCCACCGCGGGTGGTGGCTCGGCCGAGACTCGCTCGGCCTGGCCGCGGATCTCGATGAAGCGCATTCCTGCTGCACCTTCCGAGACGGCGTCGTCGACCACGAAGGCAACGTTCGGATTGACGCCGACGTTTCGGTACTTCGCTGAGGTATCCATGTTGAACCCCGCAATATCGATAGTGCCAAGCTCGGCGTTGTAGGTGAAGCCGACGGGCTTGTTCTGCGGTGTGCCGTCGGGGCCGACCGTGGCCAGTCGCCCGCGAGTTTGGCCGGCCAGATACCGCTGTGCTGCTTGGTCGAGTGCCATCAGATCACCAGCAACGTCTTGCCGATGACGTCGCGGGCCTCGATGGCGCGATGCGCGTCGGCGGCTCGTTTCAACGGGAAGGTCTGGCCGATGACCGGCCTGATCTGTTTGGCCACAGCTTTCGACATGGCTCGCTCGGTGAGCGCCTTGGCGTCCAACGGTGCAAACTGCACGTGCTCGATCCCGCGCACGGTGATGTCGCGCCGCTCGGCCTCCTGGCGGTCGATCTGGGCGAACCCGCCGCTGGGTGCGCCGTGGGCGGAGAAACGACCGCCGAGCGCCGTTGCGGCAGCGTCGTCGAGGATCTCGATGGTGAACCCTTGTGCCCTCAGCGCGGTGGCCGCCTGCTCCAGGTGCTGAGCGGGCGCCGGGTCGGCGAACGACGTTGCTGGCGTTAGGGCAGTCATGGTGCCTCCTGGGCTGGACGTTGGTGTAACGGGTCGTAAGGCGCAGACGGCGCCGGATTACGATTGCCGGTCCGCGGTAACGGGGCTTCAGGTGTCGACGACCCAAAGGGCCGCGGCTTTGATGCGTTCGCCTCATCAGTACGACAACGCAGCCACCTGGAATGTGAGGCGACACGCGACATCACATCCCGGTGCGCTGACTTGTCGGACTAGCAAAGGCAGATGCGATCGAGGGAGGCTGGCCAGACGATGACCACCAACTCGGGGCCAGGACAAGGTCCCACCTACCTGGGCCTGAGTGTGATAATGGGCGAGCGGAGTCAGCTGATCAATCTCACCTACCGGCTTCTTGGCTCCTTGGCCGAGGCTGAGGATGCCGTCCAAGAGACCTACGCCCGCTGGTTCTCGATGTCCCGGCAAAGGCAGGACGCCATCAAATCCCCCGGCGCCTGGCTGAGCACGGTCGCCAGCCGCATCTGCCTCAACCTGCTCGGCTCGGCGCGGGCCCGGCGAGAGACCTACGTGGGCGACTGGATCCCCGAGCCGCTGCCCGAACCCACGGAATGGAACACCGGGCGGTCGGGCAGCACCACCACCATCGATCCGGCCGACCGGGTCACCCTCGACGAGTCAGTGAACATGGCCTTCCTCGTGGTGCTCGACTCGATGACTCCGGCCGAACGCGTGGCGTTCATCCTCCACGATGTCTTCCGCTACTCCTTCGCCGAGGTGGCCGAGATCGTCGGCCGTACCCCGGCGGCGTGCCGTCAGCTGGCATCCTCGGCGCGCCGCCGCGTCGGCGCCGCGCAGGCTC
>JBEKGC010000534.1:0-7658 GCA_050013055.1 Streptosporangiaceae bacterium
TACGCGGTGGGCTCTTCGCTGGTCCGCTGGTACCTCGCGCCGGGCGGGCACATGGACCTGTTCATCGGCCACCAGTCGCAGGCCGAATACTGGACGCCGATCCTGGCTCAGGTCCGCGAGCTCTCACGACCAGGTGTACGGGGTGCCGGTAACAATGGACCCGTGAGCACTGTGACGGCGTCCAGCCTGCCCCCCGCCGGCACGCTGCGCGCCGCCCGGCTGCTGCCGAGATCGGCGACTGCCGGTCCCGGTTCCCCGACCCCTGGTCGCCGGCCGCGCTCGCCGGGACCGCGCCGGTCGCCCGCCGGTCCGGCTGCCACACCGCCCACACGTTCCGGTGGGCGGTCAACCATCAGCTCCGCGACGCCGTCTGCGACTTCGCCGCCGAGCCCTGGCACGCCAGCCCATGGGCCGCACCAGAACACGGAAGGGTGCCAGGGCCAAGATTTCGGTTGCCGTTTACAGATTGACCAGGCCGCGCCGAAGCGCCCTGAGGGGTACCCGATACGCCGAACTGGACGATCTGTACCTGTATGTACCGCTACAAATAACCGTTCATCTTGCGCGCAGAGTCGGCAGGTCTGTAATCGTTCGAACGAATAACAATGCTCCATTGGTCACGCTACGCAACTGCGAAGAGCGCTGTCGCTTTTGTACTTCAGGGCAGAAGAGTCAGCGCATCCGCGTGCTCGGCCGGACCACTGTGAAGTGACGGCGATCCAACGTCGCCACGTCGGTTAGCCCGAGCCGTTCGGCGATAGCGACAACCGAGGCATCGGCGGCTCCTAGCGGAAGGCTCCTGCCATACGTATTCACCAGGTCAGCCATTCGCGCGCGGCCAGTGCTCGTCAAGTCAACGGGCGCAAAGTCCCCACCGGCCAGGGAGCGTAGGACAACGACTCCACGCGGGCACCGGCTTCGCGGGCCAGGAAATAGCCGACCTCAGCGATAACGGTCGCTGCTACTAGCAGTCCGTGCCGGGCCGCATGCAGCGCAGTAAGGGGCCGGGCGCGAAGGGACCCGAGATCCGGCGGCCGTTCCTGCTGCGGTGGACCTGGCACTATGAGTCCTTCCCCATACACATGCTACTCGTGTCCTCGGCCACTTTCACGGAACCCCAGGTCAGACCACCCGCGGCGCGTCATTCTAGGCTAGCCAGCTGGCGGCAACACCCGTTGTCCAGGCCCGCGTACTCTTGGCGAGCCACGCAAGCAGCCAGCCCGGTCCTTCCGGCCGTACGCCTTGGTACGCCAGACCCGCTCGACAGCTACTCTATGTGATCAGATGCGGCCCGCAAGTTCGAACATCACCCCGCCGACATCGGTATACAATCCGGTCCACGGCTCGTCGACCACGGGTATCAAAACCGCTGGTGGGGCGGGTGGGGCTCGAACCCACGACCGGCGGATTATGAGAAGTACGGCCCGGGGCTCCGGGCGCATTGCCTGCACGGATACCACGGAGCCGTGCCGCCGATGGCCCTAATTGCACCGTTTGCACGGGTGACTCGGTCCACGGAACCGGTCCACGTCTCACTATAGCGATCACCGGATGCCAGCTACAGAACGTCACCGCCGACGGGGGTTCGATACACCAGGACTACGACAGCCGGAAACGTGGTCGATCTGGACTACCCGCCGTTCTCCATCGATCGTGAAAAGACGCGCTACCACCCGGCCCGCAGGCGCCGCAGATCCGGCGACCCGTAAGGGAACGACTCCGGCGGCCGCGGCTCATCGGCGAGCCGGCTAACAGTGTCCCAGAGCGCAGCGACAGACCCGCTGCCAGGTGCGTACCGTCTTCATCTTCCGCTGGACGGTCTGACTATCTGGTACACGGTCACGGAACGTGCGGATGGGCAGGTCGTTATCATTGTGCAGTACGTGAAGGCCGACACGTGAGTGGGGTTCCCGCGGGTGCTCATCGGTGGCTTTTGATGACGCCGCGCAGCCGATGAAGCTGATCGACGCGTAGCGCCGTTCCGGCGTACGAGACCTGACCGTAGTGAGCAACAACGGCGGGCTGCTCACCACGCTGCGGGTGGCCGGGCTCTATATCGTGACCTCGGCGGCTCCGGGCAACGAATGGGCCGGCGAGCTGATGTCGTGCCAGCGAGTGGCGGAGTTGATGTGCAGCCAGCTGTCGGCGTCGGCTTGGCAGAGCTCGTCGCGGATGGACGGGTCGGCGCCGCGTCCAGGAGCAAGCGGATCACTTCGAGATGAGGCTACGGGATCGCCCAGTGCAGGCCGGTCCGCCCGAGGTAGGGCGCGACGTCGGGGTGGACGCCGAGGTCAAGGAACCAGCGCACGACCTCGGTCCGGCCGTGCTGGCAGGCGTGGACGAACACCTCGGCGAGGATCTCCTCCGGATCGTCGGCCGCCGCGGACTCCACCGTCGCCCGGGCCCATCAGCACGCGGCCGGCGCCCGCCGCGTCCCGGCTTCTAATGACCCCGCGGGGGGCTTTAACGAATGACAAGAAATCCGGCCGGGAGGCGATCGGCCGGTCCCGCGGCGGGCTGACCACCAAGATCCACCTGGCCGCTGACCTGCGCTGCCGTCCCATCGCGCGGCTGACCAGCTGCGGCCAGCACGGTGATTCCCCGCAGTTCGTCCCTCTGATGGACGCCATCCGCATCCCCCGCCGCGGCCTGGCCGGCCACGGCAGCGGGCCGGCCGCGCGATGGCCGATAAGGCATACTCCTCCCGCGCGAACCGGGCCTGGCTGCGGCGCCACGGCATCCAGGCCGTAATCCGGTCAAGGAAGACCAGAAGAAACACCGCCGTGACCGCGGCCGGGCCGGCGGCCACCCGCCCGCGTTCGACGCCCGCTGGTACAAGAAACGCAACACCGTGGAGCACCATCGACGTCGCCTCGATCAGCATCTGGCTCCGCGACCCCGTCCCATGATCCACGGGACATGCCCATTAGCGGCGTCCACGTGCTCGCGGCCGAAGGCGCAGGTCTCCAGGTCGATGACGTTGGATCGCTAGCCGTTGTCGACCTGCTCCGCGAATTCCAGGATGGCAGCGGAGAGCGCCTCGGGGGCTTCCTGCGCAACCAGGTGCCCGACTCCCTCCAGTCGCACCGAGGTGACCTTGCCTGCGGTTACCTGGCGGAAGGTCTGCTCGGTGAGCGGGGCGCTGACGGAGCCGACGGTGAGGACGGGGACGACCAGCGGCTGCTTTTCGGCCAGGGCCCTGGTCTGGCCGCCGTCGGTGAAGATGGAGTGGTAGAGGCCTTCGGTGCCGCGCCAGCCGTCCGGGCGGGCGTAGGTGCGGGTGATCTCGTCGAGGTCGTCTTCGGTGACGGAGCCCTTGACCGCGGTCATCATGGGGTAGGCCCAGCTGCCGAGGAGATCGCGTTCGCGGCCGGGGAGGAGCATCGTCGGGATGCCTGGCGTGCCGAGGAACCCGACGTGCCAGGAGCCGCCGTGGGCGACGTCGGCGAGGGACTCGAGCCCGTAGCCGGCCAGGGTCGTCTCGATCGCGATGAGGCTGCGAACTTCATCGGGGTGCGTGGCGGCGAAGCGGAAACCCGGGCCGCCGCTGGCGTCCTGGCAGGAGAAGTGGACCGGGCCGACGCCGAGGTGCTGCACTAGGTGGTGCATGTCCTCGGCGGCGATGGCGGCGTCGTAGCTGCCATCGGCGGTGCTGGAGTCACCGAAGCCGCGAAGGTCCACGGCGAAAACCCGGTGCGTCCCCGCCAGCAGCGGGATCAGCTTGCGGAAGGCCCACCACGACTCCGGCCACCCGTGGGCGAGCAGGATCGGGGAGCCACTAGTGCCAGCGGACACGTAGTGGAGCCGGGCTCCGTTGACGTTGGCCAGGTGGTGGGTGACGCCGGGGATGGTCGCGCCGGCTGGCGTGATAGCGGTCATGAAAGGCTCCTTCGATAGACAACCTTGGTTGTCTAAAACAATAGACAACCAAGGTTGTCTATGTCAACTGGCGTCATAGACTTGCCCCATGTCCCGATCTGGCGCCGACCTCGCGCAGCTGCTCCTCGGCGGGTTCCGCATCCTGGCTGACCAGGCGACCGCCGAACTCACCGCGCGCGGGTACGAGGAGATCCGGCCGGCGCAGGAGTTCGCCCTGCAGGCGATCCTGTCCGGCGCGGACAACGCCTCCGACCTGGGCCGGCGGATGTCAGTCACCAAGCAGGCGGCCGCTAAGACCATCGCCGCCCTGGAAGAACTCAATTACGTGGCACGCGAGCCCGACCCGGCCGACAGGCGCCGGATGCGCCTGTATGTCACCGCCCACGGACTTGCGATGCTGCGCGAAGGCGAGGAGATCTTCGACAAGCTGCGCGAGCAGTGGGAGAAGCAGGTCGGCCCAGGCGCCCTGTCGCAGGTCGAGACCACACTCCGGCACCTCGTCGGGAACAGCGGCGCCCGGCCCTGAGTAGGCCAGGATCCGCTCGGTAGCTGCCCTACGTAACCAGCGGAGTTAATCGCCATGACTCGACGGTTCATTGCAGCACTGACGTCAGTCCACGAACCGGTCCACGAAACCAAGGTGCAGAAAGGTAAATCGCTGGTGGGTCGGGTGGGGCTCGAACCACGACCGGCGGATTATGAGAAGTGCGGCCCCATGCTCCATGCGCTCTAGCTGCACAGATAGCACGGAGTCGTGCCGCCGATGGCGTTAATTGCACCGTTTGCACGGGTAGCTCGGTCGACGAACCGGTCCACGCCCGGTGCCCCGCGTTGAGCCATCCAGCTACTGTACGTAACGTCGCTCGGGGCACCGCATCCGTTCGGGAGGCCAACGGCCTAGCGCGGGTTGGCCCGGTTTGTCCGGACGTCCGTCGCTTGCCCCGGGCAACGTCAAGCCGACCGGCCTGGCTGCCGGACTCCTGGCCGACCGCGGCTGGCTTGGGGCGCACGCTCAAGCCGGGGTGGCCATGGGTGTCCTGCGGCGATGGCGGCCTGATGCTCGCGCTCGAGCAACACCGGCGTGGTTGCAGCGGCATGACACCTCGCAATGCCAGGATGAATAGTAGAGTCTGGAAGCCACGTACAGGAGGCAGCACAATGACCGCCCAGCCAGCCGACCGGATCCCTGCGAGCGGCCCGGACACCGAGTCGTACGAGGTGATCCACCTTGGCGGCAAAGCCGCAGTGGTGGTGCCTGTACCCGACTTCCTGCGCTTGCAGGCTCTGGAAGAGGCCGCTAGCCCGCAGGAACTAGAGGACGCCGAAGACAGGGCAGCGCTGGCGGATTGGCGTGCCCGTGAGGCCGCCGGGCAGACCTCGTACATACCGCACGACGAGGCGCTGCGGCGGCTCGGCCTGGCCGGGTGAGCCGCCAGGTCATCTGGGAGGCCCAGGCAATCGACCAGGCGGCCGGGTTCCTCCGCGACGACCCCGACGGGGTCCGTGAGATGCTCGATGCGGTCGCGGGGCTCGCCGACCAGCCCCACCCTGACGAGTCGTTTCCCTATGGGTCAACTGATCGACGGCGGATGCGCATCGGCCGCTACCGGGTGATGTACGACATCACTGTCGAGACGGTGTCGGTCTGGCACCTCGGCCGCGGCTGGGCCAAAAGCTAACAGCAAGGACATCGCGCAGGTAGGCGGCCTAGAACCCAGCGAAGGGCAAGGACGGCAGATTCCTCCAACGGCCCGGGACGTAATCGTGAGCATTAGCGTGACCCAATCGATCCTTGCCAGCCGGACATTTCGGACGTTTAGATATGAATCCGGTGGGGCGGGTGGGGCTCGAACCCACGACCGGCGGATTATGAGAAGTACGGCACGACGCTCCGGGCGCTCTGCCTGCACGGATACCACGAAGTCGTGCACCGATGGCCCCGATTGCACTGGTTGCACCGATGGCTCGGTCCACGAAACGGTCCACGGCAAAGCGCCGACATCCTGCCGTCCTGCTACTGAGCGTAACGTCGCCGGGAGCGCCCGGCCCACGGCCGCGAGCGAATAGCCAGACTTCGCCTCGAGACGTGGCAGGTTTATTCTGTTGCTGGACGTGAGAGGAGGCGGGCTGGATGACTGCTGAGTACCCACAGGGTGACGAGCCGTTGATTCCCATGCCTGCCCTGTCGCTCCCCGCGCTGCGTCAGGCGGTCGCCGCGGTCGCGCCGTCCCGGCTGCAGAGTTCTTCCAAGAAATCCAGGACGCCTTCACCCAGGCTGGCGACGAGGACAGCGTCTTCCCCATCCGCCACTTCTACCAGCGCTGGAGCGCCGCCATCGCCATCGAGCGGAAGCCCTCGGTCGCCGCCCGGCTCCACGCCGCCGAACGAGCCCTCGCCAACCCTGACCCGGCTGTCCGGGACCAGGCAGTCCGGGAAGCCGCCGAGATCGTCCAGGCGGCCTACCGCGAGGTCGCGGGTGACTGAGTGGCACTGGGAACTTGTCACCGATGACCTGCTCAACGGGCTGCCCCCCGCGGCACTGACAACTGTCCGTCAGGTAGCCGAGGAACTGACTGTCCGCGAATCGATGATTTTCCTCAACGGGCGGGAGTTCACAGGCGAGCCGCCAGGGCTGCGTACCTCCAGCGAGGCCAATTAATGCTCGTCTACCTGACCGACGTCCGCGGCGAACGCGTGGTCATAATCCAGGTGAACTGGATCAGCTAGCCAAGCAACGGCAAAGCTTCTCGTCAGCACCGCGCCCCTATACGATTACAACCCACGATGCGTCTCGGGTTACAGTAACCGGCGCGTCGCACATCTAAGCATTCCCCACGTACCTACCTTTTCTTGGCCGAGGGTCTTCTTGCCAAGCCCTTATGGCTTGTAACTAAACCTGCGCCCGAGCAAGATACTGGCCGAGTCGCTCTAGCGTGTGCGGCCCGCGCTCAAAGACAACCCGGGAGCCAGGCCCGCAGCTCCTGTTCCGGCCGACTTCGACTGGGCCGGCCTGCGCATCGGTGCCGCAATGACGAGACACGCAGGGCCGCCATGGCGGATGACTGCGCGACTGCAGCGACGGGCGAATCGACCCCGCTCGCCGACCCGAAGACGGGCAGCCCTGGGACTCGCAGCTCGCATCGCTGATGGCCGCTCGTGCCCGCGCCGTCTGGAAGAACGCCTGATCGTCATGCTGATCACCGATCTGAAAGCGTGATCTTCGACATCATCTTCTATGGCCGCCTGTGCGGGGACGCAGGTAACAACAATGGAAAAGTTCCACAGTTAAGTTAAATTGACGGACCCGTGATCGTGTCAACGCAGCAGGCCGAGGTGCCGGGATAGGCAATGCTCGACCTGCGCCATGTCGTCGCGGGACAGGTAGTCCACGAGTTCGCCGGTGACATGACGGGTGTCGATGGTGCGGATCTGATCGATCAAGATCTTGGTGTCCCGCCCCGCGATGACCACGTCCGGCCTGAAGATGGCCGCCTGAGCGCTGGTCGAGGTGGGGAGAATGGTCACCGTGGACCAGGCGTTCTGCTCGATGCTGATGACCAGTCCAAGGCGCCGGCCTCGCTGCTCGTGCCCGCGCTTGGCGTCGCCCAGATCCACCGGGTGGACGGCGCCGCGGATCATACGGGATCGGCCGGGCGTGCCGGAACGGTGAGGCTTGTGCCGGTGATCCGGATGTTGCCGTCGGCGTCGTACTCCCAAGCGTCCGCCTCGGCGGACAGGTCCTCGTCCCTCAGCCGGTGCATGTCGGCGCGTGCGCGCTC
>JBEKGC010000535.1:0-6905 GCA_050013055.1 Streptosporangiaceae bacterium
GTGGACAGTAACTTCACCAACTCCGACATCGTGTCACTCGTCAGGCACTTCGACAGCCTGGCCATCGATGCCGCGACCTTCGTGATCGCGCCCACCCGGACCGTGGGCAAGAATGTCTTGCCGAACGCGGCGCTCGACAATCAGCTCTGGACCGCGGTCAAGCACGATGGGATCGCCGCCTACGCCAAGAAGTACCCGTCGACCGTGGCGCCGGTGAATACGCCATGACCTAGGGCACCTCAGCCGACTTAACGATCAGGGACCTGAACGGCGAGCAGGACGACGTCGTCGCGCGATGACGGGCCCGCGACTTCGCCGAGGACTGTCTGCAGCAGGTCGGGCAGCGGCTGGTTCGCGGGCGCGGCGGCCAGGATCGCGGCGGCGCGGTCGATGGCCAGGCTGGTGTCCGTCCCGCGCTGCTCGACCAGTCCGTCGGTGTAGAGCAGCAGCCGGGCGCCGGGAGCCAGCAGCCGCTGCCGGTCGGTGCGTCGGCTGTCCGGCATACCTGGCCATAGCAGCAGGTCGTGGAGGGCAAGTCGTTCGGTCCGGCGGTCGGGGCGGACAAGCAGCGGCGGCGGGTGGCCGGCGTTGGTCCACGTCAGCTGCCAGCCGCCGCCACCCTCCAGCGGGTGCAGATGAGCGTGCACCAGGCTCCCGGTGGCCTCCAGGGACAACGCGTGGCAGGCGTTTTCCACCGCGGTCACGGCCGCGGCGGGCCCCAGGCTCTGATGATCGAGATCCGCCTGGCGCAGCATGCTGCGGACCTGCCCCATGATCGCGGCGGCGTGCATGTCGTGGCCGGTGATGTCCCCCACCGTCACCGCCAGCGGTGACGGCAGGGCCGTCCCGGCCGCGTGCGGGAGCAGCGGGTAGGCGTCGTACCAGTCACCGCCGACCAGGTCGGCGCGGGCGGCGGGCCGGTACAGGGCGGCCAGCTCCAGGCCGGGGGCGGCGGGCAGGTCGGTCAGCATGGCCTGCTGCAGCTCGCGCGCCACGGTGATCCTGTCGTCCAGGTAAAGCGCCCGCTCGATCGCGCGCCCGGTGTACCCGGCGATGGTGGACAGGGTCGCCCGCTCGCTGACGTCGATCTGGTACGGGGTGGCCCAGCCCAGGATCAACGTGCCCAGCGTGCGCCGGGTTCCGGGGATCGGCACGCACACCGCCGTCTCGAGCCCGGATGCCGCGAACGTGGCGGCCGCGTCCCGGCCGTACCCTCGCTCCAGGGCAGCCCGGTCGGTGATAAGGATGATCTGGTGGTCACGGACCGCATGGGCGCTTGGCCGGGAGCTGCTCAGCGGGAAGACCGGGTCGATGATCTCGGCCAGGTAGCTGATCTCGGGGTCGGGCAGACGCCGCAGCTGCTCTCCGTCCACCAGCGCCAGCCCGATGTAGGCCGGGCGCAGGCCGCCGGTGACCAGGTCCCGCACCTTCGCGCGCACATCGGTCAGGCTGGTGGTGTCGGCCAGCTCCTCAGCGGCCCGCAGCGTCAGCTTCGAGCGCTCCAGCGCCACGTGGGCTTGCAGGGACACGATCCGCAGCCGCAGATCGGCGCTGCAGGCTTCGGCCAGGTCGGCCAGGTCGGTCAGCTCCTGGGGGGACCACGCTCGCGGCCGGGTATCGATCGCGCACAGCGAGCCAAGCACATGACCCTGGCCGTCGGTCAGCGGCATCCCGGCGTAGGCGATCACCCCGAGGTCGCCGATGGCCAGGTTGTCGCAGGTCCGCTCGTCCTCGCGGGCTCACGTGCTGACAGAGCGAGTGCGACAGCGGGGTCTGGCGGGTGGTGGCCCACGGCTCGGCCAGGCCGATCATGCCGGGGAACACCTGCCGGTCTTTCTCCACCAGCGACACCAGCGCGACCGGCACCTCCAGCGTGCTGGCCACCAGCCGGGCCAGGCGCTCCATGCCCGGGTCCGCCGCCGCCCCCAGTCCCACCTGCCGCAGCGCCGCCAGCCGCCCCGGAGAGAACAGGGCGCCGACGTCAGCGGGTCCAGCCACCGGGATTCTGCCGGGTCCAACCAAACTCACTATTCATCCGTCCCGTGCTCATGTGATCGACAAACTCATTATGCGCCATCGCATTGACCAGGCCTCGCATTTCCCCCGATCTTCGCAGAAACCAGGACCCGCGGTCACGACCCTGGTCAGTGGAGTTTCGGACGAGGTTTTCCGGCCTGGCTCCTATCGACGGCTGGGCAAAATAAACCGGAGGTCGATGTGTGCGGCGCCAATCAGGGCCATGCTTCCAGGGGTCCGGTCAGGCTTCAGGGGGCTCCCGTTCAGGAATGTGAGAAGATGTGACGCTCAAAGGTGGGGAATGGACCGAACCGTCACCGGAGGGGCGGCATTGTCGATCACGAAGGCGGGGAAGAGAAGGACATGATTGCGGCGCGTGGTAAGGCGCACTCCGGCGGCACGGCACCGGGCGGGTCCGCGCCGGCCGCCGCGCCCGGCCGTCGGCGACAGCTCAGCACGCCGACCCGGCTCAGACGTCTGCTCGCCGCGGTGCTCACCGCGACCGTCCTGTCCTGGATCGCTGCGACGATCTTGCAGCAAGGGCTGCAGGCCGTTGCTCGTTCGGCCCATACTGCCTTGTCTCCCGCGTACCAGGATGCGGTCCAGGCGCGGGCGGCGCTGTCGGATGCCGATCTGGCGGCGTGGCAGGCGTTCCGATCGGGCGCGTCCCAGCTGACCGGTCCCGGATTGCAGTAGCAGTTCGCTGCTGCAGACCATCAGCGGACAGCTGGTGAGCTACCAGAGCCAGGTCGAGCAGGCGGATGCCGAGTACCGCAGAGACATCGCACTGGGAGCCGCCAGCCAAGGCGATCTGGGATTGGTCTATCTCACCTATGCCTCGAGCACTCTGCGCGCTCCGCAGGGCGGCCTGCTGGCAGGCATTGACGAACTGGCGGGGCCCAGTCAGCAGGCGCTGAGCGGCCAGCTGGCGTCACCATGGGCGAATCGCGCGCTGCCGCTGGTCTTCGCGGTGCCCGCTCTCCTCGCGTTGGCTGGCCTCGCGGCCGCTTCGATGTTCCTGCGGCGCCGGTTCAAGCGGGCGATCAGCCTTCCGCTGCTGCTGGCCGCCGCGGCAACCTGCGGGCTGGCCGGCTGGCTGGTCATCGCCACCTGGCACGCCGATTCGGCGTTGGCCGCCGCCAGCGGGACAGCCCTGCCGGACCTGGCCGGGCAATGGCAGTCCCAGACAAAGGCGGTGGACGCGGAGGCCGCGACGTTGCAGGCGAACCCGGCTTCTGGCGGCTCCGTGGCGTCATCGGGCGGCCTGAACCCGTCAGCCACGCAGCGCGCGAGCGGCGCGCTGGACGCCGACCTGGCATCGGCGGAAAACGCTGGTGGCCTGCCGGCCGGGATACCCCTGCTGGCCGCCGCGACCGTGATCTTCTGCTACGCCGGTTTCAGGCCCCGCCTCAACGAGTACCGGGCCATTCCTGAAGGCGCAGGCGTCCGTCTCCGGATGGGCCGGGCTGGCGGCGTCATCTTGCCGACGGGAGGGGGTCAACGGTGACCAGTACCAAACGTATTTTCGCGCCTGCCCTGCTAGCGCTCATGCTCGTGGCCGCCTGCGCGGTTGGCGGCTGCGGCAGCCCGGCCGCCGTCGGCACGGTTACCGTGCTGGGTACGTGGACCGGAGCTGAGCAGAGCGGCTTCCTGGCCATGGTCAGCGGCTTCGAGCGGAAGTCCGGCATCAGGGTCGACTACACAGGGACGCGCGACGCGAACGCCGTTCTCACCAGCGATCTGAAGGACGGAAACCCCCCGGACCTGGCGGTGCTGGCCACACCGGGCGAACTTGACCAGGACGCGGCGGACAGCACGCTGGTCCCCATCGACGCGGCACTGAAGTCAGCCGGGCTGGCCGGCGAATACGGGCCTGGCTGGCTGAAACTGATGAAGGCGCCGGACCCGCACGGCCATCTGCACTACTTCGCGATCATCGTCAAGGCGGCGCTGAAGAGCGTGATCTGGTACGACCCCCAGCAGTGGAAGGACCGGCCCCTCGACCTCAAGCTGCTCACCTCACCGCACCTCACCTGGGGGCAGCTGACGGGGCTGACCGCCCGCCTGGCCGCGGGCGGTACGTCACCGTGGTGCATGGGGTTCGAGGACAGCTCCAGCTCCGGATGGCCGGGCACCGACTGGATCGAGGACATCCTGCTGCACCAGTCCGGCCCGAAATACTACGACCAATGGGTGGCAGGCACCCTGCCGTGGACGTCGGAACAGGTCGTGCGCGCATGGCAGGCATTCGGCGCGATCGCGAATACTCCGGGCCAGGTAGACGGGGGTACACGGGCCGAACTGCTCACCAACTACGGGACGGCCGGACAGCCGATGTTCGCCAGCCCGCCGGGATGCTACCTGGATCACGAGGGTTCGTTCATCACCAGCTTCTATAACCTGGACGCGCTCGGTTCCCCCGGTTCCACGACGCATCCCCAGCCTGGAACTGACTTCAGCTTCGTCCCCTTCCCCGCGCTCACGGCCGCGGGCCAGGGCACCGAGGAGGTCGCCGGTGACCTGCTCGGGATGTTCCACGACACCCCCGCCGCGCGTGAGCTGATCGCCTACCTGACGACGCCTCAGGCGCAGGAGGCCTGGATCAGCCGGCCAGACAGCGGGGCAATCTCCGTAAACCAGCAGGTACCGCTGAGCGACTATCCGGATCATGTCTCGCGTGACCTTGCGGAAGACCTCACGGGTGCGACCGACGTCCGCTTCGACGCGTCTGACTCCATGCCGCAGATGATGGGGAACGCGTTCCTCGGCGCGGTCCTGGAGTACCTGGACGCTCCTAGCCAGCTGAACATCATCCTGCGAGGCCTTGATCAGGTAAGGAAGGCCGCCTACTGACTGAGCGGAGCTCCGGCCTGTGCTGGGGCCTGGCCGGCCTGGTCATTCTGATCGCCAGACGGCCTGGACCGCGGCCGCTTCGGCCGTGGCCTGGGCCCGGCCGGCCGTCGCCGCTGCCGCCCGGCGCGTCACGTCAAGCACGTTGTGCCCGATGGCCCGCATGGCCGCGCGGTCCGGCCGCACGACCGCGACGCGGGCTCCTGCCGCGGCCAGCGCGGCCGCCTGCCGGCCAGGGCCGGGCATGAGGGGCCCGCTGCCCTGGGTTACCGGCGCCACGATCACCACCCGCTCGTACCTGGCCGCCAGGTCGGCGTTGGCCACCGAGCGCACGCCGCCGTCCACGAAACGGCGGTCCCCGATGGTGACAGGCGGCCAGACTCCCGGCACCGCGCAGCTGGCGCCCACCGCATCCACCAGGCCGGCCTCACCAGCGGAATCGAACACCACGAACTCGCCGGTCTGCGCGTCCACGGCGGTCACCTTGAGCAGCTTGGCGGGCCAGTCGCTGACGGGCAGCCGGTCCTCGAATACCTTGCGCCGGTCGGCCTCGGGCATGGTGGCCACGGCTAGCGCCCAGTGGCCGATCCGCACCCGCGCCCGCACCGGGTCCCGGCTGGTGTTCATGACCCACAGCAGCCTGCCGATGACACCCAGGCCGATCCGGGCCGCAGGCTCGGGATCAGGCGGCGCGAGCTGAGCCAGGTACAGCGCCTCAGGCTCCTGCCCGGAGGCGATGTCGGTGCCGACAACCGACCCGGCCGATGTCCCGATGATCACGTCAGCCGCGGCCAGGTCGATACCCTGGTCGGCCAGCCCCGCGATCACTCCGATCTCCCAGGCAATGCCGGTAACCCCGCCGCCGCCCAAGACAAGCGCTCGTCTGTCCATGACTTCCCTTGTACACCCGTCCGCGCGTTCGGCTCGAAGGGGGGCATGCCGTGCCGCCGGGGCTTTGCGGCCGTCACCGGGCGAGCAGGTTCTCGATGTCCCTGATGGCCTGGGCATTGTCCTCGTATAGCACCGCGTGGATGCCCGCCTGACGTGCTCCTGCGACGCACGGCTCGTAGTTGTCGAGGAACACCATCTGGGCCGGCTCGACCTGAAGGCGCTCGCAGGCGAGGGCGTAGATCCCCGGCTCTGGCTTGCTCATCCCGCACTCGTGGGAATAGATGATGACATCAACGAGATCCTCGAATCCGTAGACCGCCTGTTCTCGTTTCCTGGCGCCGACGAAACTGTTGCTGATAATCCCGGTGCGATATCGCAGGCCTAGCTGGCGTGCGTAGTCGATCATTTCCGTATTGGCGGTGCCGAGGTACTCGCGCCAGATGTCACCCATGAACTCCGCGAGTTGCTGCCCGTCGAGCCCGAGGCGTTCGGTGACCGCCTGATGCACCTCATCCTCGCTCATCGTGCCGAGGGAGCCGCCACGCCAGGTGTCGTGCATGCGATCACTTAGCTCGCCGGGAGCCAGGCCAAGCCGGGACTCCCACATTCCGGTTACCCCGAGGTCCGGGGTGATCTCCAGTACGCCGCCAATGTCGAACACAACCGCTTGGATCGTCATGACCATCATGATGACGCCTGCCCCGGCGGCACGGTCAAATGGCGAGCAGTGAGGACTACCATATATGTCATGGCGATGACCCGTACGACGGTTTACCTGACACAGGACGCCAAACGGCGGCTGTCAGCAGCCGCACGCCGCCGTCACCGCAGCGAGGCGGAACTGATCAGGGCGGCGATCGACCAGCTCCTAGCGGATGAGCCGGAACGCCCGCGACCGCGCCCACCTCAGCTAGATCTCGACCCGGCGGTCATCGACCACGTGGACGAGCATCTTTCTCAAGGGTTCGGAGCGGCCGGTGTCGAGGGCGCCTCGTGGCCCAGCTGATCATCGACACCTCCGGCTACCTCGCCGGGACCGCCGCCGCGCATCCCCTGCACGACACGGTGCTCAAGATACTGGGCAGCGTCCGCCAGCCGCCGGTCATCTCGCCGCTGGTGATAGCGGAGATCGACTATATGGTCCTGGA
>JBEKGC010000536.1:0-4382 GCA_050013055.1 Streptosporangiaceae bacterium
GCGGTGTCAATGTGGTTGACGCCCAGCTCCACGGCCCGGCGCAGCACCTTCAGCGCCTCGCCGCGGTCCCGCGGCGGACCCCAGACACCCGGGCCGGGCAGCTGCATGGCGCCGAAGCCGATACGAGAGACGGAAAAGTCACCGAGCGTATAGCTATCCATAGCCCCACCCTACCGAGGCTGCCACCGAGCCATCGCGTGGGCTCATATCTGCTACTGACCGCCTGCTCGCGTTGCTTGACGGCACCGAATGCGGCGGTCAGCAGGTTCATCGGCCTCACCAGCGCGTGACGATCTTGGCCGCCGGTAAACCCTTTGCCGCAGGTCGGCACGCCGTCCTACAATGAGCGCGCCGCGGCAAGAAATGTCCTCTGTATCAGGAAGGAGGCGCAATGTTCGTTAATTGTCAGACGCCTCCAGGGTTTGCTGTCTAGCAAGTCTGGAGACGCACTGCGGGGCGCCCTCAGGAATCTGGCGTTAGCCGATCCTGAGGGCGCCTTCTATGCGGCGTGGCGTCGTAACGTGACTTTCGCCTAAGGCCCTAGTGTCGCGGCAAGTAACGTCCGCCCCGCTTCCAGCCGCCGTCAGCCCCGGGCCCGGCCACAACGATGGGCCGTTGTTGTTGCTGGGACAACCACGATGGCACATCGTCGTGGTTCGCGAGCGGGAGCAGGGCAGCACGGGCGTGCAGGATGAGGCGGGCGGGGCTCACGGGGACCGCGGGCGGGGCTCACGGGGACCGCGGGCGGGGCTCACGGGGACTGCGGGCGGGGACCGCGGGCGGCCAGTCGTCGCAGGCGTGACCCTTAGACCCGCGTCAATCAAGCGGCTGCAGACCCGCGTCAATCAAGCGGCTGCCTCGCGATGGCCTCGGGCTCGCGGCCGGCCAGCAGCCAGCCGCCGGCCGCGGCGACCAGCGGCAGCCCGGCCAGCAGGATCAGCACGTCACGCAGGGGCAGTCCGCCGAACATGGCGGACAGGCTGCTGTGCGCCCAGGCCAGCCCGGCGACCACCGCGCCGGCCAGGCCGAGGATCGCGCCGAGCAGGCCAAGCGCGGCGGCGGTCGCCGCGGTGATGATCCGCCGCGTCCTCGGGCTGGCGCCCGCCGCGGTGAGGGTGCGCAGGTCCGGCGCGGTCTCGCTGCGGATCAGGCCGACGGAGGCGGCCAGCACGCCGAGCGCGATCACGATGCCAAGCGCGGTGCCGCCGTCGGCGAACTCGGCCAGACCGGGCGTATCGGACTTGGTCTCGATCGTCACCCCGTAGCCGAGCGCGAGTCGCTTGGCCGCGTCGATCTGCGTGCCGGTGAGCCCGCCCGGTGCCTGGATCAGCCACGCGAGCAGTTGAGTCGGCAGGTGGTACTGGCTGACCGCGTCCTCGGTGATCACCGTGTTCGGCGCGGAGGTGCCGCCGGGCAGGTTGCTGACCGTCTGCATCACGGGGTGGGCCAGGCAGTCGTGGCTCAGCGTGCAGGGCGGACTGCCGCGACCACCTGGCCCGTTTCTGTGGCCCAGGCATAGCCCGGAGCAGCCCTGCGCGGTGCCCCAGATCATCTCCAGGTGCGGCAGGCCCGCCAGCCCTGGCCGCATGGTGAGGAAGTCGGTGCCGGGAGCGATCTGGCTGGCCTTGATCCCGTACGTGGCGAGCAGCCGCGGGGTGGCCACGTACACGGTGCCGGTGAAATTGCCCGCGCTGCCTTCCGGCGTGCCCACCTGATACAGCGTGCCCGCGGACTCAAGCGGCACCGCGGACCGCGCCTGCCAGCTGGCGGCCAGGTTGTCCACCTGGCCGCCCAGGCGGGCGGCCTGGGCGTTGCTGAGCTGCGTCATCATGCCGGGCGCCGGGCTCTGCTGCGCGGAGAAGATCAGCTGGCTACCGGACAGGTTGGGGCCGATCCAGTCGAGCGGGTTGTCGAACTTGGTACTGGCGGCGAGGCAGATCCCCATGGCCAGGAACACGGCGAACGTGGTCGCCGCCAGCGCGGCCCCGGACCGGGCCCGGTAGCGGACCAGGTCGCGCAGCGCGATCCGGATCGCGACCGGCAGCCGAGGTCCCGCCCCGGCGGCCAGTACGCCGACGGCCAGCGGGGCGAGCAGGACGATGCCGGCGATCACGGCGACCAGGCCGGCCGGCAGGAGCGGCGTGCGCCCGGGCGGCCCGGCCAGGCCGCCGGCCGACGCCAGGCACGCCAGGCCGGCCGCGAACACGATGACGCCGGGCACGGCGGAGCGGTGCACCGGCTTCGGCGGCGCGGGACGGCCGGCCAGCGCCGCCACCACAGGCACCCGGGCCATCGCCTTCGCCGGGCGGCGGGCCGCCAGCACCGACGTCGCGATCGCGATCGCGACCCCGACGGCGAACGCCCACCACGGCAGGTTCGCCGCGTCGACCACGTGCCCGGACGCCTGCTGCAGCACCGGCACGTACGCGAGCCAGGCGGCCAGGCCAAGCACCGTCCCGGCCAGCGCAGCGGCCACGCCGACGGCCAGGCCGCCGGTGACCACGACCAGCCGCAGGTTGCGCTCGGTCGCCCCGATCGCGCTGAGCATGCCCAGGGCTCGCAGCCTGCGCTGCGCCATCACCGAGAAACCGGCCACCGCCACCAGGCCAATGAACACCAGGCCGAGCACCTCCACCACCAGCACGCCCGTGGCCGGCGAGATCCCGCCCGAATGAAGGTTGGGGACCGCGACCGTCGCCGCCGCCGGGATACCGGGCAGCGCCACGTTGCCGTTGCTTGTCACCTGCCGGACGGCCGGGGAGCCGAGCAGCATGATCACCTGGCTGGGGTGGCTGACCTGGCCCGGGGCGACCAGCGCGAACTCATCCGCCAGGTTGCTCGGGTCCTGCACGATGCCGGTCACCCGCCAGGTCCGCCCGGCCGCGTGCCAGCTGCCGCCGGTGTGCGCGCCGTACCGGGCCGCCGCCTGGCGGGTCAGCGCGACCTGGCCGGGCCCGGCCGGGTAGCTGCCGCTGACCAGGCCGAGCAGCGGGGAGGTGTAGTGCCCGTGCGGACTTTCGGCGCGCAGCTGCACCGGCTGGGTGGTGCCGTCGGCGATGTCCTGATTCTCCGTGACATCGGCCGGGCCCCAGCGGCCCGCGACGGCGGCGATGTCGGCGGCCAGGCTCGGGTCGGTGCCGGGCAGCGTGACCTGCGCGGCCGCGGTGCCGAACGTGGCGTCGTCCGGGTTCGCGAGCTGCACGTTCGTGACGGTGCTTGCGCCCCAGATCGCCGCCGCGACCGCCGCGGTGAGCAGGCCGAACACGAGCAGCTGCTGGCGCCATTCGCGGCGGAACAGCCGCCAGCCCCAGCGGATCACCGCCCGGCGGGCGACGATGCCGCGGCCCGCGTCCGCGTCCAGGTCGAGGAGGCCCTCCAGGGTGGTGCTCACCGGATCTCCCCGGGCGTGAGGAGGGATTCGGGGCCGGGCGGCCGGGTGGTCCGGCCGGTTACCCGCCCGTCGCGCAGGAAGATCACCCGGTCGGCCCAGGCGGCCAGCTGCGCGTCGTGGGTCACCACCACCGCGGCCACGCCCCGCTGACAAGCCTCGTGCAGCAGCCGCATTACCTCATCCGCGTTCACCGAGTCCAGCGCGCCGGACGGCTCGTCGGCCAGCAGCAGCCTGCGGTCCCCCACCACCGCGCGGGCGATCGCGACCCGCTGCCGCTCGCCGCCGGACAGCTGATCGGGGAACCGGCCGGCCCGGTCGGCCACCCCGAGCGCCTCCAGGGCGGCCAGCCCGGCCGCGCGCGCCTTCGGCACCGCGACGCCGTCCAGTTCCAGCGGCAAGGCGACGTTCTCTGCGGCGGTCAGCCCGGGCAGCAGGTTGAAATCCTGGAACACGTACCCGATCACCCGGCGCCGCAGCCGGGCCTTGCGGCCCCGCGGCATCCCCGCCAGCGCCAGGCCGCAGACCAGCACCTCCCCGCTGGTGGGGTCCTCCAGGCTCCCGGCGATGGTCAGCAGCGTGGACTTGCCCGACCCGCTTGGCCCCATCACCGCCACCAGCTCGCCGGCCCGCACCGACAGGTCCACCCCGTCGAGCGCGCGCACCTTGGCCGGCTCCTGGCCGTAGGTCTTCGACACGCCGCGCAAGTCAAGCACGCTCGCCGCGCTCGCACCTTCCCTGGCGCCTGCGCCGCCCGGTCCCGGCCGGCTCACCGCCGGGCCCCCAGCCGGCGAAGCTGCGGAGCCGGAGCCGGGTCGGAAGCAGGCCGGGGCGGCTCGGCCGCGGCCCGCTTAAGCCGCGTATCGGCGGCGTCCAGCCACCGGGTCACCGCGTCCAGCCGGAACAACTCGGCGTCCACCACCAGCGCCAGGCCCAGATCATCCCGGGCCTCGCCCTCTTTCAGCCGCGTCCACTGCTGCATCAGCTCGACCAG
>JBEKGC010000537.1:0-4381 GCA_050013055.1 Streptosporangiaceae bacterium
GTCACGTGGATCGGCGACCGGGCCGAGCTCGACCCGCAGCCCGGCGGCGTGTTCTCGCTCGACATGGGCGAGGCCCTGGCCCGCGGTGCCTACATCACCGTCGACCCGCCGTACCGCGTCGTGTTCAGCTGGGGCATCCCCGGCAGCGACGCGCTGCCGCCCGGCGGTTCGACCGTCGAGGTCGTGCTGACCCCTGACGGCAACGACACGATGGTCGTGCTCACGCACCGCGGCCTGCCGTCCACCCACATCGGCGGCCACCGCGCCGGCTGGGAGCACCAGCTCGGGCGCCTGCCCGCCGCGGTCGGCTGACCCGCTATCTCTCGGACATGCCCGAGGCGGAATGGGCGGTCTGCGAGCCGTTGCTGCCGCCCCGGCGTGGCTGGCCGGGCGCGGCGGGCGTCCCGCCAGCTACTGCATGCGTGTTGTCGTCGACGCGATCCGCCATGTCACCCATAACGGGCCTGGGTGACGGACGCTGCCGCGCGACTCCCGCTCGCGAGGCACCACGATGGTCCGTCGCTTTTGTTCCGTGCCATATGCCGGCTGTGGACACCGGCCCGCGCGGCGGCTCACGATCGAAGCGACGGTCACGCCCTGAGGGCCCGAAGCGCCGCACCCCAGCCGCCGTCCCCGCCAACCCCCGCCGCTCCCCGCACCCGGAACCCACCCGTCACAACTATCGAAAAAAATCGTGGAATATTTGGCCCACCTGGAAACTTTGGTACCTTATGATTGCCAAAATCCTCCGTGAAGGCCCGATTTTCCACGCGAACCGGACGGCCCGGCCCGCCTGAAGCCAGGCCGGACAAGGCACGACATGCACCTCGCATCACCACCCCCAGCAGCCACAACACCACCAGCAGCAAGACCGCGATGGGCCCTTATCCGGCGGCCTGTCCAGCGGACCCCAGCAATATCAATGGTCCGTCGTCGTGGTCGGGCCCGGGGCGGACGGTGGCTGGCAGCGGGCGAACGAATAAGCAGAACGAACTGATGCGGATACTATTCGTAATAAGTAGCCGAGCCGTGACGATACGCCGTTGTGCCTGGATATTGGTTCGAAGGGATCCAAGGCTTTAGCCGTTGCCGCCGCCCGTCCACCGGGCACGGAGCTGCTCCATGAGTTGGTTTGCCTTGTCTTCGGCGATCTCGATGAAGTCGTTTTCGAGGTCACCGCGCTCAGCAGAGACTAGCGACGAGCTGCTCTTCCAGACCAGATTCCGGGTGAACGCTTCATCGCGCAAGCCGCCTGCCTCCGTGTAGGTACGGCGGAACAGGCCTGCCGGGCGTTCACGGCTGCTGAGGTCGTTGACGACAGCGTAGTAAGTGACTCTATCTGGCATCTGCGCCTCTTTCCGGGTAGTCGGGAATGTGAGCTGCGCCCGGGGGAACTGGGATCTCAGCGGACACCCTTTGCTGGAAGGCTTTCAGCACCATCTTCTCGAACTCGTCGGGCTGTTGCGTGCGGAGTCGTTCGTAAGCGCCGTGGGTGAGCTGCTTGGCCTCGAAGCTGATGCCGGTGTGAAACTGCACCTCGAACCGCTGGCCGGTATCCGGCTCGATCCACTGGCTGTTGATGCCCTTGTACTGCTCACCGGACCAGAAATTCTTGAGTTTGTCCAGCTCAAAGCCTTGGTCTTTCAGACGTCCCAGGTCAGCCCAGACCCCCTGAGTGTAACGATCCTCCCGATACTGAAAGGTGTACCTGATCGCGTCCGACACACTCGATACGGCTTCTTCCGGGGAGAAATCAAACTCCTCCATCTTGTCGCACACCTTCTCTTTGATGCGGTCACGGCCTTTCAGCCGGTACTCGAAGCCGATCAGGTGCCGGTCTGGGTCCTGACTTTCCATCGCGCGCAGCGCGGGTGAGATCTTTTCCCGCTCCCGTTCGGCGACCCGGTCGCACGCTGATTCAACCCGGCCGTTGACAGCGCGGTCCGGGATGCCGTCGTCATCCCCGCGCACAGAGCCCAGCGGATCATCGGACCTATCGGCCGACGCGCGCTCCCCCGGCGGCCACCTCCGTTGGTACTCCGACCACATCCACCGGGATTCCTTGGCCGTCTCACCCCACTTCTCCACCGCGACCTGCTCAGCGACCACGGCCTCTTGCGCCGCAACGGACTCCTCTGCCGAAACCGCCGCCCGCAGGTCGGCGTAATACTCCTGTCGCAGGCGCGTCTCGGCCTGGACGCCATCGTTCCGGCCAGCGCGCCCGTCGCCAGCATGCTCATCGCGATCATCGGCGTGCCCATCCGGCGGTATGCCGGGGTCATCGGGCCGGTCGATTCCCACCGGGACCTCACCGTTGCGCTGCCGTGCAGGACGTGAATTAAACCGTCCACCTTGTAACGATGTCTGCCCCCGGCCGGTTCATCGGCGTGAACCAGCGGGACCGCGACGAGCTGCGGGCTGGGCCGACGGGCAACGCCGGGCGGCCGAGGTGCGGTCAGGAGGCGAACTTCTTGATGGCGGCCGGGGTGACCGGGGTGAAGAAGTTGACGAGGTTGCCGTCGGGGTCGCGGAACAGCAGGGACCGGTTGCCCCAGGGCATCGTGGTGGGCTCGGCGACGAAGTCCTCGACGAAGCCGGCCAGGGCCTGGTGCACACCGTCCACGTCGTCGACGAGGAACTCGATGATCACAGTGCTGTTGCTGGCCGGGCGGGCGACGCCGGGTGCGAACAGCGGGACGGTGCGGGTGCTGCCGATCGCCAGCGTGGCGTGGGGCGTCGTGAGCTCGGCGAAGTCCTCGGTGTACCGGGTCGCTTCCACTCCCGTGACCTTCTCGTAGAAGCCGGCCAGGCGCGCGACGTCCTCGGTGATGACGCGGATCGAGACGAAGTCCATGGTGCTCTCCTTGGTCTGCGGATCTGTTCCATCTCGCAGGCTAGGACGAATACCGGACAGAAACGGTCCGGTATTGCCGCTACATTTTGGGCATGGCCCGACCCGCCGCCCGCGTGCTGACCTTGCTCGAGCTCCTGCAGTCGGGCGGCGTCCGGACGGTGGCCGAACTGGCCGGGCGGCTCGGCGTGGACGGCCGGACCGTTCGGCGATATGTGGACCATTTGCTTGACCTCGACGTACCGGTGGAGTCGGTGCGCGGCCGCTACGGCGGGTACCGGCTCGCCCCCGGATACCGGATGCCCCCGCTCATGCTGACCGACGAGGAGGCGCTGGCCGTGCTGCTCGGCCTGATCGCCGGCCGCCGGGCGGGGCTGATGACGGCGGCGGGCACGGCCAGCGAGACGGCGGCGGCCAAGATCCGCCGGGTCCTGCCCGAGCGGCTCGCCCGCAGGCTCGACACCGTGCTCGGATCGCTCGCCTTCACCGCCCCGCCCGGCGAGTCCCCCGCCCCGGACAGCACCGGCCCGGACAGCACCGCCCCGGACAGCACCGCCCCGGACAGCGCGGTCCTGCTCTGCCTCGCCGACGCGGTACGCCACCACCGGCCGGTCTTGATCAGGTACACCGCTGCCGAGGGCCAGCGCAGCGAACGCACCGTGCACCCGTACGGGCTGGTCGCTCATTCGGGCCGGTGGTATGTCACGGGCACGGATCGGAGCACCGGTGCGGACCGGACCTTCCGGCTCGACCGGATCGCGGACGCCAGGACGCTGCCCGGCTCGTTCGAGCCGCCCGCCGGACTCGACCCGGCCCAGCGCGTGCTCTCCGGGCTCGCCACGGCTCCGTACCGGCATCAGGTGACGCTGCGGATCCAGGCGACCGCCGAGCAGATCCGGGCCCGGCTTCCGGCCAGCGTCGCGAGCATCGAGCCGGCTGACCCGGACGTGGCGGCCGGGGGCTGGCACCGCGTGGACCTGCGGGCGGAACGGCTCGACTGGGTGCCTGCGGTGCTCGCCTCGATCGACCGGCCGTTCGTCATCGAGCGGCCGGACGAGCTCCGCGGCCTGGTGATCGCGCTCGCCGAGCGGCTCGCGGCCTCGGCCCGCGTAGGCTAGACCAGGGGACGTTCGGCTCGGCTTGGCCAGGAATCCGGCCAGCTTCATGCGCTGAGCTGGCATGACCGAGGTACAGGCGGGGAGTGGGGCGGTCTGCTCCCCAGGTGATGATGGTGACGGCCCGGGTTACCGGCCGGGCAGTTTGGCGGCGGGTGATAGGAGGCTGGTCCATGGGTGACGCTTTGACCGTCACGGTCCGCAGCGAACGCGGCGTCGTGATCGCGGCAGTCACCGGGGAGATCGACATTTCCACCGTGGCCCTGCTACGGGAGCGGCTGTTCGAGCTGGCGGACGACGGCGGAATGCTGATCGTGGACCTGAACCGGGTCACGTTCATCGATTCGGCCGGCCTCGGAGCGCTGGTCAGCACGGCCCGCCGCGCCGCCGAGCACGGCGGCAGCCTGCATGCCGT
>JBEKGC010000538.1:0-4370 GCA_050013055.1 Streptosporangiaceae bacterium
CAGCACCCCGGTCGACGAGATCGGCTGTTTCGCGGTCGAGCCCATACCGGCCAGCCCGTTCCGGCTGCGCTGCCGGGCAGCGGACGGCACCGACGTGCTCACCGGCTGGATCACGCTCTGAGGGGCCGAGACACCGTGCAGGCCACTGGTGCCGGGCCACGATAGGAAGGCAACCTCAGGCGCCAAGTGCCACGAAGGAGTGCGCGGTCGCTTCTGCCAGCGGGTCGTCGCCGGTCGCCTTGCGTGCCGCCAAAAGCGCCTCGGGGAGGGTCGCACCTCGTTGCAGAGCATCGTGCAGGGCCAGCATAAGAGGTACCGCGGCTTGGTCATTTACGGGCACGATACTGGCCACGATTCCCGCCGCGCCAAGCGGGACAAGGCTGCTCACGAGGCCGAGGAGCTCGTCCGCGCCCACTGGCGCGGCTACTCCGGAGTCACAGCTGGAGAGCACTAGCCAGTACGGGGAGCGGCCCAGTCGCTCGAAGTCGTGCACGATGAGCGGTCCGTCGTCGAGTTGTATTGAAGAAAACAGGGGGTTGTCAGCCCGGAATGTGCCGTGGGCCGCAATGTGGGCGAGCCAGGCGCCGTCGAGGGCGCTGAGCACACGCTCAGCCGTCGCGCTGCCCTGACCGAGTATCACGGCTTCGGGGTAGCGAGGGCGCAACTGGGCGACCTCCGCGCCTTCCGTGGTCAGCCCGGGCCCGACAACCAGGGCGATGCGCCGCCGGACCGGGGGACTCTTGCGGCGAGCACGCACCCAGGTCGATGCGGACGGCGCCACGGTCACGATGCGATCTCGCAACGACGGCATGAGCGTCCACGGCACAGCCTCGAGCCGACCCAGTGGGATGACGACGACCGGACCGTCGCTGAGTTCCGCTGCCGCGGGGCCGAGCAACGAGGACTCCAGCTCAGCACCTCGGTAGGCCAGCACCCGCTCATCGCCCGGCCGTGGAGGTCGGTGCCCGAGGCGACGCAATACGAAGCGACTCAGCTGGACCTCACGTTCAGGAATGCTGCCTACCTTGTGCAGGCGCACCTGCCGATCCGCGACGATGATGATATGAAGCATGCTGTCGACCTCAACGAGCTCGATCAATGTGGTCTCGCCGAGCTCGTCGAAGAGCGCGCCAAGGTCGAACTCTTCTGCCTTCTGCAGGCCGCTGCCCGGCAACCGGCGAGTGCGGGCCTGTACCGCCGTCTCGAGTCGTCGCCGCTCACGCTCGAGGGCGCTCCGGCGAGGGGTGGCCATCTCACTTGTCTCGATGAGCCGCGTGACGCTACGTAGCGCCGACAGCTCGGCCGCGAGCTCCCGGTCGTGCCGTGGCCTCGTTTCCGCGGAGGCCAGGGTGGTCGCTCGCCATCGCTCGGTCCGGACCAGCAACTCGTGCACGTCGCCACGGCGGACCGCGTCCCGCTGAGCCAGCATGGCCAGTTCGGCGCCGTGCGCCGTGCCGTAGGCGCGCAGCTCAGTGGCCCCGAGCGTCATCTGGTGCTCGTCGAGGGCGGCCAGCCCGCGCGCGCAAGCGGCGAGGGTAGCTCGGGAGTTGGCTCGCGCATCGGCCTGCAGCGCCCGGGCGAGCCAGGCCACGCTACGGACGAGAGGGGGTTTGCGGCGGCGCGACCGCGCGGCGCGTTCGAGGTGCTGCTCCGCTGCGGCCGTCCACCCTCGGCTCAGGGCCAGGCGGCCAGCCAGCAGGTGTGCATTCATGGCCTCGTTGGCCCGGGATGCATCCAGACAGGCGGCAACGCGGTCAACGGAACGGAACAGGCTGACGGATCGCTCCCCAGCCGCGTAGCTGGCCTCGGCGAGGAGAAGGTCGGCGCGCGCCTCCCAGAGGGCGCGCCCCTGGGTCCGGAATTTGCGACGCGCCTGTCGTGCCCGTTCTTTTGCGGTGACTGGGTTGCCTGCGGCCAGGGCGGCGGTCGCTGCAGCGAAGACCAGTTCCGCCGTCTTGTACGCTATGCCCCCCTCCGGGGGGATCCGGCTGAGGGCGATGTCGGTTTCTTGCGCCGCTTCTGTGGCCAGCCCGGCGGCCAGCAACGCCCAGCAACGGTCAATGGCGAGGTCCGGGTTGGTCTCGCCGAGGGCGCCGTAGCGGTTCCCCGCCTCGTCAAAGTAGGTGAGCGCCAGGGGCAGGTCACCGCGGCTCAGCGCCGCCAATCCGAGATTATGCCGGGCCATGGCGTACTCAAGTTCCTGCCCGTTGGTGGCGAACAGTTCCTCGGCACGCGCGAAATCTGCGGCTGCGCGCCCGGGGCGGCCGAGCCCGAGAAAGACCTGCGCACGCCAGGTCAGTGACCGCGCCTCCCATACCGTGTCACCGGCCCGGCGAAAGTAGGGCAGGGCACGGCACAGGTCATCGTGTGCCTCGTGGAAGCGGCCCAGGTGCTTAAGGACCTGGGCGCGCCGCATAAGCACGCGTCCGGCGGGACCACCGCGCGAGCCTTCCACCGCCCGGTCCAGGAGCGCCAGCCCTTGCTGGCTGCGACCCATCCATGCGAGCGTGACCCCCAGGGTGGCCTGCACGTCGACCTCCCGCTCGGCCCGACCCGACGCGCGGGCCAGCCTTACCCCCGTCCTCAGCTCGACGGTCGCTCCTGGGAGGTCACCGCGGTCGCGCAGGACGATCCCGATCGCGTGGTGAGCCAGTGAGGCGTCGTAGGAGCTTGGCCGGCCGGCCAGCACGGTGCGCGCGGCGAGCAAGGCGTCCTGCGGCCGGGAAAGGGCGAGTGGAAGAAGCTGGGCTGGGTCCAGAGGCAAGTTTTCCGTGTCAACACCCCCCGAGTAATGCTAAAAACAGTTCTCGACACTTATCAAATGTGAGGCCGCTATGCCAATTAATAACAACGATCACGGTGAGCCGCGAAGCCGTCTCGAAGCGCAAATTAATTTGATCTTGCATGGTATGCCCGGAGTTGTGGAGGGCCTGGCAGGCGCGGCCGCCTGGCCGCCCGACTGGACCGAGCTCGATGAGGTTGACTACCTCTACCGAGAACGGACGCTTCTCGTTCGTGACGCCGACATCGGCCGCGTGCGGGCCATCGTACCCAGCGAGCCGGTGGAACATGACAACAACCTGCGCGGCTTTACCCGTCTGGAGTTCTCCAGTGACGAAACCCGCAGCGTGGACGCGGCCTGCGCCGCCATCGACCGGGCGCTCGGCGAGGGTGTGGCCACACCCGACCACATCTTCTACCTCTGCACCGGCGGCACCTGTCCCGCCACCGAGCCGGAGGAGGTCCCGGCCGACGCTCGGCCCGACCCTGGTGTAGCTACGGAGCCGTGCGACGGTAACGGCGTCCGCGTGGCTGTCCTGGATAGTGGCTGGCTGCCCGACGCGGCCACGCAGCACGCCTGGCTGGCAGGCGTCAATGGCGAGGAAGAGAACCCGATGGGCGGCGACCCGCCCCGCATCCTTCCTTATGCCGGCCACGGGACCTTCGTGGCTGGCGTCGTACGGACCATGGCCCCGAGGGCAGACGTGTGGGTGAGCAGGACGTTTAAGAAAGTGGGTGCAGGCTACGAGTCGGATCTGGTCAAGCAGGCATCCGACGCGCTCAAGGGAGGCGCGGAGGTCATCTCGCTCGATTTCGGTAGCAACACCAGGAGCGATATCGCTTCGCTGGGTTTCGACGTCGTGGGACAGCAGATGCGCAACTATCCAGGCGTCGTACTGGTGGCCGCGGCGGGGAACGACTCGTCGAGGCGCCGGTTCTGGCCAGCGGCCTTCCCCTGGGCGGTGGGCGTGGGCGCTCTCAGCGCTAACTGGCGTAGCCGGGCGTACTTCAGCGACTACGGACCCTGGGTGGACGTCTTCGCGCCGGGTGAGGGGCTGGTCAACGCCTTCGCGACAGGGCCGTACCTGTGCACCGAGCCACCGCACGTTGGCGAATGGCGGAACTTCGACGGCCTGGCTCGCTGGAGCGGAACGTCCTTCTCGACACCGATTGTCTCGGGACTCATTGCGGCGCGTATGTCGGCCACCGGCGAGAACGGCACTCAGGCCGCGGAGGCACTACTGGCACGCGCTCGAGCCCAGGCCATGCCTGGCGTAGGACCCGTGCTCCTCCCCGGTCAAGCCTGTGACGACCGGTATGACCACGGTCGGCACGACCACTGCCATGAACGCTCAGGCCATTGCTGCTGCAGGTGATAGCGCGGTAGACGGCCGCTGGGTACAGGCCAAGGCCGGCCTGCGAGCCCTTACCGACGACCAGGTAGTCATAGCCCAGGTGAACACCCATTCGCCCTGGCTCCGATGTCGGACACGGTCGCGACTGCCGCCCGCGCCCGTCTCGCGCATCCTGCCAACTTCTCTATTTGCACCCCTTGGCGTAACAACTTCCCCAGAAGTTTGTTCGACTGT
>JBEKGC010000539.1:0-4365 GCA_050013055.1 Streptosporangiaceae bacterium
CCGTTGACCAGGACCCGCCCAGTGGTGGGCTCGTCCAGCCCGGCGATCATCCGCATCGTGGTGGACTTGCCGGCCCCGTTCGGGCCGAGAAAGCCGGTCACGATGCCCGGCTGGACGACGAAATCCAGGCCGTCAACAGCCAGCTTCTCTCCGTATCGCTTACTGAGGTTTTCTACCTTGATCATCGTTTGTTCCTCCATCGGTAGCGCCGGTACCCCGGCACCACCAACGCTATGGGCCGGGCTCCGGCGGCCGCATCGACCAAGCGGCCACAGTCTCACCTGCCACATATGCCGCAAGGCATATCCAGAACATTCCTTAGCGACCCATAGAGGACAGCGAGGGCCGTGCTAACCCGGCGCGGCGGGCACGAGACCGGCAACCGAGCGAGGCGCTAAGGCGCGGGCCGGGCGATGCGCTCGCTGACGGCGCGGGTGTGCCGGGGGGAGAGCCCGCGCTTGCGGGCCGCGGGGTTATGGAACCCTATAGGGAGCCGGGCGGTAGAGCCGAGATACGGCGGGCCGTTGAACTCGTATTCATGGACCTCGAGTCCCGCGGACACGGTGCGGAAGACCTTCCCGTCCGGGTCCTCGGCCGCCTAGTGCCGTTCACCCGAGTTCATCCAGATAGGCACCCGCAGCCCGTCCAGGCCGCTCACGTGATCCCAGTGAGAGTGGGTCACCAGCACGCCGAGTAGTCGGCTGCGGTCGTAGCCGCTGGCGTCGAGTTGCTCGCTCACGGTCCAAGAGCACGGCCGCTGACCGCCCGGTGTTCCTCGACGCCGAGACCGCGCAGCAGCTGCGCGAGCACCGCAAGGTCCAGCTCGCCGCGCGGCTCCGGGCCGGCGAGGCGTGGCAGGATGATGACCTGATCTTCTGCCAGGCCGACGGGCGCACGTGGAATCCCGATCACGTGTCCAAGCGGTTTAAGAAACTGGCCGCGCAGCAGGCGTACCCGTCATCAAGCTGCACGAGGGCGGACGGCACACCGGCAAGGACATCAACGACCGGTAGACCCATGTGCTGATCGAGCCGCACCTGGCCGCCGCCGAGCAGACGGCAGCGTTGGTCCGGTAGGCGGGGAAGACAGCACCATGACAACATGCGTACATTTTGCGTCCGTCTGGTACTGAAAGCCGACCCGGCGCAGCTCGCATTAGGAGAGTCTTTGCAGGTCAGGAATGGTGGGGCGGGTGGGGCTCGAACCCACGACCGGCGGATTATGAGAAGCCTGGCCTGACGCTCCGGATGCGCTAGCTGCACTGATGGCACGGGTTATCGCACTGATGGCGCTCACCGCGCTGGGATTAACTGGAGCGCCGGTCCACGAACCGGTCCACGGGAGGCGGCAGGCGATACCCGCAACCGTAACCCAGCGTAACGACCGGGACTCTTGTACATCGATTACCCTCTGACGATCTGGTTCGAGAAGATCCGGGACCCGCCGATCTACACTGAGGGCCTGAAACGCCGAACTGAGGGAGCCGCGTGAGCGCCGAAGCACCCGAACTGGTCAGCATTCCCCGTGCCGAACTAGATGCCCTAAAGGCTGAGCTGAAGCGACTGCGCCGGGAGGTCGGGCGAGGCATCGCCATGGCGCGCATTCAGGCCGACCCCGGCCCGGGCGATGACGCGCCCGCGTTCACCCGCGAGCAGCTCGCTGAGGCGTGGGGAATACGTGAGTGAGCGCCTCGTCCGCTTCCCGGGCTCGTCCTGGCAGGAGATCGAGGCCTTGCCGCAGCCGCTGCGGTGGACGGTGCAGCGGACGATCTTTCATCTGATGGACGAGCCGGTTCCGGCCCTCGCAGATCCTTTCCCGCGCGATGACCCTCTGCTCGGCGCCTACGAGCTGCACCTGCCAGCCGACGACGTAACCATCTGGTACACCGTCACCGAGCATGAGGGTCAGGAAGTCATCAGCGTGCAGCACGTGAGCCTCGACACGTGACACCCTCGGCAAAGGCTCTGCCGCGAAACAGGTGGGGCGGGTGGGGCTCGAACCCACGACCGGCGGATTATGAGTCCGCTGCTCTGACCGGCTGAGCTACCGCCCCAGCACCGATGTACACTACCAGTCCGCCGCGGCCACGAGCACGCCGTGCTGGCGGCCCGGGGCAGGTGACATCGGCCTCTCCGGCTCCGCCACAGCATTTACTGGCTCAGCTGAAGCATCTGCCGGTGCAGGTGCGGCGAACGTTATGAGCCTATCCCTATGGGGCGCAGATGGGCAGCGGGGCGATTGAGTCATCTAGCCGGAATGGACGCGGCCTAGTATGCAGCACGAGGCACTAGTCGCTGTCGCTGGTTGGCGGCGCAGCCTCCGCTGGCGGTTCCGGCGCGGCGACGGCTGGTTCCGCCGGGGCGGCTGCAGGTTCGGCCGGGGCGTCTTCCGGGGCGGCTGCAGGTTCGGCCGGGGCGTCTTCCGGCGTCTGGATCAGGGTCACTAGCAGGCTGTTGAGCTTGGCGACGAAGGCGGCGGGGTCCTCGATCCGAGCGCCTAGGGTCAAGATGGCCTGGTTGTAGAGCACGTGTGCCCACTGCGCTAGCTGGGGGTGGTCGAGATCGCGGTTGAGCCAGCGCACCAGCGGGTGCTGCGGGTTGATTTCGAGTACCGGCTGGCTGGGTAGCCCGGTGCCGGTCAGCCGGCGGGCCGGGTTGAGGTCGATGTCGGTCTCGTTGGCCACCAGGCAGGCCGGCGAGGTGGTCAGGCGGCTGGTCACCCGGACGTCCCAGGCCTGGCCGGCCAGGATGGCCTTCAGCTTGGCCACCAAGTCGGCGAACTCGGCGCTGGCCTGTTCCTTGGCCTGGGTTTCTGCTTCGTCCTCCAGCGAGCCCAGGTCGGCGGTGCCCTGAGCAACGGACTGCAGCCGCTTGCCTTCGAAGTCGCGCAGGCTGCCGACCAGCCAGTTGTCGATGTCGTCGGTCAGCAGCAGGACCTCGATGCCCTTGGAGTTGAACGTCTCCAGGTGCGGGCTGGATTTCGCGGCGGCCAGGCTGGGCGCCAGCAGGTAGTAAATCTTGTCCTGGCCCTCCTTCATCCGGCCGGTGTAATCGCCGAGCGATACGTCCGCATCCCCGCCTCCTGACTTGGTTGAGGTGAAGCGCAGCAGCTTGGCGATCTCGTCGCGGTTCGAGAAATCCTCGGGCAGGCCCTCCTTGAGGACGGCGCCGAACTCCGTCCAGAAAGTGGCGTACTTGGCCGGCTCCTTCTCGGCCAGGTCGGCGAGCAGCTTCAGGATCCGCTTGGTCGCGCTGGAGCGGATGTGGTCCACCACGCGGCTGCCCTGCAGCAGTTCCCGGGAGACGTTCAGCGGCAGGTCGCTGGAATCGATTACCCCGCGGATGAACCGTAGGTACTGGGGCAGCAGCTGGCCGGAGTCCTCCAGGATGAAGACCCGCCTGATGTGCAGCTTGACGCCCCGGCCGGACCGCGGCATCCACAGGTCGTACGGCGCGCGGGACGGGATGAAGAGCAGGAGCGTGTACTCGTAGGTGCCCTCCACCTTGGCGTGCAGCCAGCTGAGCGGGTCACTGAAGTCGCCCGCGACGTGCCGGTAGAAGTCCTTGTAGTCCTGCTCGGTGAGCTCGTTCTTCGGGCGCGCCCACAGCGCCGAGGCCTGGTTGACCGGCTTTTCTTCCGCCTCGCCGACCGCACCCTCCGCCGGAGGCATCAAGATGGGCAGGCTGATGTGATCCGAGTAGGTCCGGATGATCGAGCGCAGCCGGTAGTCGTTGAGCAGGTCGTCCTCGCCCTCGCGGAGCTTGAGCACGATCGTGGTGCCGCGGGCCGGCGCCTCGACGGCCTCCAGCGTGTACTCGCCCTTCCCGTCGGACTCCCAGCGGACGCCGTCGGCGTCGGCCAGGCCATATCTGCGGGTGGTCAGGCTCACCCGGTCCGCCACGATGAACGCGGAGTAGAAGCCGACGCCGAACTGGCCGATCAGGGTCGCGTCCTTGCGCTGATCGCCGGTCAGGGACCGCAGGAACTCGCGGGTGCCCGACTTGGCGATGGTACCGATGTGCTCGATCACCTCGGCCCGGCTCATGCCGATCCCGTTGTCCGCGATGGTGATCGTGCCCGCGTCTTTGTCAAAGCTGACCCGGATCTGCAGCGGTCCCTCGTCGGCCGGGTCCTCGGAGCGGGACAGCATCTCCAGTCGCAGCCGGTCGATGGCGTCCGACGCGTTCGAGATCAGCTCGCGTAGGAAAATGTCCTTGTTGCTGTACAGAGAGTGCACCACGAGGTCCAGGATCTGGACCACCTCGGCCTGGAAACTAAAGCTCTCCTGCTCCGCCTGCGTGCTCACCGGTATCTCCCCTCGGGTCCCGGGGGAACTTTAAATCAGATGAAGCGAAGATGCACGCC
>JBEKGC010000540.1:0-5873 GCA_050013055.1 Streptosporangiaceae bacterium
GGTGTCGAACCGCCAGAAGCCCACGACCATCCATTACGGCCCGGCGCTTTCGGGCGCCTTCGATTTCCGGCTGGACCTCGCGCTGGCGCACTTCCGGGGCACAGTCGGCGATCTTGTCAGGCAGCTTCAGGCAGAACTGGCCCAGCTCGACGCGGAGCGTCCCGGCGCGCCGGCCGGCGTACAAAGATAAGGAGGCGCCGGGCGGACTCCGGCCATGCCCACTTTGGCCCGCTCGCAGGACGCCTACGACCGCTTCTCAGCGGTCGTCGAGCTACCGCTTACGATCCTTGCTCTGCTGTGGCTGCCCGTCCTCGTCCTGCCGCTGGTGGCGCACCTCCCGGCCAGCGTCGCCGACACTTTCAACGCCATCGACTACCTGGTGTGGGCGATATTCGTCGTCGAGTATCTCGTCAGGCTTTACCTGGCGCCTTCGCGCCGGCTGTTCTTCACCCGCCATCTGGTCGACCTGGCGGTGGTCGCGCTGCCCGCGCTCCGGCCGCTACGGGCCCTGCGCCTGCTGCGCCTGCTGAACCTCGCCCGCGCTGGCGTCGTCCTGGCCGGCGCCCTGAAACGCGCCCGGGAGATCCTCACCCATCGCGGGCTGCACTTTGTCCTCCTGGCCGTGCTCGGCATTGTTCTGGTCTGCTCGGCCGCGGAACTGGGCTTCGAGCAGCACGCCCGCGACGCGACGATCCATAACTTCGGAGACGCCCTGTGGTGGGCCACCGTCACCGTTACCACGGTGGGATACGGCGATAAGTATCCCGTCTCACCCGGCGGCCGGGGTGTGGCGGTGGTACTCATGCTTGTCGGGATCGGGCTGATCGGCGTGCTGACCGCCACCGTGGCGAGCTACTTCATCGAGGAGAAAACCGACCAGGAAAAAGCCGAACTGAACCGGCGGCTAGACAAGATCGAAGCGATGCTCGCCCAGGCCTTGGCTCCGCCAGCCCTCTCTGCCGATCCAGGTCCGGTCATCACCGTAACTGGAACAGACCGGCCCCCCACGCTCAGCCGAGGACTCGGCGACCCTCAGTCCGCATGGGACGAAGACACCGAATAAGCCGAGAGAACATCCGGGACTGCTTGACACGACCCCAAATTCTACATAACCGTTCCGTACGCTGCGGACGATAACTGTCCGGCTGGTTACAGACACCCAGCACTGGACAACCTGCACCCGTATTTCCGCCACAGATAGTATTCATATCGCGCGCGGACCTAGCGATATGTGCGGTTGAGTCGTTAAGCGCGATCTATCCGTCACGGTAAGTCATTCTGGCGTAGCGTGCGGCGCAGCCGGACGGCCGACAGGACGGTGGGTAGTCACGGCAGTTCGTCTTCGATCCCGGGCAGGCACGCCGGCTCGGAGGCGGTGACGGCCGGACAGGCATGCTCCGCAACACGAAAGCAACACAAGTTAGGGAATCAGCGAAGATCAACACGCCGGTAACACGAACAAGACGGCATTCCCCGGCACACGGCGGCACGACCGCTAGAATTAGCACGTAGCCCACTGGCCAGCATCAATGCGGGTGAGCTGGGCCGATTATCTACCTTGGTAATAGGGGTTCAGGCATGAAAGGACCCCTGAAAAGCGGAATGTCGGCACTCCCCCTTTCCGGTCCGAACAGTCTCGTTACTGCGTTGAGTGCGAGCATCTTGCAGCATAAAAGTCGTCTCACGTATGCTACCTCTCAATACCGGCCTGTCGCGCCGTCTCTCCGTATACAATATCCAACTTCTCGACTAGCAGCAACGCGATCATGCGTCAGCACCGCTGAGGATGGCCATGGTCCATGCGATGAGTTGAGCAACGATTTTGAGTACTCGGTCGACACCACCAGGAAGGAACGGCAGAATAGCAACAGCCGGGAGCGAGCTGATGGTGATGAGAAGAAGCGGGATCAAGATCAGGGCGACAACTACAACTCTCTGCGGTCCCTTGGCTGACGACAGGACATGCACCAACGGATCCATGGCCGAATTTCCTCCCTGCCAACTCGAGCGTTACTAGTGTGGTGATCCACGAGGTCAACCTGGTCAGCAACAGCGTCCGGTTGCACCCGGCCCCCATGCAGCAATCGGATCGACGTAGGCGGACACCTGCGCTACAAGGAACTCACATGAGGACACCGTTGCGCCTCCCCGCAACGGCGTTGCCGTGCGATGGCACCGGTGTTGCGCAAAGTGGCCACACGGTCGCGGCTGTTGCCTTGAGGCGGCGATGACCGCAAGCGATGACCGGGAGATAACGCCGCCAGACATGCCTCCGCGGGCCGAGTCGGCCACCCTCGGCCTGAAACCGATCTCTCTGGACCTGGAACCTGCGGTACAGCAATTTGTTACAGAATTGCGACGCGTATTCAGCAAGCTGGAAATTTCTCTTGGAGAGTACTCGCGTCGCAATTATCGCGATAAATCTGTCCTATCTCGCTATCTAAGCGGCAATCGAATACCCTCCCGAGAGCTCTTGGATGAGCTCATAGATGAAATTTCGAGAACACGATCTATTCCTCTGAGCGCCGAGGCGGAGAACCGTCTCCATAAATTTCATCTGGAGGCTCTTGCGTCTCGCGATCGGCGAGCCTACCAGATTCAGGTACTTACTGACCTTCTGGAGAATGCAACAACGGAGCTCTGGCAGGCTAATACGGCAGCCGCACTTGGCTAGCTGACCAGGGCGTAGTCGCGTTTGAGGTGTGCACGCTGGTGGAACCATCGTGCGCGGGCCTGATGGCGGCGGGCCCAGGCGTCCCAGTGGATGACGTGTTCCGGGGGCTGAGGCCGGGAGGTCAGGCCGGCGAGGATCCGCTTGATCTCCGGGACGGTCAGCGGGATCATGCCGGGTTCGGCCGGCGGTGCCTGGTCCGGCGTGACCGGCGGCGGGGCCTGGCTGCCGGTCCGGCCCCGGAGCTGGGCGGCGGTGACGGCACAGATGGCGAGGGCGGCCATGACCAGGACGGTGTGCCGGGCGATCGCGGTGTACAGCCGTGCCTGGCACTGGTCCAGGCCGAAGCAGTCCTTCCCGAACTCGAAATCTTCCTCTGCCGGCCACCTCAGCCCGGCGGCCCTGATCAGCCTCGTCTTGGTCAGCGGCTGCCCGTCCGGCACGTGGCAGTAATGGAAGGCCAGCTCACCGGTCCTGAGGTGGCGGCGGATCAGCAGGGCGTGCCGGGGCGAGGCGGTCGCGATCCACGCCCACGCGTACCACCGCTGCCCCTTGGAACCCTGCCCGGCGGAGCGGACCTCCCACGCCCGGCTGCCCTTCACCAGCGTCTTCACGGCCTGCGCGCAGGTCAGCTTCGTCCCGCCGGGCTGGGTGATCATGTGGTTCGAGGCGACCCGCAGAACGTAGGCCTGGCCGCGGGATTCCAGGAACTCCCGCAGGTCCGGGCTGGCACCGTAGACCTCGTCCCCGGTGATGAAATCGAAGCGGGCCCCGTCGGCATACGCGTCCGCGCAGATCCCGGCGGCCAGCTGCCCCTTCGTCCGGAACTCCAGGCCGGGAGGCAGCCCGGTCTTCAGCGACAGGACGGGGTCCGCGATCTGCTCGCGGGGGATCCACTGCCGGGCGCCGATCAGCGCGTGCCCGGCGCCCTCCCGCACATAAGACAGGTGCACCGTGTTAATCCCGTTCGCGACCCGGCCCGCACACCCCATGTACTGCCTTTTCACGCCCGCGGTCGATGTGCCCTGCTTCTCCTGCCCGGTCTCGTCCAGCGCCCCGGCCCGCATCCCGCCCGCCCGCCGGCCCTGCCGCGCCGCCTCATCCAGCCCGGCCACCGCGAACCGCCGCACGATGCTCATCGCCGCCATCGTGTCCCAGCACGCCTGATTCAGCAGCCGCTGCGTCTTATCCGGCGTCGCGTCCCCGGCATGACGGGCGATGCTCCACCCGTTCCGCTCCGGCAGGTCGCTCATCACCGCCGCCAGGTACTTGCCCGCCTGCAGCCACACCAGCGTCCGCGCGAAACACGGCCGCAGCGCCCCCAGCAGCCCCGCCCGTTCCCGAAGCGCCGCCCGCGCGCCTATCCTGACGGCAGCAGCCGCCCTCGATTGAGTTGTCTTCACACACACTGATCGCCGGGCGGCTGCCCCCTTATGCCCAACCCCGCCAGACCCTCACAACACCGCAGGTCACAACCCCAAGTGCGGCTGCCGTACCAGTGAGGCTCCGCCTCTGACCGCCGAGATCTGTGGTTCCGCAGGTGCGTCGCTGCGGGTGAGTTCATCATGGCCATCAAAGGGTCGGTTGCTCTAGGTGGTCATAATGACGCATATCGTGACAGCGGGAGAGCTGCTGGACGGGCATTCGGTGCTGGGCAGGTGGTCGCGTTCATGACCCAGCATCTGGGGATGCCGATCCCGTCACCGGCGCTGATGGAGAAGATCGGGACGAGGTTCCGCCGCTCGGTGGAGTCGTTCGCGTCCTCGAACGGGATCCCGTGGGTGAGGTTCGGCAAGGGCGACCGCAAGATCGACGTGATGCAGCCGTACCTGGCGGCGCAGGCGGCGACCGGGCGGTCCGGGGTGGCCGCGGTCGGCGTGGCGCAGGAGTTCCAGCGGGTCTGGTCCGCCTACCAGCGCGACACCCAGGCGGCAGCTCCGCAGTACACGTTCGCGAAGGCTGACCGCCGGGTGACCTGCTACTACTTCTACCTATGGGACGACGACTTCGGGCCGGCGTTCATCAAGGTCTGCGCCTACTTCCCCTACCCGGCCAAGATCTGGGTCAACGGGCACGAGTGGGCCAAGCGGCAGGCGCTCAAGGCGGGCATCGGGTTCACGGCCCTGTCTAACGGGTTCGCGTCCTGCGATGACCCGGCAGGGCTGCAGGGGATCTGCGACCGGCTGCAGCCGGGCACCATCGAGGTCTTCGCCCAGCGGTGGCTGCACCGGCTCCCGATGCCCTTCGGCAGCAGGGACCGGGATGCGGGGTACTGGTGGGAGTGCTCGATGCGGCAGGTCGAGGTCTCCAGGACCATCGTCTTCGACGCCCCGTGCCGGGTCCGGTTGTTCTTCGAGGCGCTGATCGCCGACAACCTGGACCTGGGCCGCCCGGAGAACGTGGAGATCATCTTCGGCCGGCGGGTCCGCTGCGACACTCCCGGGACCTTCCGCACCGCCATCGACCGCCCCGTCATCGACCCGGACGACAAAGGCGTGGTGGTGAACGTCTTCTATAAGCATTCGCGGGTCAAGCAGTACCTGAAAGAGGGCCGCGCACTGCGGATCGAGGCGGTCATCAACTGCCCCCGCGACCTGCGCTGCAACGCCCGCCTGCCCAACCTGGCCGAGCTCCAGGACAAGGCCCGCGCCATCAACCGGCGCATACTGGAAACCGAGCGCGCCGGCCAGGGCACCGTCCTCGCGAGTCCAGCCTTCGAGCGGATCGCGCACCCATCCGTCACCGCGGACGGGCGGAGGACCCCGGCCCTGCGGTTCGGCGATCCCCGGGTCATGGCCCTGGCCGGCGCCCTCTGCAACACCCTCCTCACCGCAGCCGGCATCACCAACAAGAGCCTGCGCGCCTTGATGACCGGACTGCTGAACACCCCTTACAGTCCCGGCCAGATGACCTACGACCTGCGACGGCTACGCCTGGCCGGGCTCATCCGCCGGATCGAGCACACCAACCGGTACATCCCCACCCCCGACGGCATCGCCATGGCCGTCTTCTACACCAAGCTGCACAACCGGCTGCTCCGCCCCCTCATGGCCGCCGACCAGCCCCAGGCACCACCCGAGCTCCGGCAGGCCCTAGACGTCATCAGCCAGCACGTCGATGACTACATCAGCCACGCCCGCCTCGGGAAAGCCGCGTGAAAACTTGACACAAACGTCCAGAAGCTAGGGACCAAGGATCGCTA
>JBEKGC010000541.1:0-6464 GCA_050013055.1 Streptosporangiaceae bacterium
GACTGCAAGGTTATCTCTAGCCTCAACTGAAGTGTCTTTAACGTCCATCACGAGCGTTCTCACGTGCCCGGATGCCGGTTCATCCGTGGTTATCTCCTGCTTTGTCCATGACGTTGCTCAAGGAGGAGACGATGCTCGTGCATCCGGTGGTGATCCCTGGTTCGGGGACGCGATCGTGGACCGTGCTGGGGGACGATGACGGGCTGGTCGTGCCGGTCGACCGGTTCCTGGCGTATCTCACCGGCATCGGCCGGTCGCCGAACACGGTGAAGGCGTACTCGCACGATCTGAAGGATTACTGGGAGTTCCTCGGCTTCCGGCGCCTGGACTGGCGCGAGGCCCGGCTGGAGGACGTCGGCGAGTTCGTCGCATGGCTGCAGTTGCCCCCGGCGGGGCGGTCGGGCGAGGTCGCGGTGCTGCCGTCCGCGACGGCGCATGTCGGTGCCGCGACGGTGAACCGCAAGCTGGCGGCGGTCAGCGCGTTCTACGCGCACCAGGCCCGCAACGGTGCCGGGGTCGGTGACCTGCTGGCCGCGTGGAGGGCCGGCGGGCGGGGAGACTGGAAGCCGTTCCTTCATCACATCAGCAAGGACAAGCCGTATCGCGGCCGGGCGATCGCGCTGAAGGCCCCGAAGAAGCTGCCGCGGATCCTGACGCCGGCGGAGATGCAGGCGATCCTGGATGCCTGCACGAGGCTGCGGGACCGCTTCTTCTTCGCCCTCCTGCACGAGAGCGGGTGCCGGGCCGGCGAAGCGCTCGGCCTGCGTCATGAGGACATCGCCGCCGCCGAGTGCGAGATCACCATCGTGGCCCGGGAGAACGCCAACGGCGCACGGGCCAAGTCGGGCGGCCGGACGGTCCCCGTCGGCCCGGACCTGATCCGGCTGTATGCCGACTACCTGCACGGCGAGTACGGCGACTGCCCGAGTGACTACGTATTCATCAACGTCTGGGCAGAGCCGAAAGGGCAGGCATGGTGCTACCAGGCGGCCTATGACCTGGTCCTGCGGCTGCGGGCCCGGACCGGGATCGATTTCGACCCCCATTGGTGCCGGCACAGCGCGGCCACGCGATGGCTCCGCGACGGCGTCCCCATCGAGGTCGTGTCCGCCTTGCTCGGGCACTCCTCGGTAGCTGTCACTTCCTCGGTTTACGGGCATTTGACGGCCGAGGACGCGCGGGCAGCGCTGGAGAAGGCCGGCTGGCTCACCGGGAAGGAAGTGCAGTGGTGAGCGGCGGCTGGATCACGCAGGCCGACCGGTCCGGCTGGCAGCAGCGGGCCGCCGCCGAGCTGGCCGCCATCCTGGCCGCGCACCCGGACCTCCCGCTGCTCGCCTGGACCGTCACCGCGTCCGCCGGGGGCCTGTCCGGCCAGATCCTGGTTCCCGCCGGCGGCCGGCGCGGGCTGTTCGGGCAATGGCAGCGGGCACTCGGCCTGGAAGAGGCCACCGAGATCCCGTCTGGAACCGGGACGCCCGTTTACCTGCATGCCCGGGGCATTCGCGGCGGCGTCACGGTCAGTATCGCCGCCACCGTCTTGGAGGACGAGAAGGACAGCCGGTGAGCGTCTCCGGCGGCCAGGATTCCGCGGAGTCCGGGCAGTACCGGGTTCCCGGCGGCCTGCTGGAAAGGCTGATGGCCGCGGTCCGGACAGAGTTCCGCTCCGGCGAGCTGGTCTTCGACCCCGCCGACCCGGTGTTCGGCGGCGCGATCTGCAAAGTGGAAGCCTGCCCGCGAACAGCGCGGGGCGGGCGGGGTCTGTGCCACGGTCACCATGACCGGTGGACCGCTCAGGGCAAGCCGGACCTGGACGCGTTCGCCGCGGCACCGGGCCCCCGCTGGCTCGGGCATGCCCCGCTGCCCGGATGCCGGGCCCCTGGCTGCGGCCGCGGCCTCCGCGGCCACGGGCTTTGCCCGCGTCACAGCGATGCCTGGGACCGCGCCGGGCGCCCGCCCGTGGACGAATGGCTGGCCGGCGTCCCCGCGACCGAGACACCGGTCGGCCAGCAGGAATGCCTGGCCGGGTTCTGCGGCCTGTGGGCCGAGCGGGGCGTCCCGTTCTGCCTGAGCCACGGCTCCGCATGGAGGGCTGCCGGCCGTCCCGAGCCGGGCGCCTTCGCCGGCCGGTATCCCGGCGAGGACCCCGTCCCCGATGGCGACCGGATCTTCCTGGACAGCCTGCCCCCGCAGCTGAAGCTGGAGATCCAGTACGCGCTGCAGCGCCGCCACGACGACCGCGAGGGCAAGGCACCGCCCCCCGTCGTCATGAGCATGGTCCGGTTCCTGGACTCCAGCGGAGCATCCTCGCTGCTGGAGCGCACAGAACAGGAATGGAGGGACGAGACCGGCAGGCAGCGCGGCAAGACGACCGCCCTGCTGGCCTGGTCCCGGCGCCAGGTCGCCGACCTGGCCGAGGGAGCCGGCTGGGATACGGAGTATCCCAGCGACATCTGGCAGCTGCACCGCCTGGGCTTCGAGGGCAGGAACGTCCTGGACTTCAGCGGAATCCCGCAGCAGGAACTGAAAGACCTGGCCAAACGCTGGATCCGCTGGCGGCTGAGCACCGGCCTCGGAATCGACTCGGGCGGGCGCCGCCCGCTGCGCTCCCTGACCCGGCTCGCCGTCTTCCTCCAGGCCCGGGGCATCGCCGGCACCGCCGGCATCACCCGGCCCGTGCTCGAGGACTACCTCGCCGACCTCCACGCTGCCCTGGCCGGCAGGGTGGGGCACCGTGCTCACGTCAGCATCATCGGCCTGTTCCTCACCGCGGTCCGCCAGCACGGCTGGGCCCCGGACCTTCCCCCAGACGCGAGGCTGTTCCCCGGCGACCAGCCGCCCCGCATCGAGTTCCTGCCCCGGGCACTGGCCGGGCACGTGATGGCCCAGGTCGAGGAACCCGGCAACCTCGCCCGCCAGGCCAACCCCGCCTACCGGCTGGCCACGGTCATCCTGATCCGCTGCGGACTGCGCATCTCCGACGCCCTCAAGCTGCCCTTCGACTGCACCGTCACCGACGACAGCGGAGCCCCTTACCTGCGCTACTTCAACAACAAGATGAAACGCGAGGCGCTCGTCCCCGTCGACGGCGAACTGCTGGAACTGATCCGCGGCCAGCAGCAGCGGATCCTGGACCGCTACCCGGCCGGGACCGTGCTGTTCCCCCGGCCGGAGAAGAACCCGGACGGCAAGGTCCCGGTTGCCGGCGCCACCTACCGGCCGGCGCTCTACCGCTGGCTGCAGCACTGCGACATCCGCGATGAGCACGGCCGGCCCGTGCACCTCACTCCCCACCAATGGCGCCACACGCTGGGAACCACCCTGATAAACCGTGATGTCCCCCAGCATGTCGTGCAGAAGATACTGGACCATGACTCGCCGCTCATGACCGCTCTCTATGCCCGGCTGTCCGATAAAACCGTCCGCGAGCACTGGGAAAGGGCACGCAAGGTCAACGCCGAGGGGCAGACCGTCGAGATCAGGGCCGGCGGGCCGCTCGGCGACGCCGCCTGGTCGAAACAGCGGCTGTCCCGGGCCACCCAGTCGCTGCCGAACGGCTACTGCGAGCTGCCGATGGCGAAAACCTGTCCGCATGCAAATTCGTGCCTGACCTGCCCGATGTTCGTGACCACGGCAGAGTTCCTCCCGCAGCACCATGCCCAGCGCAAGCACACCCTGCAGATCATCACCGCAGCCGAAGCCGCAGGACATGCCCGCGTCGCAGAGATGAACAAGCAGGTCGCCGCCAACCTCGACAAGATCATCACCACCCTCGAAGACGGCGGAGAAGAGAACACGGAGGCAGCCGCCGGTGCATCCTGACCCGCTCACGCAAGCCGCAGCCCGGCGGCACGAGCTGACCAGGGCCAGAGCCGTCCAGGCCCTCCGCGAGCTCGGCCGGTCCGGCGCTCCCGTGACGTTCGCTGGCGTCGCCCAGGCCGCCGGGATCTCACGGTCGTGGCTCTATACCCAGCCCGACATCAGCAGCCAGATCCGCCGGCTCCGGCAAGAAACCAGTAGCGCCGGCTCCGCCGGCGCCGTTCCTGCCGCCCAGCGGGCCACCGACGCCTCGCTGCGGACCAGGCTCACCGCGACCCTCGACCGCAACAAGCAGCTCGCCGACGAGAACGCCCGGCTCCGCCGCCAGCTCACCCGCGCACTCGGCGACCAGCGGTCAGCCCGGACCCGATCTGGTAACGATCAAGGAGGCTGAAACAACCGGAACCAGGCCGCCAGCGTCCCGTCGCCGGCATTGTCCACGACGGGACGCCGCAGGTCACAGCTCCGGCTGACGCGAAAGCTCAAGATAAGCAAGGGCATCGTGCAAGGGCATCGTCATGCGCCCCGGGGCGCTTCGCGCGGCCACCGCGAAGGCCGCCGCGAAGCTGGGGAAGATGCGCACCCGGCTGTCAGCCGGGGAGAAACCGAACCGCAGGAGAATGGCCTGCCTGGTCACCGTCTACGACGCCGAGCCCGCGAAACGCCGCCCGCACGACGTGATTGCCCCGCCCGGCGGACGGCACGGCACCCGCGCACTCCGCCCCGGGCCGAAGGCCCGCGGCAAGTGGCTGGCCGGATCGGTCCGGCGCAACCCCGCCGAGGTGATCGCCGCCGCGTTCGACGAGGCCGGGGACCGCGACCCCGGCCGCCAGCGGACCTGGGTCGTCCTGGTCGACGGGGCCGAGCACCAGCTGGACCTGATCCGCGCCGAGGCCGCCCGCAGAGGTGCCGCAATTCATGCCATTGTCGACATTATTCACGTTCTTGAATATCTCTGGGATGCTGCCTGGAGCCTCCACCAGGCCGGGGATCCTGCGGCCGAGGACTGGGTCGCGGTCAAGGCCCTTGCGGTCCTGGCCGGCGACAGCGACCGGGCCGCGGAGGAGATCACCGCCGAGGCCGACGCGGCCGGCCTGGCCGGAAACCAGCGGAACGGGGCCGCCGCGTGCGTGCGCTACCTGGAGAACAAGCGGGAGTTCCTCCGCTACGACCAGGCACTGGAAGCAGGATGGCCGATCGCGACGGGCGTCATTGAGGGTGCGTGCAGGCACCTCATAGCCGACCGCCTCAACTTGGGAGGCGCGAGATGGGGACTGGACGGTGCCGAGGCAGTCCTCACCTTGAGGGCGGTGATCAGCAACGGCGACTTCGAGGAGTACTGGAGATTCCACCTCGCTTGCGAGCATGAACGCCTCTACCCCGGCACTGATCAGGGGAAATACGCGCTGGGCGCCTGACTCGCGATCTCACTCCAAACGAGCTGCACCCATAGGAATTGGCGTGCAGTGACTGCGTGCGTGAACGCGACCTCCTGCGGGATCTCCTTCATGCAGTAGGCGAACGAGTCCGCGACCAGGCGCATGGAGGGTTGCGGCGGGTAGATGTAGGTGCCGCGGGCAATGTACTCCTTGAGGATGTCGTTCCTACCTCGCCGAGCGCCATGGCCGCGTCGGAATCGAAGCCCATCTGGGTGGGCAGGTCGAATGCCACCGAGAGGCCTGTGGTGCCCGCCTGGATGAGCTGGTGGTAACGGCGGTTGGATTCCGCGGCGGTGGCGAAGCCGGCGTACTGGCGCATCGTCCATGGGCGCTCGACGTACATGGAAGCGTGCACGCCGCGGGTGAACGGGTACTCACCCGGCTCGCCCAGGCGCTGCCGCGGGTCGAATCCTGTGAGCGATCCCGGCCCGTACACGGGCTCGATTGGCAGCCCGGACTCCGACTCTCGCGTCATGCCCTTCATATGCCCGAGGCTCGCGAAACCAAAGCACCAGCCTGGAGATGACACCATCGGCGTAGCCTGGTCCAGGAAATGGAGGTACCGGTCGTGGAGATGTCAGCAGTCCTGGCCGCCGCCGAGGATCGAGTAGTCGAGGATGCTGCTGCCACGCTCGAGCGACGCCATCAGGCGCACCACCACGCAGTCAGCCCGGAGGAGCGCCGTCGCAACGTGCGGGATCTGTTCGAGCTGGTCGTCCAGTGCGTGCACGAGGGCCGTACCGAGCCGATCATCGCGTCGTCTCAGCAGATCGCGGCGAACCGCTTCGAGGCGGGCTTCGACATCGCCGAGGTCCAGGGAACATTCAACGTCCTGGAAGAGGTGCTCTGGCGCCATGTAGGGAGCACCTTCGCAGAGGACCAGCGGATCGAGGCACTCGGGCTGATGAACACCATCCTCGGGGCGGGGAAAGATGCGCTGGCCCGAACCTACGTGACCCTGGCGAGCCGGGGAGCCGGGCCGCGGGACCAGCAGCCCGCGGCGTCGCGAGGCGATGGCAAGGCAGGCGGCCCGGCGGGGGCTGCTGGCTTCGCGGGCGGCGCCGTCCGGACCGATAAACGCGGTCTAGTGGGCGTCATCGCCCTTGACAACCAGCACACGCGCAACGCCCTCAGCGCCCAGACGGCCAACGGCATCGTCGCCGCGCTCGAGAGCCTGCGAGCCGAGGGCGTGCGCGCCGTTGTGCTCCG
>JBEKGC010000542.1:0-6019 GCA_050013055.1 Streptosporangiaceae bacterium
TAATTATCTAGTAAACCTACTGAAAATATATGGTATTCTGGCGTCGTGCGGTACTCAGAGGCGCTCGGCGGCCGGGCTGCCGTCGTGGCGGTGATCGGCGGGGGCGCGAGCGGGACCCTCGCCACGACCTACCTGCTCCAGGCGGCAGCCGAGGCGCGGATCCCGCTGCGGATCGCCCTGATCGACCGGTACGGACGGCATGGGCTGGGTCAGGCGTACGCCACCGCGAACCCCGCCCATCTGCTGAATTCGCCCGTCCGCCGGATGAGCGCGTTCGCAGCTGACCCCGGTCACCTGGCCCGCTGGGCAGCGGCCACCGGGATCGGGCCGGACGGATTCCTGCCCCGGGCGGCCTACGGCCGCTATCTGCGTGAGGTGCTCGCCGACGCCGAGCGGCTGGCAGCACCGGCCGTCACCGTCACCCGGACGACCTCTGACGTCCTGGGGCTGACTAGTGACGGATTGCACCGGCCGCTGCGCCTGCGGCTGGCCGCCGGCCGCCACCTCGACGCCGACGTGGTCGTGCTGGCCACTGGCAACCGGCCGCCCGCCCCGCCGTGCCCGGTGCCAGCTTCGCCTCGCTACGTCAGCGACCCCTGGGTGCCCGGAGCACTTGACGGTGTGGCCGACGGCCGCCCGGTGGTCGTCCTCGGGACGGGCCTCACCATGCTGGACGTGGCGATCTCGGTGACCAGTGCGCATCCGGAGACCGTCGTGCGTGCGGTATCGCGCCACGCGCTGCTTCCGCGCGAGCACCGATGTCCGCCGGCCCGTGCCGTCCAGCCGCTCATCCTGCACGCGCTCGATGGCAGCCCGGTCGGCCTTTCCGCCCTGATCAGGCGCATCCGGGTGGCGGCGGCCGACGCCCCCGAGGGCTGGCAGGCCGTCGCCGATGCGCTGCGGCCGCACATCCCCGCACTGTGGCAGCGGCTGTCGCCGCCGGATAAGCGGCTGTTCCTGCGCCACGTCGCCCGTTACTGGGAAGTGCACCGCCACCGCGTGCCGTCGGCGACCGCCAGCCGGATCGACCAGCTCCGGTCCGTGGGGCGGCTCTCGGTGCTACCCGGCTGCGTCGTCGCGGTCAGCGACAAGCTGGGCGGCCTGTGCGTCCGGATCGAGCAGGGCGGCCGGGTAACCGAGGTGGCGGCCGGCTGGCTGATCAACGCCACCGGGCCCGCCGCGGACGTCACCGCCACCACGGACCCGCTGCTGCGCGGCCTGCTCGATAGCGGACTGGCCCGGCCGGACCCGTGCCGGCTCGGCATCGAGGCGGACGCTGGGGGGGCCAGCTGTACGAGAGCACCGCCATTCCGGAGATCCGCGACCAGGCCGCCGCGCTGGCCGGCCGGCTGCTGGTCGCATGCCGCGCGCCGGCCGCACCGGGCCTGGCCGGAAGCGCGGCTTAGGAGCCGCTGGGACGATCGTCACCATGATCGGATTCCTATTATTTAGATAGGAAAACTTGACTAAGGCCGGATTGTTTGCGATGCTCGGGAAATGGCGAGTTACTTCGGCACCCGGCGTCGTTACGTCGATTTCGGAATGGTCACCAGCTCGGGCTGTCACGCTCTGACGAGCTGAGCGCCCGGGCTCTCATCGGACGCACTGCGCGCTCGGACGCGCTTCCGGTTTCGTTTTCTCATCCTTCTGTTCTCACCTCGCTGCGGGTCACCCCTAGCCGAAAGGCGTTCTGCCATGCCCGAAACCCTGACCGCCACCACGCACGTTTCCGTCACTAAACTGGCGGGCCATATCGGCGCCGAGATATCCGGCGTCGATTCCGGCGCGCCGCTCAGCGACGAGGTAATCGCCCAGATCCGCCAGGCCCTGCTCGACCACAAGGTGGTCTTCCTGCGCGGCCAGAGCCTGAACTACCGCAGGCAGGTCGCCTTCGCCGAGCGGCTCGGCCCGCTGACCCTGGGCCACCCGACGCTGGCCTCGCCGCCCGGCCAGCCGCTCCTAGAGGAGATCGACTCGCTCAAGGGCGGCAAGGCCAACTACTGGCACACCGACGTGACCTTCGTCGACCGGCCGCCGGCCTTCACCTTGCTACACGCCGTGGTGATCCCGCCGACGGGCGGCGACACCATCTGGGCTAACACGGCCTCCGCGTATCAGGACCTGCCGCCGGAACTGCGCGACCTGGCCGACCGGCTCCGGGTCGTGCACACCAACGACTTCGACTACGCCCGCACCTTCAACCGCGGCGAGCAGGTCGACCCGGCACTGGCGGCGGCGCACGAAGAGTTCGTCTCCACCGTCTATGAGACCGAGCACCCGCTGGTCCGGGTGCACCCGGAGACCCGCGAGCGGTCCCTGCTGCTCGGCGGCTTCGCCCGCACCGTGCTTGGTTTCACCGCATCGGCCTCACGGGACCTGATCCGGCTGCTCCAGGACTACATCACCCGGCCCGAACACACGGTCCGCTGGCGCTGGCGGCAGGATGACCTGGCCATCTGGGACAACCGTGCCACCCAGCACTACGCGATCGCGGACTACGGCAGCGCACACCGGCGCGGCGAGCGTGTCACCGTGGCCGGCCCGGTGCCCGTCGGGGTGGACGGCCGCCTGAGCGTCGCGGTCAGGGGCGACGCCTCCGCCTACTACGTCGGCGACACGGACCGCTTGGAAGACAGCACGTCATGAGCAGCTCAGCTGAGATCAAGACCTCGGATGAACGGCCCAAGGGGCCGGTACCCATCTACAAGCGCCGGCGCCGGCGGATCTACGGCGCGGCCGTGCTGGTCCTGGCCGTGGTCGTCGGCTTGGTCGTCTGGCTCACCACCGGCGGCAGCTCCGGCCCGGCGGCCTTGCCCAGCTTCACCATCTCGGTCAGCCAGGGCACGGTGGCCAGCCCCGATAGCATCATCGAAAGCCAGCCCTCGCTGGCGAAGATCATTCCCGCCCACCTGCACTATGTGCCGTTCGAGGCGGGCGTGACCGCGATCGCCGAGATGAAGAGCGGCGCGGTGCAGGCCATCAGCGGGGTCGGCAACCCCCCGACCACCGAGGCCATCGGCCTGGGCACCGGCGTGACGGTGGTCATGGGCTGGGGCTTCGATGACGACCAGCTGCTGGTGCCCGCCTCGATCACCTCGCCCGCCCAGCTGGCCGGCAAGTCGGTCGGCGTCCTCGTCGGCTCCTCCGAGGATTACGAGCTGCTTGGTTACCTCAGCCTGGAGCACCTGACCGGCAAGGTCAAGGTGGTCCCGTTCGCGGACGAGAACGCCGCGGGCGCGGCCGCGCTGTCCGGGGCGATCGACTCCGCCTACGTCTACGGCAGCCCGGCCACCGCGCTGCTCGGCAAGGGTTACCACTCGCTGGTCAACGCCGAGCAGATCGCCAAGCTCGGCATCCCCGGCCTGGACGTGATCGCGGTCGCGACCAGCGAGATCTCCAGCGACCCCACGCTGGTGCAGGACTACGTGTGCGCCGAGCTCCAGGGCAGCCGCGACATGACAGGACCGCAGGCCACCACCTACCTGGCCGCCAGCTCGGCCGCGCAGGGCGTGCCGGGCAACCAGGTCGTCGCGGCCACCAAGGGCTACCCGTTCATCTCACCTGACCAGCAGCTCTACTGGCTCGGATCCACCAACAACGACACGACAAGCCGGATCGTGCAGGCCTACGAGCAGACCGGCACGTTCCTCGTCGCGCAGGGACGGATCACCTCGGCGCCGTCCGCGGCCCAGATCGCCGCGCACGTCGATATCACGTTCATCAAAAAGGCCCTGGCCGGTGACTGCCCCAGCTAAGGACAACGGAGCTGACACCGCTGGGACGCCGGACTCCAGCGCCGTCCCCGGCGCGGAGGTCGTGGTCGACTCGGTCGGCAAGACCTTCCGCCGGGGCGGCCGGCGTACCGTGGCGCTGGCCGGGGCGAGCCTGCGGGTCCGGGCCGGTGAGCTGATCTGCCTGCTCGGGCCGTCAGGCTGCGGCAAGTCGACCCTGCTGCGGATCATCGCGGGCGCCCTGCCGGCCGACCAGGGGACGGTCACAGTCGGCGGACGGCCGGTCACCGGCCCGGCCCCGGACCGGGGGATGCTCTTCCAGACGCCGATGCTGTTCCCCTGGCTCACCACCAGGAACAACGTCCTGTTCGGTCCCCGGGCGCAGCGGGCCGCCGGGCTGCACGAGCGGGATGACCCGGAGCTCGACGCCGACGCCGACGCACTGCTGGACCGCGTCGGTCTGACCGGGTTCGGCGCCGCGTTCCCGCGCGAGCTCTCCGGCGGCATGCAGCACCGCGCGGCGTTCGCCCGCGCGCTGGCCGCGCGGCCTTCGCTGCTGCTGATGGACGAGCCGTTCGGCGCCCTCGACGCGATCACCAGGGAGCGCATGCACGAGTTCCTGCTCGACATCTGGGAGTCCCAGCGCACCACGATCATCTTCGTGACCCACGACGTCGACGAGGCCATCCTGCTCGGCGACCGGGTCGCCGTGATGGGCGGCAGGCCGCCGGGCATCGGCGAGATCATCGATATCCCGCTGCCCAGGCCCCGGAGCCCCCTCGACACCGACACCGAGGCGTTCCTCGCCGTCAGGCGACGGGTCCGCGCACTACTCAGGAGCTGAGCGATGTCCCTGTGGAAGGCCCTGCCGCCAGAGGAAGACCTTCTCGCCGGGGCGGTGGACCTCGATCTCGGGTTCGTCCCCGGCGAGAACCCCAGGACCCCCGGCCAAGACGCTGACGGAGATGAGCGCGCCGACCTGGCCGCCTACCGCCGGGCCAGGCGCCGGGCCAGGACCCGCCGGCTGGGGACGGGCTTGGCCGGCCTGGCCGCCCTCGCGGTGATCTGGCAGGTCGTCGCCATGATCTTGAACGACCCGGTCTTCCTGCCCTCGGTGTCCCAGACCGCGACCAGCTTCGCGCACTACTTCGGCCGGCCCTACCCGGCTCAGGGCGAGCCCTTGTGGTACGACGCGCTGACCAGCCTGCGCCGGATCCTGATCGGCTTCGTGGCCGGGACCGCCATCGGGGTAACGCTGGGCGCGGGCATGTCCGCCAGCCGGGTGGTGCGCCAGGTCATCGACCCGATCATCGAGGTGCTCAGGCCGCTGCCGCCGCTGGCGTTCATCCCGCTGTTCATCATCTGGCTCGGGATCGGCGAAATGCCCAAGGAAGTCCTGATCCTGATCGGCGTGGTCCCGGTCATGGCGGTCACCACGGTCGCGGCGCTCGACGAGGTCCCCGACGACCTGCGGCTGTGTGCGCGGACCCTCGGCGCGTCGTCCCGCTACACCATGCTGCGGGTGCAGATCAGGGCCGCGCTGCCCGGCATCATCACCGGGATGCGGATCTCCATGGCGGGCGCCTGGACCAGCATCGTCGCCGCCGAGCTGATCGCGGCCACGAGCGGCCTCGGCTACCTGATCATGCAGGCGGGTGACTACCTGAACACCGCCCTGGTGTTCTCGGCCTGCTCCTGCTGGCCGACCCGAGCAGGCGACGGTGAAGCCTTGCCCTGATCCTCCGTAAGAACCCGATCTTCCACGCGAACCGGACAGCCCGGTCCGCATCACGACCGGCCAAACTAGGCACGGCATGCACCTCGCATCACCACCCCCAGCAGCCACCGCGCCACCAGCACGACCGCGACGGACACGTGTCGGGCTGCCTGTCCAGCGGACCGCAATACCTTCGGCAAAGCGAAGGCGCCACAGGAGACGGGAAAGCGGTATTCCCGTGACCTGACAAAGAGTTTCGGGAGGAGGGAACGGGGGGAAGGTGCGTTCTCATCGCAAACGCCTCCCGTAACCTATAGTGCCCGGTCATCGTGGGGGCTTTCCACGCTGGGCGATGCGCCAGGTCGCCGCTCGTCAGCTACTGGAGCCCGCTGCGGACGGAGGTGATGCGCTGCGTGTTGAAGCCGAGCCAGTGCATCCGGCCCACGTAGCGCGCGTGCTCGACCTTGAGGCAGCGGTCCATGATCACCGTCATGCCGCCGTCCTCGGCGATCTTCGCTCCCTCGGCGTTGATCACGCCGAACTGGCACCACAGGGTGCCGGCGCCGATCGC
>JBEKGC010000543.1:0-4313 GCA_050013055.1 Streptosporangiaceae bacterium
CCCGCGCATCACCGGGTTGATCAGCCCGAGGGCGCGCACGGCCAGCTTGGGTACTGACCGGACGCCGACCGGATGGCCGACCTGGACGGCCACCAGATCCAGCAGCGCCCGGGTGGTGCCGGTCTGCGGGCCGGGCAGGTGCCACACCTGGCCGGCCGCGCGGGCGTCGGTGCCGAGGGTGACCAGGCCGGCGGCAATGTCGGGCACGTAGCTGTAGGTGTGCGGCAGGTCAGGGTGGCCGATGAAGTCGGCGCGCCGGGCGGCCAGGGCGTTGCCGAAGACCCGCTCGCCGAGCGCCGACCCTCCGGTGACGCCGGGGCCGAAGAAGTCCGAGGCCCGCCCGATGGCGATGCGGACCCGGCCAGCTTCGGCGGCGGCCAACAGTTCCGCGGTCATCGCCGCCCGGGTCCGGCCCTTGACGGTGGTGGCGGCCAGCGGCAGGTCCTCGGTCATCGGCCTGCCCCCCGTCGGGCCGTAGCCGTACAGGTTCTCTAGGCTCACCAGCAGCGCGCCGGCGCGCTCAGCGGCCGCCAGCACCCCGCGCTGCAGGGGCGGGAAACGCTCCGGCCACTGGGCATAAGGAGCGTTGAGGCACTGGTAGATGACCGCGGCGCCCCTCGAGGAGTCGCTGGCCGCGTCAAGATCGGCCGCATCCGCGGCCCGCCAGTCCGTCCCTTCCGCCAGCCCAGCCGGCCTGCGCCGCGACACCACCCGGACCGTGACGCCTCGTCCCGCGAGCAAGGCCGCGAGCACGCGGCCGACCTGCCCCGCGCCGAAAACCACATGCAGCCCGCCATTGCCCTCAACCGGAACCGGCGCGGCGGCCTCGGCAGCACTCGGTGCCAGTGAACTGTCAGGCATCACAGCCGCCGTGACCAGTCCATGCCCACAGTGACATACCCGGGACGGCGCACTGCGGGGGCAGCACCGTTACCTTGGGCTTGCGCGATGACGTCGCGTCTCCCCTTGGTGTGCGCCGCTGACGGAAAGCGGGTGCGGAAAGGTCGGATGCCGCCATAAGCCACCTCGGCTTAGCTACGCGCAAATAAGGCGCTACCGAGGTCTAGGGCAGCCGAAAGAGTTACCGACTTCGTCCAAACGCAGGATGGACGGGTACACCTTCCTAATAACGACGCTACGCCCACTCCGCCGACCAGACAAGGATTCTCGGCGCTCTCACCCCTTGGGAGTACGACTCCCTAACCCACCGATCCTGGCCCGCATCAGCGCCATCGACGCCGAGATGGCCGGACACACCGCCCCAGCCCGCCCGGCCCAGGAGCAGCACGTGCATGACTAACCAGCCCGCACCCAAGACGCCGCGCGGATCACCGGCATCGTGCGCAAGCACCAGCAGTGGTCGGTGTTCTGGGACCCGCAGTACCACCTCTGGCGCGCCGCCGAAGACGACCCCGAGGGTAGTCTGCGCGGCTGTCTCAGGTCCCGTGCGCGCAGCGCGATGCCACAAGCGCAAGCAGATCGTCAGGAGCCGGTGCTCAGGGGGAACTCCGGTCTAGAGTCCGCGGCGGCGATCGCCGGGCACGAGGGCGCCGACCCGGGCCTCCGTAACGGCCGCGAAGGGGCGCTTGGCCAGGTCTGCGATGGCCCGGTCGGCGTCCTGCTGGACCAGGTCGGCATTGATCGCGATGGCCGCTGCGGACCCGGCGCCGGCCGAGGTGATCACCTAGGCACGGGGGTCGGCCACGTTCCCGGCTGCCCAGACGCCGGGCACGCTGGTCAACCCGGTGCAATCCACGAGCGGGAAGCCGGCCTCATTGCGCTCGCAACCCAGACCGGCCAGCAGGCCGTCGTCATGGGGAAGGTTGCCGGGCCGGACGAACACCGCGGTACGTGCGACGACCCGGCCGTCGGTGAGCTTGACACCGGTCAACCGGTCGTCCTCGACTACCAGCCGTGCGACCTCACCGGACACGACCCGGATCCTCCGGGCCTCCAGCTGGCGTTGTTCGGCTGGCATCAGGTCATAGGTATGGACGAAGAAGACGACATCGTCGGACCACTGCCGGACCAGGAGGGCGTGCTGCGCCGAGCCGGGCAGAGCGCCCAGCACCCCAAGCGGCTGGTCGCGCACTTCCCAGCCGTGGCAGTACGGGCAGTGCAGCAGGTCCTTGCCCCACCGTTGGCGGACCCCGGGAACGTCGGGAAGTTCGTCGCCTACTCCGGTCGCCATCAGGATCCGCCGGGCGGTCACTGTTCGTCCGCTGGCCGTTCGCACCGCGAACCCCGGCTCGATGCCCAGCACCTGGTCGTTGACGAGCTCCACGCCGTAGCCGGCCACCTCGTCCCGTCCCTTGGCAAGGAGGCCGGCTGGCGGCATCCCGTCGCGGGACAAGAACCCTTGCATGTGAGCGGCGGGGGCGTTCCGGGGAGCACCGGCGTCGATCACCGCGACCCGCCGCCGGGCCCGGCCCAAAACGAGCGCCGCACTCAACCCGGCTGCTCCGCCTCCCACCACCACCACATCGTAAGCATCTTCCTTCATGACGATTTCCTCCTCCATAGAGCGCTCTCAAGACAGGGTGCCCGGTTTAGAGCGTCTGTTCGGGCTCTGCCGGGAGGCCTCTGAATGCTGCTACACGGGTACGCCGGCCGGCTCCAGGTGTGGCTGGCTGGCGGGCAGCGCGGCGGCCGGCCAGATCCGGGCGGCAAGCAGGACCATCGCGGCCGCGAACGGCAGCATGTACAGGATGACGACGGGTCCGGAGGATATCTGCTCCTGGGCTACTTCCAGGCCGGCGAAGAACAGGACCGCCAGCCAGCGCGGAACGGCCCGGCTTCGCCACAGCGCAACCCCCATGAGCAGCGGAGACGGCCAGTGCTCCCAGCCCGAGAACCGCGCACGTGCCCGCGGCGTAGATCTGCGCCGGGTGTTTCACCGCGATGGCCAGCAGCTTGAACGCGGTGGCCGTGTCCGTTGCCACCTGGTCGGTGCCCTTTGGGCTTAGTGCCTCGGCGCTTACGTAGAGCACGGCGGCGATGGGAAGGAAAATTGCTAGTACCCGCTGACGTGCCCGGGCCGCGTTATCCATTGATTTCTCCAGTCGAGCAGGAGCCGATTCCCCGGCGGGTTGATGCTGTGTAGAGGCGCTCAACCGGGAGGGTTTTTGCGCAGAGGGCCTCCATACGTCGGTGGTCTGAGTACGCAGTTGGCCTTCGAATCGCCCGTCCTGGGCTCGGATCAGTTCGAGGACGAGGCTGAGTGACGGCCTTGGCGGGGGTGAGGTGACCATGGCTCCCAGTCAAGGCCGCCAGCGCGCTGTCGGCCCCAGGGAACGGCCCTAGGTTTCGCCCTAGGGTTATGAACTATCTGGTCAGGGCCGGTCGAACCGACGTACGGCTGGTTCGCCAGCAGACCGGTCGCTCAGTTCAACAGGGCGGCGAGCGCGCGCCGGGAGGTGATGTCGAGCTTTATGTAGCAGTTGCGGAGGTGGTACTCCACGGTCTTTACCGACACGAACAGCTGGCTGGCCACCTCTTTGTTGGTCATTCCGGTGGCGACCAATCGAGCCACAGCCAGCTCGGCGCGGCTCAGACCGAGAAGTTTGGCGGGGCTCTCTGGCGCGGCTGCGACCTGCAACGCCGCTAGCTCGGCAGCACATAGCTGCACGTAGGGATCGGCTCCCAGTCCGGAGAACAGGTGGTGGGCCGTTTCGAGCTGAGCGACGGCACCAGGCTGATTGTCGACGGCGCGCAAGCGGCGGCCATCGTCGAGGCACAGTAGCCCGTGTTCGAACGGCATGGGCACAAGGCTTTCCATCGAGTGGGCGTATGCGAACTGCTCTTCTGCTTGGGCCGCGTTTTCTCTCGCCACGGCCAGATTGCCCCGGCACCGGGCGAGCGCCATGGCGGCCGAAGCCGACCCAGTCTGCGGAATGGCGTCTTCGAATTCGTCCAGCGCAGCATCGGCGTCGTCGAGCCTTCCTAGGCCGATGAGCGCGTCTGCTTCCGTCGCTCTCCAGTTGAAGATGCCCGGGCAGCCTCCGACGCTTCTCACGGTCGGGGTCGTAGCTTAGCCTGATGCCATGTCAGCATCCGATGCCGAGCCGGGATCGCCGTCAGCCGGACCATGGCCGGGGAAGGCGTACCCGGTCAGCGAGATCACTGTGTACTTCGACGCGCAGCGATGCCGGCATTCCGGCGAGTGCCTGCGCGGGCTCCCGGAGGTATTCGATGGCAGGCAGCGGCCCTGGATCGCCCCGGGCGCCGCGAGCGCGGCGCTGGTAGCCGAGGTCATCCGCCGCTGCCCGTCCGGGGCCCTGCACTACCAGGCACCGGGTATTTCCCGTGAGCAG
>JBEKGC010000544.1:0-4311 GCA_050013055.1 Streptosporangiaceae bacterium
AGCCACCACCCGGGCACAAGACGCCACCGAACGACAGCAACCCCGGAACACGCCATGAGGTGCCCCCGGAAATGCCAAACCCAAACGTGAAGATGATCCTCACCAAAACGTGAAGACCTCACTATGTGGTCAGGGACAGGATCGAACTGTCGACCTTCCGCTTTTCAGAAGGTCTGTACTCGTCCGGACCACAGGAAGTTTCAAGATCGCTAGCCTCGCACTGCCTGCATAAAGGCTTGTCAAGGCTATTAAGGCCATTTTAGCACCCGTGCCGCCGTGTGCCGGGGAATGCCGTTTCGTCCGTGGGGATTTTGTGGGGAACTACCCCGCAGACCCGGACTTGTGGGGATTCTGCGGGGCAAGGACACGTAGCTCAACCAGGGTTCCCCGGCCACCAGGAGCACCTGGGAGGCCAATGGCGCGCCGGGCACGACCTGATCGCGGCTGACGGCGCGAGCTTCAACGCTGCCGCCAGTTCCTGCAGGCCATAATGCTGTCCCGGGACCACTGGCACGTGCGTATGGTATTACCGCCGGCATACTGGCATCCAGATGAGCAGCAACCCGGTCACCGCGCTGCTGGCCCCCCGCCCATCCAGGAGAAGCACTCACACCGATCCCGCTGACGCCGACCGGCACCCGGAACACCCCCTCCCGCCGACCCCGGCATCCCTGCACCAGCGAGTGACCACGCCAGGGATGCCACGGACGGACAGCACGCGCCGAACGCCGAATAGGAATGTCCATCAATCTGATAGGAATTTGCTAGTCACGGTGCGCAGAACATCTGTTCCGGCGCATGGTTCTTACGATGATCAGCGGATTATGACCCGAGTTGGGCCAACTTAGTGCGCAGCGGCTCGGGTCTTGATGGCTTCGATGATCCGCGGGATATGGTCGGGTAGCGGGTCGGCGGCGGCGAATGCGTGTTCGCTGGGCCGGGGTACGCCGCCTGAGCCCGGAGCACGAGGACTACCCGCGCGCCCAAGATCGTCATACCGATGACTTTCTCGCTCCGCGCCGGTCTGTACACCGGAGACCGACTCACGGGAGGCTGGCGTCGTGCGGAAACTGATCTACGGCATGAACCTGACCCTGGACGGCTACATCGCCGCACCCGGCGACGACATCGGCTGGAGCGGGCCGCCGAGCGACGAACTGTTCCAGTGGTGGCTCGACCAGGAGCGGGCGAGCGGCCTGTCGCTGTACGGGCGCAAGCTGTGGGAGACGATGAGCTCCTACTGGCCGACTGGCGACCAGCAGCCCGGCGCCACCCCGGCGGAGATCGCGTTCGCGCAAAACTGGCGGGACACACCGAAGGTGGTGTTCTCCTCGACGATCGACAAGGTCGACTGGAACACCCGCCTGGTCGCCGGCGACGCGGTCGACGAGATCACCCGGCTCAAGGCCGAGGACGGCGGCCCGATGGGCATCGGCGGCGCGACGCTCGCCAGGGCTGCCATGCGGGCCGGGCTGATCGACGAGTACGCACTGGCCACCTACCCGGTCTTGGTGGGCGGCGGCACGCCGTTCTTCACGGCGCTGGATAGCTGGGTCAGCTTGAACCTGGTGGAGACGCGGACGTTCCCTGGCGGCATCGTGCTGACCAGATACGAGACGAGGCGCTGAGCGGTCGGGTCATATGCGCGGCTCGTAGCCACCGGAGGAACAGGCGCGGTTGCGTCACGCACGCGACCTCATAGACCGCGAAGACGGTCCGCACGTACTCCACCGGGCCACCTTGGGACTCTGAATTAGTGCGCAGATTCCGCCCGACCCGGAGATGAACCCACAGGTCCGCCGCTCAGGCCTCAATCGTGGCCCAAGTCAGGTTGCGGGACTCCAACATCTTGGGAGCTTTCGATGGCCTACTCCGCTTACGTGGAGACCCCCGATCGAAATTATTATCACTCCGATGAGGTACTACTCGCAGGCAATCACTCTCTTGTGATATATCGCCTTGCGGACGCGCAGGCGGGTATACCACCAGGCAGGGTTATAGTCCCGGATATGTGCCGAGGAGGTGGTCCGCCACATGGGAGCCGACGTCGCCAATCCGGCCAGCCGGTTTGAACGGCCGCGATCAGGAACCGGCAACGGCTCCTGTGCGGGATTGGCGGCGGTGGCCTCCTGCCTTGCGCTGTTCCTGCTCGAGGCGGGCGCTGACGGAACGTCACGAGTAACGTGTGACTAATTGGCTTTAATTCGCACATCCTCCCTGCCGATTCTGAGCTCGGGAAAGATCGGGAAGTAGTACTGCGTCCGGGTTCACAGATCATCCGGTTCGGCGTGCCCTTACTCGAGGACCGCTCCGGACGGCTGCCCATGACTGGGGACGGAAGGGAGCGGTTTGCAGAACCGTCTCCGGAGAACGGTGAGACTGCCTACACGACCCCGGCTAGTCAAGGCACGGTGGCCTGGATTAGGTTGCGCCTATGAGCCCTGAGATCACCGCGGCGATCATCGCAGCTGGTGCTAGCATTCTCACGCTGACCGGCACCGTGGTTGCTCAGGTCATCGGCTTTCGCTCAACGAAGGCGAACACGGAGCAGCAGACTAAGGCGGCCCAAAAGGCCACCGCTGACACACTCAGACAGCAGCGCGAGCACCTAGACCGGACGCTCGCGGAGCAGCGCGAGCAACTGAATACGACGTTGAAGGCGCAAAGCGATCAGCTGGACCGGACGCTCGCGGAGCAGCGCACCCGGACGCTGAATGAACGCTTCGCCACGGCAGCTGGACAACTGGGCAGCGATAAGTCAGCTGTGCGGCTGGCAGGGGTGTACGCCATGGCGGGGCTGGCAGATGACTGGGAGGAAAACCGGCAAACCTGTGTCGAAGTGCTTTGCGCAAATTTGCGCATGCCATACGAGCCCGATCCCGGCTCAGAGGTGCCCGAGCCTCAGCGGCTCATCTTCCAGACCAACCGCGAAGTCCGCCACACCGTCATCCGGGTCATCACCGCGCATCTCAGAGATAACGCGAACGTTTCCTGGCAGGGCTTGAACTTCGATTTCACGGGTACTGTCTTTGACGGCGGCGATTTTAGTGCCGCACACTTTAGCAGTGGCGTGGTCCGCTTCGACTCCGCTGAATTCTCCAGCGGTACGGTTAATTTTGATTTCGCGCGCTTCTCAGGCGCTGGCGTTCTTTTCAGGGGCGCCAAGTTTTCCGGCGGCCGGGTTACCTTCAAATACGCCACTCTTTCTGACGGCATGACCCGCTTCGAATTCGCTGAATTTTCCGGCGCCGCAGTAGACTTTTACGGCGCTAAATTTCCCGGTGGTACGGCCAGCTTCAAGTCCGCTAAGGTTTCGAGCGGTAGCATCTACTTTCGCTTCGCGGCTTTTTCCGGCGCCAAGGTCTCCTTCCGGTTCGCGGAGTTTTCAGGTGGTAAGGTTTCCTTCCGCGCTGCTAGGTTCACTGGTAGTGAGTTCGACTTCGATAACACGGAGTTCTCGGGGGGCGAGATCGACTTCAGCCGACCTGGCGACTGGTCTTCCCCGCCCGTCCCCTGGACGCATACGCCACCACCAGGCGTGAAGCTCCCTTACACGGCGGGCTGATTGAGCTTTAGCGCGGTGCCGAATACGTGCCGAAGTGGGTGGGAGGGGCGGCAGCGGAGCAGGTCAGGGCACGTTTGCGGGCCGCCTGAAAACCGCCGGCTGACCCCGTTTTGGATCAGACCAGATATCTGCCTCCGGTCTAATGGCCGAGAAGCCGCCGCGATTGGACTCCCTGGCCGTAGCCTCGCAGAGGCTCAAAGCCCTGCAACGCCGCTTGGTCCGCAGTCGCTAGCCACCGGGGACGACTGGCTGCATCATGCACAGGAATCCGGTGCTCAGAAGGCCGACCAGTACCGACACGCAAGAACAGCCGGTTCTGTGTAGCTGCAGCCAGCCCGACAGTTCTCGTCCCCGGCATACCTAATGGCGGCAGTGTGCGCGCCACCGACTTCGAGGTGTGGTTGCGGAGGGTGACGTCGAAGCCGCGTCTTGGTGGCGGCGCCGGGCCATGCGCTGCCTGGCGCAGTGGGCCGGCACGGGCCCGTGATGAGGTGCAGGGGTGCGCTGTAGCCAACCTGGGACGTGCAGCTGAGGTCAGGTGATGCCGGGGCCGGTGCGCGGCGGGATCATCGACTTCAGCAGGTCCAGCACCCCCGGGTTCGCGACGCCGCGCCAATCCGGGGTCAGCAGGCCCCACGGCTCGGGGTCGCCCCAGTTGGACCGGTGCCGGCCGGCAACCGGGATGGTGCCTTTGGGCTGTGTCGGGTTGAGCGCCCACCAGCACCAGTCCACGTCGTTGTCGGTGA
>JBEKGC010000545.1:0-4305 GCA_050013055.1 Streptosporangiaceae bacterium
CGTCAGCGAGCGCTGACCCGAGGCGCTGCCCAGCCAGCACCAGCGCCACCAGCAGCCCCGCGACGATCCCGTCGAGCCAGAAATGATTGGCCGTCACCACCACCACGAGCGTGGTGAGCGCGGGGTAGCCGACCGCCAGCCAGCGCCACCGGCGGCGGGACGCGGTGATCACGGCGACGGCCACGATGATCGCCCACCCGACGTGGACCGACGGCATGGCCGAGTACTGGTCCGCGTTCAAGCCGCCGTGCCAGGTGTAGACGGACTGGCCGTAGCGCGCCGCGGTGTCGACCAGGCCGGTGCCGGCCAGCAGCCGCGGCGGCGCCACCGGGATCAGCTGGACGAGCAGGCTGGCCCCGGTGAACAGGGCCACGGTGTTCCTGATCGCAGGGTAACGATCCCGGTGCCTGACGTACAGCCAGACTAGGCAGGCACCGAGGACAGGAAAGTGCAAGATGTCGTAATACAGGTCAAAGGCCTGGACCAGCGCCGGATGAGGCAGGAAGATCCGCTGCACGCTCGTCTCGCTGGGCAGGTGCGCCACCCGCTCGGCGTGCCACAGCCAGCGGGCCCGCCCCATGGCCCCGGCCTGGCTCATCACCGTGAACGAGCCGGCGAACTGCCACAGGCCGTACAGCCAGAAAAGCAGCGCGGCCTCGGTGACCACGCCGATCCGGCGCCCCCACAGCGTCCTGGCCGCCAGCGCCACCACCGCCAGGCCGCAGCCCGCGATGATCGCGTCCGGCCAGGAGAGCATGACATTATGCGGCACGCCGAGCTCCCCGAATCGTCAGCCGACCCCGCGACGATCATACGTAACCCGGAAGACATCCTCCGGTTAGCCGTCCCGTCCGGCGTCAGGCCATGCCGTTACGGCTGAGGCCGGAGGGGTTGGGCTCGGCCTGCGGCAGGGACACGTCGCCGGTCACGTCCGCGGCTAGCCGCACCCGGTCCCCGTCGACCAGCCGGACATCGTTACCCGGCAGCACCCGGTCGTCGTTGACGAAGGTGCCGTTGGTCGAGTTCTCGTCCCTGATCGAGGCGTGCCCGGAGTCGTCGACCTGAACCGTGGCGTGCCGCCGCGACACGTTGTCGAAGCTGGCGAAGGCCGCCGCGACCAGGGACTCGGCCGGGTCCCGGCCGAGCAGGACAGAGGTTCCGGCCGGGATGTCCACGTTGCCGGTGGGGAAGGTGATCCGCATGACGACGGGGGAGATACGCCGGCGCCGACCGGTCGGCAACGGGTCTCCGCAGGTCAGGCAGACCACGTCGGCGGCGTCGGATACCGGGGAGCCGCAGTTCGGGCAGAAGGCGGCCGGATTCAGGGGGTCCGACCCGGCCGCGATGAACCGCTGGGAAATGGTCGGGGTCGGCAGGTCGTCGTCGGGTTCAGCGGTATGCGGCAGGTTCGCGCCGCACCGGAAGCAGATCAGATCCTCCGGCTGGACCTTGACGCCGCAATCGGGGCAGCTCAGACTGGCCATAATCTCGCTCTCATGTCAGGTTTACGGGCCCACGTTAGACTACCGCGCCGCGGCATCGGCTGCGGGGTGTGCGAAGGTGTTCCCATGGTCAGTTATCAGCTCACGACGGAGCAGCAGGACCTGCGGGCTACCGTCGCCGAGTTCGCCAGGGACGTGGTGGCGCCGGTTATCGGGGGCTATTACCAACGCGGTGAGTTCCCCTACGACATCGTGGCCAAGATGGGCAAGCTCGGCCTGTTCGGGCTGCCCTTCGGCGAAGAGTACGGCGGCATGGGCGGCGACTACTTCGCGCTTGGCCTGGCGCTGGAGGAACTAGCCCGGGTGGACTCCTCGGTCGCCATCACGCTGGAGGCCGGGGTGTCGCTCGGCGCCATGCCTATATACCTGTTCGGCTCCGCCGAGCAGCGGCAACGCTGGCTGCCCGAGTTGTGCGCGGGCGAGCGACTGGCCGCCTTCGGCCTCACCGAGCCGGGGGGAGGGTCCGATATCCCCGGCGGTATGGGGACCACGGCCACGCTCGCGGACGGGGAGTGGGTGGTGGACGGGACCAAGGCGTTCATCACCAACTCAGGGACGTCGATCACCTCGCTGGTGACGGTCCTGGCGATCACCGGCCGGGACGATCGCGGCGGCAAGGAGATCTCGTCCATCATTATTCCGAACGGAACCCCCGGATTTGTCCCAGGCCCGGCATATTCCAAGGTGGGGTGGTGCGCGTCCGATACCCGCGAGCTGTCCATCACCGGATGCCGGGTCCCGGCGGAGAACCTGCTCGGCGAGCGCGGCCGGGGATACGCCCAGTTCCTGCGGATCCTGGACGAGGGCCGGGTGGCGATCGCGGCGCTGGCCACCGGCCTGGCGCAGGGCTGCGTGGACGAGTGCGTCAGGTACGCCGGGCAACGGGAAGCGTTCGGCCGCCGGCTGGAGCAGCACCAGGCGATCCAGTTCACCATCGCCGACATGGAGACGCGGGCGCACGTGGCCCGGCTGGCTTGGTACGACGCCGCGGCCCGGCTGGTGGCGGGCCAGCCGATCAAGAAGGAGTCGGCGATCGCCAAGCTGACCGCCTCGAACGCGGCCATGGACAACGCGCGGGCCGCCACCCAGGTTTTTGGCGGCTACGGCTTCATGAACGATTCTCCCGTCGGGCGTTTTTACCGTGATGCGAAGGTCCTGGAGATTGGTGAGGGAACCTCGGAAGTCCAGCGCATGCTTATCGCGCGAGAACTCGGCCTCGGCGGGTAGCTCATCACGGTATTCCGGGACGTCGTGGATTGCGAGGAGTTACTATGTCGTCACCGAAGAGCGCCAGGGGTGCTTGATCATGGCTCGGCAGACGGCACGGTAAACCCGCGCCGTGAAGAGTTCGTGACGATCTCGCCGGTTTACTCACGCATGCCCCGTGGCGCGCAGCCAGAAGATGAGTATACGTCTTTTACCCGTTTTCGCCGATGCGAGGTGCGAACGCAGTGCGTAGACAATCGGCGGACAATCTTGGTGAGCCAGCTGGTGACACCGGGTCCGTCAACGGAGGCCACGCCGAAGGTTCAGGACTTCTCGCGGACGGCAGCGCGGGCGAGGAAAGCACGGTCGGCCCACGCGGCGAGGCGGCCTCGGGCTCCGCCCTGCCCACGTCCCTGCCCGGCACCGGCCATCCGTCCGCGGCTCCGCCGCGACGCCCGGCCTCCTTGGCCCAGTCACGGCTCGCGCTGAGCAACTGGCGGGTGCGCTGGCGGCTGGTGGCCGTCATCGCGGTCCCGACCTTAACCGCGGCGATCCTCGGCTCGCTGCAGATCAACGGCGACGTCAGCCACTGGAGCGCTGCTGGGCGCGTCCAGCACCTGGCCCAGCTCAACCGCGCGGTGGTGCAGCTTACCCAGGCGCTGGAAGACGAGCGGGACCTGTCGGCCGGCTACGCGTCGGCTTTTCCTGACCGGACCGGCGGTGCCGGGGCCGGCAGCGCGCAGGCTGACTCCCTGACGCGAGCGCAGAACACCACGACGACCGACCTCGGCGTCGTCGACGCGCTCGCGAGCGGAGTGAACACCGCCGCCGGGTATCAGGCGACGACCGTGCAGGACCTCACCACGCTGACCGACAGCCTCCTGGACCTCGGCTATCTCCGCCATGTGGTCACGACGTCGAAGGTGCCGGAATTCAAGGTCATCCAGGCTTACACCGAGAACATCATCACCCCCGCGAACACGTTCAGCGGCGCGACCGGGGCCGGCGCGACCGATGCCGAACTGCAGGGCGACGTCATCACGCTCGGCGCGCTGCTGCGGGTCGAGAACGAGACGTCGGTGCAGCGCGCGGTCCTGTACGCGGTGCTCAGCTCGCCGGCGGGGACGGTGGGACCCGGCGACCTGACCTCCCTCAACCAGGCCTTCGAGCAGCAGGCGGCCGCACAGTCCGACTTCGACGCCGCCACGGGCACCCCTGAGCGGCAGGTCCTCAGCAACGCCGTCAGCGGCGTGCGGGTCGACAGCGCTCGCTCCGAGGAAGACCTGGCCCAGTCGATGCTGGCCGCCAACCCGGGCGCGTCGCTGACCGCGCATAACACCCTGAATGCCGCGACCTGGTACACGAATATGTCGGCCACCATCGGTGACACGCGCCAGGTCGCCAACCAGCTGACCGGTGCCATTACCACCCGGGCCAGCGCGCTGCGGTCCACGTCCACCCAGACCCTGCTGATGACGAGTTTGGTGACGTTGGTTTTGCTGCTTGTGGTGTTGCTGATTTCGACGTTCGTGGCGCGGTCGTTGATCCGCCCGTTGCGGAAGCTTCGCAGTGATGCGCTGGATGTGGCTGGTCACCG
>JBEKGC010000546.1:0-6189 GCA_050013055.1 Streptosporangiaceae bacterium
TTGTCGTTCCTGCCGTGGGAGAGCCTGGACCCGTTCTTCGCCGCCGTGGTCCAGGCCACCGAGGAGGCCGTGGTCAACGCGCTGGTCGCCAACCAGGACATGACCGGCCGGGACGGGCACCGCACCCCGGCGCTGCCCCGCGACCGGGTGGTCGAGCTGCTCCGCCGGGCCGGCCGCCTGGCCTGACGTTAAGCCGGCCAGCCGAACATCGCGACCGGATTCTGCCAGCACACCGCGCGCAGCCACTCCTGGCCCAGGCCGAGCCGGTTCAGCCCGTCGAGCTGCCGGGCGTAGGGGTAGGGGATGTTCGGGAAGTCGCTGCCCAGCAAGATCTTGCCGGCCAGCCCGAGGTCGCGCACCAGCGGTAGCGAGGTGACCGGGAACGGCGCCAGCTTATCGAAGAACTCGGTGAAGATCATGGTGGTGTCCAGCGCCACCCGCTCGTAGTCCGCGGCCAGCCGCAGGAACGCCTCGTAGTCCGGTGCGCCCATGTGGGCCACGATGGCGGTCAGCCGCCGGTGCCGCATCAGCAATTGACCGAACGGCTCTGGGCCGGTGTGCTCGGTCCCGACCGGCGCGTGCCCGGCGTGCACGACGACAGGTACCCCGGCCTCGGCGAGCAGGCCCCACACCGGTTCGAGCTGCGGGTCGTCGACCGGGAAGCCGCCGACCTGCAGGTGGATCTTGAAGATGCGAGCCCCCGCGTCCAGCGCGTCGTGCACGTACCGCGTCACCCCGGGTTCGGGATAGAACGTCGCCGACGGCAGGCACCCGGGCGTGGCCTGCCCGAACGCCAGCGTCCACGCGTTCAGGTCGGCGGCCATCCCGGGCCGGTGGGCGTAGGCCAGCGCGCTGAACATCCGCACGCCCATGCTGCGCAGGTGCGCCACCCGCTCCTCGTCGCTCCACTTGTACCGGATCGGCCAGCTGACACCGACCAGCGGACCGGCCGTGTCGAAGTACGCCCAGACCCGCCGCAGCATCCGCGGCGGCAGGAAATGCGTGTGGATATCAGCCAGCCCCGGCAGCCCGAGGCCCCGCCAGAAAGCCGGCACATCCGCGTCCTGCGCCGGTGGCAGCGCGTCGAGGTCCTCCGCTGGCGGCCGCACGTCGTCCATCCCCCGATTCAACCCGAAGTTCCGGCCAGGATCTGCCTCATTACCCTGACCACCCCCTCCCGCCCGCAAGCGCACGATTCAGGTAGCGTCGAGAGAAATCTCTTGACATTGTTCTCTCGATAGCTAACTATCGAGATATGTCTAGCGATGGCGGCGAGAGCGAAGGGCCGGCCTCGGAAGATGCGGCGCCACCGGTGCAGCCGCGGGAGATCTCCGATGTCCGGACGCTGCGCGCTCTCGCTCATCCGGTGCGGCTTGCGCTGATCGAGGTTCTGACCATCGAGGGTCCGATGACGGCCACCGAGGCCGGGGAGCGGATCGGCGAGTCGCCCACGACGTGCTCGTTCCATCTGCGCCAGCTGGCTAAATACAACTTCGTCGAAGAGGCGGGCGGAGGCAAGGGCAGGGCCAGGCCGTGGCGGCTGACCTCGATCCACCTGCAATTCTCCGGCCACGATGACCCAGAGCTCGAGATCGCCTCGAATGCGTTGATACGGCTGTTTCGTGACCGCCAGCTTGACAGGTACCGCACGTGGCTGGAGACCAGGGCGATGTTCCCGCCGCCGTGGCGCCGGGCGGCGGGCGAGACCGACCTCCTCTTCTACGTGACCGCCGACGAGCTCAAGGCCCTCAACGATGAGCTTCTGGCCTTTCTGTTGCCTCGCTTCCAGGACCGGCTCACCGATCCGTCGCGGCGTCCTGACGGGTCGGTTCCCGTGGAGATGCTCGTCTTCTCCTACCCGGTGACCCTGCCCAAACAAAACCCCTGACCAGGTGCGCTAACACCGGGCCAGGGGCCAGACACCCAGAGCCGGGATCGGGTGCGATCCGAACCTGAGACGCACTCACCAGGATATGCGCTGCGACCCCGGCTCCTCTCCAGTCAAGGGAGCCCCATGTCCAGTTCCACCTCGCCGGCGAAGAGCCGGCTCCCGCGCGGCCTGGCTCCGTTGCGGCACAGGGAATTCCGGCTGCTGACCGCCGGGCAGCTGGCGTCGACCATCGGCGACGGCTTCTACGCGGTGGCTCTGCCGTGGTACGTGCTCGCCACCCACGGCGGGACCTTGCTGCTCGGCAGTGTGCTCGCCGCCTACGGGATACCCCGCGTCGTGCTCCTCGCCATCGGCGGCCACGCCAGCGACCGCTGGCATCCCTGGACGGTCATGATGGCCGCCGACGCCGTACGGGCTCTCGCCGTGGCCGTCCTGGCCGCGGTGGCGTTCTCCGGACCGGCCCGCGCCGCCACCTTGCTGCCCATCGCCGTGGTCATCGGCGCCGGGGAAGGCTTGTTCCTGCCCGGGTCGCTGTCGATCGTCCCCTCGCTGTTGCCCGACGCGGATCTGGAGGCGGGTAACGCCATGTCGGCCGGCGGCACCCAGCTGGCCGTCCTCCTCGGTCCCGCGATCGGCGGCGGCCTGGTCGCCGTGGCCGGCGCGGCGGGCGCCTTCGCCCTCGACGGCGCGTCGTTCCTCATCTCGGCGGCCACCCTGGCCGGAGTGCGGGCAGGTAAGCGGCGCGCGCCGGACCTGACCAGGACAGACCCATCGCAGCCCGGCGGGGGACCAGCCGCCGGGCCCAGCCGGCCGCCGTCGCTTCGTCACCTCATCCGCTCCGAACGGGTACTGCAAGTGATCCTGCTCATCTGCCTGGCCGCTAACCTCGGCTCAGGCGGCTCGGGCGAGGTGGCCCTGCCCGCCCTGGCGCGCGGGTCTTTCCACGCGGGCTCCGCCGGATACGGTGGCCTCATCGCCGCCATCGGCGCCGGCGCCCTGGTCGGCGCAGTCGCCGCCGGGCAGATCACCCGTCTGCGCCGCCCGGCGGTGGCGGCGTCCGTGGCGTTTCTGGCCGAGGCGGCCTTCATGGCCGTCGTCCCCTACGTGGGCTCAGCGGTGGCCGCCGGTGCTGCCCTGGCGGTGTTCGGCGGGCTCAACGGGTTCGGCCTGGTGATCGTGATCACCGCCATCCAGCGCTGGGCGCCCCCGGAACTGCTCGGCCGCATCATCGGCCTGGTCTTGCTCGCCAGCTTCGGGACCTTCCCCGTGTCGGTAGCCGTGGCCGGCGTCGTAGTCCACGATTTCGGAGCGGCCCCCTTCTTCCCCGCCGCCGCCGCCATCCTCGCCGCCGCCATCCTGGCCGGCCTCACCCAGCCAACCTGGCGGACCTTCGCCGCCCCCGCCCCAACCCCCGCCCCGGGCGTGGTCGTCAACGTGGATCGTTAGCTCAGGAAAACCACGCTTACGATCCACCTTGGTGCCGCCGGGGCTCCGGCGTGCGCCGTCTGTGATAGACCGGATACCGGGCGGCGCGGCCCCCGCGCGGTCACGAACGGGGACGAGGAAGGGCGTCATGCGGCTGAGGACACGGCTCGTCGCGCCGATCGTGGTCGCCGCCCTGGTCGGCGGGACGACGGCATGCTCGGCGGCCGCCGCCCGGCCGGAGCCGCGGACGGTGTCCTCGCCCGCCGGGCCGGCCCCGCCGGGGCGGGCCCGCGGCGGCGCGTCCGCCACGCCGTCGCCGTCGCCGTCCGTCCGTCCGGCCATCGCGGTGGGAGGCGCCCCGGCCGGGGTGAAGGCCAAGGGCGCCATCCTGGTCGACGCGGCCACCGGCCAGGTGCTGTGGAGCCGGGACGCGCAGACGACGCGGCCCATGGCCAGCGTCACCAAGGTGATGACCGCTTTGCTTGTCCTGCAGGCCGGCGGCCTGGGCCGGCAGCTTCCCATGACGAAGGCGGCGGCCAGCTACCCGTGGAAGTACGGCGGGGAGAGCGCGGCGATCCACCCGGGCGACGTGCTCACCGTGCCGGAGTTGCTCGCCGCGCTGCTGCTGCCCTCCGGGGCGGACGCCGCCTACACGCTGGCGCAGGCGTATGGCCCCGGCCTGGACGCGTTCGTCGCGAAGATGAACGCCGCCGCTGCGCGGATGGGCCTGACCCAGACCCATTTCAGCAACCCTGACGGGCTGCCGTACCCGTCAGAGACCTCGACCTATTCCACGCCGTCCGACCTGGTCACGCTGGGCCTGGCCGCGATGCGGTACCCGGCCTTCCGCGCGGTCGTGGACCTGGAGTTCTACCACCTGCCGAAGGGCCCGGGCCACCATCAGTACTGGTGGGACAACACCAACGGCCTGATCGGCTCCTACCCGGGGGCGGACGGGATCAAGACCGGCTACACCGACGGCGCCGGCGTCGTCCTGGACAGTCCCGCCACCGGCCCGGACGCCGCCGCGCAGGACGCCGCGCGGATGCTGAACTGGGGCTTCCGGCTCCCGCCGCTGCGGTAATCTGCTACCGCGGGAAAGTGCTTTCCAGATCAGCCTTGGCTCAGATTCCGGGTCACGCGCGGGTCGAGGGCGGTAGGAGGGTCAGTGAGCCAGGCCCGTCCCAGCCCGGCCGGGGTGCGGTCGAAGGTGACGTTGCAGGACGTGGCCGACCGGGCAGGCGTCTCGCTGACCACGGCTTCCCGGGTGGTGAACGGGGGTTCGCGGCGGGTCGGGCCACGCCTGTCTGCCCGGGTCCACCAGGCGGTCGCCGAGCTCGGCTATACGGCTAACTTGCAGGCCAGGGCCGTCGCCACCGGGCAGAGCACGCTGGTCGGCGTGGTCGTGCCCGACATCGCGGACCCGTATGCCGCCTCGATCGCGGCTGGTCTCATTGAGGTCGCCGGCGCGCAGCAGCTGCTGGTCTGCCTGTCGCCCGCCTCGGCCACCGAGGCCGCAGAACGCGCCTACGTCGCGCTGATGCGCGCGCAGCGGGCCCGCGCGGTGATCCTGATCGGCAGCCGGTCCGACGACGTCCCGGCCAGGGAAGCGCTGCGCGCGGAGATCGCCGCCTTCACCCGCTCCGGCGGCCGGGCCGGGTGTGTCGGCCAGCACCTGCTGGGGGTGGACACGATCCGGCCGGAGAACGCCGCGGGCGCCCAGGCCCTGGCCCAGGCCATGGCCGCGCTCGGGCACCGCCGCTTCGCGGTGCTGGCCGGACCGCACGGCCTGCTGACCGCGCGGGACCGGCTGGACGGATTCCTGGCCGGGCTCGCAGCCTGGCCGGTGCCGCCCGAGCAGGCCAGGGTCATCCATAGCCCGTTCACCAGGGACGGCGGCTACCAGGCGATGAGCACCATCCTGGCCGCGGGGGAGCCCTGGCCGGACTGCGTGTTCGCGGTCACCGACGTGATGGCGCTTGGCGCGCTGGCCCGGCTCCGGGCCAGCGGCCTGCGGGTACCCGCCGACATCGCGCTGGCCGGCTTCGGCGACATCGCCACCTTGCCGGACGTCTACCCGCCGCTGACCACGGTGCGGCTCCCGCTCAGGCGGATGGGGGAACTGGCGGCGGACCTGGTCCTGTCCCAGACCGCGAGCGCGGCCCAGGCGACCCCGCGCGTCATCCCCGTGCCCGGGGAGGTCATCCTGCGGGACAGCACCATGCCCCGCCCGCCGCGGCCCTGAGCCGCAGACCAGCGCCTCTTCGAAGGCCGGACCCCGACCAACCCCGGCCAACCCCGGCCACCCCCGGCCACCCCCGGCCGCCCCTTGCGCACCAAGGCGCGCATCAGGTACGTTTCCCACCAATCGGAAAGCCCTTGCCAATGACGGCGGGCCCGGTCAGCGCCGGCGGTCAGCGCGGTTGTCGCGGCGGCCAGCTCAGGCGGTGATTTCCGGCATCGGGTAACTAAAAGGTGTCGCTGGTTGACCGTCCGCCCAGGGCCTGCGCATTATCCCTACTAAATCAGTACAGACCATCAGCCCGGTCGGCCCCTTGAGGGAGTGTGCACATGAGCGAAGCGGCACGGGTTCCGTTTACGGAATCAAAGGCGCCTGAGTCCCCCGATCGGCTGCACCGGGGGGCCCTCAGCCTGATCGACATCTCCGCCTCGACGATGGCGAACATCGGCCCGGCCTACAGCTTCTACTTCGGCTTCGCCGGGATCGTGATCGCGGCGGGCCTGGCCTCGCCGCTGGTCGTGGTGGCCGCCATCATCGCCATCGCGCTGCTCGGCAACACGCTGTCGCAGTTCTCCCGGGCGCACCCGTCGACCGGCGGCTTCATCACCTTCGTGGGCAAGACGTTCGGCGG
>JBEKGC010000547.1:0-5480 GCA_050013055.1 Streptosporangiaceae bacterium
GACGGGTCCCTGGTCACCGCTCAGCGGCGCCCGGCCCCGCCGTACGACGCGGGCCCGCAGGCGGCGGACCTGGGCGCCACCGCCATGATCGACATCAGCGACGGCCTGCTCGCCGACCTGGGTCATGTCGCGGACGCCAGCGGCGTCCTCATCGACCTGTCCCGCACCGCGCTCGGCCCCTCAGCCGAGCTGACCGCCGCGGCAGTTTCTGTCCTGATGGCCCGAACGGACTCCGGCTCACCCGCACCGGAACTCAAGGCGCTGAACTGGGTGCTGGCCGGCGGTGAGGATCACTCGTTCGTCGCCACGTTCCCGCCGGGCACGGCGCTGCCGCCTCGGTGGACGCTCATCGGCACCGTGCGTCAGGCCAACGGCACCGCGCGTCAGGCCAACGGCACCGCGCGTCAGGCGCCGGGTCCTTGTGTCGTCGTGGACTCCGAGCCGTGGCCGCTTGCCCCCGGCTGGGATCACTTCGCCTAGCGCTGCGCCAGGCGGGTGACCTTGCCTGCCTTGATGCAGGAGGTGCACACGTTGAGCCGCTTGGGCGTGCCGCCGACCATGGCGTGCCTGGGTACGGCGGTGTGAGAACGAGACGTTATTGCCGAAGCCCGGCCCTTTGCCGCATAGGTCGCAGACGGAAGCCACGGTTTCGCTCCATTGACTAGGGTGACGGGTGTCATCGGGTGGGCCATGTCCGCGAACGGCGGATCAGGCAGCCGTCGTAGCCTACCCGATGTCCCGGCCGGCGCGCGAACCCGCAGGTTCGCCGGGGGCCCGTCCGGGCTGGCACCGCATATGACAACCCCTAGTTGACACGACAACCCAGGGTTGTCATAATGGCCTCATGGTCAAGCACATCGAATCGGCGGCCCACGCGGCCCTCCTGGAGGAGCTGAAGCAGGTCCGCGCGGCCGCGATCGAGCACTTCCGCGCGGCGCGGGAGCTGTCCCGGCAGCGCCGCCGGCTGATCGACGCGTTGCTAGCCGAGGGCTTCTCGCAGGCCGATCTGGCCAGGGAGCTCGGTGTGACCCGCCAGGCGATCCAGAAGATGGTCGCGGCCGGCCAGGACGAGCCGCGCCGGTGATACGACAGCGCGGGGGTGGTCGTGCTCTCCGGGCAGCAGCCGCTGCGCGCATTCCTGGCGGAGGCGGCCGCCTCGGTACGCCGCGTCTACGGCGGCCCGGTCAGCTACAGCGCGCTGCCGTTCGAGCGGGTCGACCCCGTCGACGTTGTGGGCGTCAATTACTACCGTCAGCAAGCCCCAGCCGGGCCCCGAATGTCGGCGGCCCCTTCTATGCTGCCAGGTGTGACCACGCTCCACGAGCCGCTCGCCCGGGTGCTTGGGCCCAAGACCGGTAAGGCCCTTGAGTCCCTCGGCCTGCATACGACCACGTCACGGTGCTGGCCCGGGTCGTGTCGGTGAGCGAGATGCCGCTGCCCTCGCTGCCCGGCAAGGGCCGCCGCAGCCGCCTGGAGGTGATCGTCACCGACGATCGCGCCAAGCTGGTGCTGACATTCTTTTCCGGCATCCACCAGTACCGCCGCGTGCTCCGCCCCGACGTGGTGGGCATGTTCGCCGGCACCGTCTCCAGCTTCCGCAACCGCCGCCAGCTCGTCCACCCGGAGTGCGAGATGCTGCCCGGGGCGCCGCCCAACGCGGACCTGACCCCGGAGCTGGCCGCCGAGTTCGCCACCGAGATGATCCCGGTCTACCCGGCCAGCGCCAGGGTCCCTTCCTGGCGGATCGCCAAGTCGGTCAAGACCGTGCTTGACACCCTGGATGTCGGGGAAGATCCGCTGCCGGCCAGCCTTAGGGACTCCTACCAGCTGGCCGGGCGGGCCGAGGCGATCCGCGCGGTGCACAGGCCGCTCGATCAGGCCGACCGGAAGCGGGCCCTGGCCAGGCTCAAGTGGGACGAGGCCTTCTTGCTGCAGGCCGCGCTGGCGCAGCGGCGGCTGGCCGCCGCGGCCATGCCGGCCATGCCGCGGCCGCGCATCGACGGCGGCATCGCCGCCGAGTTCGACGCCCGGCTGCCGTTCACGTTGACCGCGGGGCAGGTCGCGGTGGGGCAGACCATCGCCGCCGAGCTCGCGTGTGCCTATCCGATGCACCGGCTGTTGCAGGGGGAGGTGGGCTCGGGCAAGACGGTGATCGCGATCAGGGCCATGCTCCAGGTGGTCGACGCGGGCGGCCAGGCGGCGCTGCTCGCGCCGACCGAGGTGCTCGCCCAGCAGCATTACCGTTCGGTCACCGACATGCTCGGCCCGCTGGCCGCGGGCGGTCAGCTCGGCGCGGCGGAGCACGCCACAGGGGTGGCGCTGCTGACCGGGTCCGTGGGCGCCGCGGCCAGGCGTTCGGCGCTGTCCGACGTGTTCACCGGCGACGCCGGAATCGTGATCGGGACGCACGCTCTGCTCGAGGAGCAGGTCCAGTTCGCCGATCTCGGCCTGGTCGTCATCGACGAGCAGCACAGGTTCGGCGTCGAGCAGCGGGACGCGCTGCGCGCCAAGGCGGCCGACAACCGCCCGCACGTCCTGGTCATGACGGCGACGCCGATCCCCAGGACGGTCGCGATGACCGTCTACGGCGATCTGGAGACCTCGACGCTGACCGAGCTGCCCGCGGGCCGCTCGCCCATCGCCAGCCACGTAGTGCCCGCGGCGGACAAACCCAGGTTCCTCGAGCGGGCCTGGGAGCGGGTGCGGGAGGAAGTCAGCCGGGGCCAGCAGGCGTACGTGGTGTGCCCGCGCATCGGCGACGGCCCGGATTCGGACAGTTCTGATACGGACAGTTCTGATACGGACAGTTCTGATACGGACAGTCCAGCGTCGGGCAGTCGGGATTCGGATAGTCCGGATTCGGATAGTCCGGGCTCTGGCGGACTGGGTTCCGGCCGCCCGGAGGAATTCGGCGCGGACGGCTTCGGTGCGGCGGGCATGACGGGCGGCATCCCGCGCGGGACGGCCGATGGCCGGCCGCAGCCGCTGGCGGTGCTTGACGTGACCGCGGCGCTGGACGCGGGCCCGCTGGCCGGGCTGCGGCTCGGCATCCTGCACGGCCGCCTGCACCCGGAGGAGAAGGACCGGGTGATGCGGGAGTTCTCCGCGGGCGAGATCGATGTGCTGGTCGCCACCACGGTGATCGAGGTCGGCGTCGACGTGCCGAACGCGACCGTCATGGTCGTCATGGACGCCGAGCGGTTCGGCGTATCCCAGTTGCACCAGCTCCGCGGCCGGGTCGGCCGCGGCGCCGCGCCTGGCCTGTGCCTGCTGGTCAGCGAGGCGCCTCCGGCCAGCCCGGCGCGGCAGCGGCTTGAGGCGGTCGCGGCCACCCTCGACGGGTTCAAGCTGTCCCGGCTGGACCTGGAGCAGCGCCGCGAAGGCGACGTGCTCGGGGCCGCGCAGGCCGGCCGGCAGTCCAGCCTGCGGCTGCTCCGGCTGCTGGCCGACGAGGACCTGATCGGCTGGGCCAGGGAGGAGGCCAGCGCGGTGGTTTCCGCGGACCCGAACCTGGCCGGCCACCCGGCGCTCCGCGAGGCGATCGAGGAGCTCCTCGGCGTCCAGGCCGAATACCTGGACAAGACCTAGCTGGTGAACCTCGACGCCACGATCCCCGCGGCTGCCCCCGGTACCGGGATCGGCTCCGCCGTCAGGCGGGCCATCTCAGCCGGTCCCCGTAGGCCGCCGCTGACCGTGCCAGCGGCGGTCGCGCGGCTCACGCCATGCCCGGCGTGGGCCTGGCGCAAGCACCGGGGGACCGTTCCCGCACGGGCGCAACCCGGTCCCGGCGGGACCGGTCGACCCGCAGGCTAGCGCGGGTCCGGGTGGTGCCGGTGCCGGGGGGAGCGGGCTCAGGTCCTGTGCCGCCGTGACGCTCGGCTGCCACGGCCCGGGCGGCCTGCCGCTGACCATGGTGAGTTCCGCGCAGGTCCGCGCGGCGAGTGCCTGGCCCACCCGCGCGTCGAGTTCGTCCTTGTCCAGCCGGCCATCCGCGAAAGCGGTCTTGAGCGTATCGATCACCTGCTCGCGGTCGGCGTGCGATGCCCGCAGGGCGCCGCGGCCTGCCGCTGCTCCCTCTTCCGGTCCTGTGATCACCCGGCACCTCCCGGCCGCCGATGCCTGCACAGCATAGCTCGGCTTCTCCGTGACGGCCGCTGCCCAACTCAGAAGCACGTGCGCCCTGACGCAATCTGTCCGTCACGGGACAATGTGGCGGAATAGGTGGCGAGTGGTCATAGGACCTGACGAGGATGTTGCCCGGGGATGGCCGGGGGCCCGATGACCGAGGGAGTGCCGTGTATAGCCACGACTTGCTGGAAAGCCGGCTCAAAGGGCGGCGTATCGGCTGGGTGGTCGTCGCCGGGCTGGGCTTCCTGCTGTTCGTGGCGGTCGGCGGGAACGCCCTGCTCGCCGGGTTCGGCGTCATCCATGACAGCAGCGAGCCGCAGGGGACGAAGACGATCCTGCTGGCGGTGCCCTGGTTCGCCCTCGCCATCGCATGCGCCGCCGTCGCCATCCACTTCGAGCACCGCCTGCGCGGCTTCCCGTCCGGAAAGATCGCGCTCGGGCTGAGCACGGCACGCAACACCATGCCCGTCGGCTTGCGGACACCGCGGCGCCGCCGGTACGGACCGGTATCGACGCTGATCAGCGCGATCGTGTTCCTTGGCATCGGTATCGCGGCGGCCTGCTTCGCGGTCAGCACCCACTCAGAAGCCGACCGGTCCACCTATACGCAGGCCAACGGGATCGCCGGCACCGCGACGGTGCGGAGCGTGGCGAACTATGACTCAAGCGGTAGGTACTCCACCTCGTATTTCGCCAAGGTCACGGTCTCGCTCCAGACGCCGGTTTCCGGACAGGCCAGCACCGTCGTCAACATCCCTGGCAACGTCTCCTATGCACCCGGACAGGTCATCTCCATCCTCGTCGATCCCGCCGATCCCGGGTACGCGGAGCTTCCGGGTTCGCCCTATGTCACCGACAGCACGACGGCCGGCCTGGTGATCGCCGCGGCCGTAGGCTGCATCATCGGCGTCTCGGGCATCGTCAGCGCGGTTGGCATGCGCAGACGCCAGCACGCCTGGCGGGCCGTCCGCCCGGCGGCGCCGGCCTGATCAGACCGGAGAGCAGCCCCAGGGCACGGTGCCTAGTGCTCTATCAACCAGCGTTCGCGCGGTACCAAGCACGGCGAAGGCTGGTGCCCGGCGACGGCTGCCCGCCCGCGCCCCTGCCGTCCCGCGCCCCCCGCCCGCGCCCCCGCCGTCCCGCGAACCCCGCCCGCGCCCCCGCCGTCCCGCGCCCCCCGCCCGCGCCCCCGCCGTCCCGCCCGCCCCGCCCTGCACACCCATACCGCCCTGCTCCCGCTCGCGAACGACAACAACGGCCCATCGTTGTCGTCCCAGCGACAACAACGGCCCATCGTTGTCGCCAGGTTCGGGGCTGTAAGGGTGACTGGAAGCGGGGCGAACGTGACCTGC
>JBEKGC010000548.1:0-5213 GCA_050013055.1 Streptosporangiaceae bacterium
CTGCTCGGCCGCCCAGGCCCCCATGGCCGAGTCGAGCTGCGACTGCTCCACCGTCACCTGGTCCTGGCCCAGGTGAATGTAGGCCTCCTGGTGCGCAGGCTCGGTGCGCAGGGTGAGTTCGGGGAAACTGGCGGCGAGCTGGCCGGCCAGGTCCTGCGGCACCGGCCAGCAGAACTCCACCGGGCCGTCGCTGTCCTGGTTCACCTCCCCGTAGTAGATCAGGAACGCGGCCCCGGCGACGCCGTCTACCCGCGGCGTCGGCTGGGCCCTGAGCATGCCGATGACCTCCTTGCCCAGGTCCCAGACTTCCTGCTCGGTGCTGGCATGCCGCAGCAGGCAGAGCAGGCTGCGGGCGGGGATATCGCGGACCTTGACCTCGTACATGACGTTCCTCTTCCCAGTCAGGCGGTCAACGAGGTGGCCGGCCAGGTCCCGGCGGGCAGCATGATCGGCTTCAGCCCCTGACCAGTAAGCGCCGACTTGCGCCGCAGCGGCCTCCGGCTCCAGGCCGAGGATCAGCCGGATCTGCGCCAGCGGCACTCCGATCTGGCGCAACGACGCGACCAGCCGAGCGTTGTCCAGCTGACCGGCGGCATACCAGCGGTAACCAGAGTCCGGATCGACCTGGGCGGGCGGCAGCAGCCCCAGCTCGTCATACAGACGCAGCGCCTTCGGCGACAGGCGGGACAGCCTGGCGAACTCACCGATGCTCATCAGGTCCACGGACGGCTCCCTCGTGCCGGGCCGACGCCCGGCTCCCCAGACTGTGCGGCTTCCCCCAGGGTCAAGGTCAAATTAGCGGTCTGCCGCCCTGCCGATCAGCTCAGGCGCGATGCCGGGGTCACCGCGACCGACCGTGAGTAAACCCCGATTGACCGCCGCCGCTCGCCGGCGGGCGCGCCGCCGCCGCAGGTGCGCCGTGCCCGACGTCGCGTAGATCTCGGCCTCCTGTTCCGGTGCGTCGCGGCGTTCGGCCAGGTGCAGCAGGTCCACGTAGGCCAGCACGGCCAGCGACCCGGCTAGCCAGACCCCGAGGACGAGCAGCGGATGGTCCAGGTTGCTGTCGGGGAGGTACACCACGTCGGCAGCCATGGCGCGACCTGGCGGAAGCCATCGGGCAGGAACGCGAACGACACCGTCCCGCCGGACAAGGCGTTCCCGACGAAGACGAAGATCAGCGCGCCCAGGCCGGTTCCCGGCAGCCCGGTGACCGCCTGGCAGGCGGTGACGAAGGCCACGAACGTAAACGAGCCGAGGAAGCCAACGCCGATCAGCGCGGCGCTCGCGCCGGTCAGGGCGCCGAAGATCGTGTCGAGCGCGAGTACGCTCCCGCACACGGCCAGCAGGGCAAACAGGACCGCGGCGGTGACCCGCCACCACAGCCGGAAGGGCCTGCCGAGTAGGAACAGGCCGATGCTCCCGAGCACGCTCGGGATGAGCAGGCCGAGCTCGAAGACGAAGGCGGACAGGCCCGCGTGGTCACTGGCTGGCAGTGGCGCGACGTCGAGGGGGCGGGCCTGGCGGTGAAGCGCAGTCGCTGCGGCCGTGAGCGCCGCCGTGATCGCCTGCTGCTGGCTCGATCCCGCCGCGCCCGCCGTCACGATCGTCACGGGGCCGGCCGCGCCGGTGTACAGGCCGCCGGCCGCCGACTGCGCGAGCACACTGTCGGTCACTGCGCGCGCGGACGACGCGGCCACGACGGTGAAGCCGCCTGGGGCCGCATGCGCGAGCCCGGCAGTCAGCCCGTGCACGACGTCTGCCGGTGCTGCCACGGCGATCCGCACGCCGTGCGGTGCGGGGGCGTGATCGGCGAAGCCGTACGAAAGCGTGATGATGAAAGCGACCACGGCGGCCGCGACGGCGATCGCGAACAGCCGGCGGGGCGATGGCTGGCGGTGCGGCCGCGGCCTGTCGGACATGGAGATCCCCTCCGGGGCAGGGTGACTGGTGCCAGCCGTCGGCAGGTGGGCTGGCACCAGCCATGCTGATCAGGTAGTGGCGTGGACGGCTCGGAGGATGATCTTGGTCACGGCGCCGGGATCGGCGATCATCGACAAGTGGGGCGCGTCGATCTCAGTGATGTGCGCGTGCGCCGCCTTCATCATCGTGAGCTGCTCGGCGGGCGGAATTGCGTGATCCGCAGTACCGATCACCGCCCAGGACGGGATGGTCTTCCAGGCAGGCACGCCGCTCGGCTCGGTAAACGCGGCGGTGCTCAGCGGCCGCTGGGTCGCGGCGAGTGCCCTGGCCTCGCTGGCCGGCAATCCGTTCGCCAGGCAGGAACCGAAGACACCCGGCTTCAGGTAGGCGTCTTCGACGCCGGCCGGGGCACCCGGGAATGGCACCAGGATCAGGTTCGCCGAGCCCACGCAGGAACCTGGTACCGCGTTGATCAGCTGCGCCGCGGTCTGGCCCTGGTCTGGCGCGAGCGCGTCCACGTAAACCAGCGCCTTCACATTCGGATCGCCGGTCGCGGCGTCCGTGATGACGGAACCGCCGTAAGAGTGCCCGACCAGGATGACCGGACCCGAGATCGTGTCCAGGTAATCCCGCAAGGTGGCCGAGTCGTAGGACAGGCCCTCAAGCGGGTTAGGCGGGACGTCAACCGTGTACCCGTCCCGCTGCAGGCGGCTGACCACCGCGTCCCAGCTTGATCCGTCGGCATAGGCGCCATGAACCAAGACGATCGTGGGCCTTGGCCCGGCGGCGATGGAAGCGGCCGCCCCGCTCGCCGGAACAAACGCCAGCGGGAAGGCAACCGCGGCACTAACCAGTACCGCGGCGAAGGCAGCGCGGCGTGTCCTCAGCCGCGCTATCGAGATGATCTTCAACGAAGGAGCTCCCTCTCTCCGGTCCACCGCAGTGGAGTAACTAAGGTTCACTTTTCGCTCTGGCTTGACCCGTCGCGCCCGTGGTATCCCTGGCCCGCCCGGTGTATAGCCACGACGCACGCCAGTCCGGGCTAGGTCTGCGGCGGACGGCGCCCAGACTCGGCACCGTCCGCCTCTGCGTGGCTAGCGCAGTGTCCGGAAGGAGTCCCGCATCTCGGCGGCGAACAGGTCCGGCTGTTCCCAGGCGGCGAAGTGCCCGCCCCGGTCGAGTCTGTTGTAGTGGATGAGGTTGTTGGGGTACGCGCGCTCGGCCCAGCTGCGCGGGGCTTGATAGAGCTCATCGGGGAAGACGCTGATGGCAAACGGGATCGTGATGTTCTTGGCGTCGAAGAAGTCCGCCTTGTTCTCCCAGTACAGGCGGCCCGAGGAAACACCGGTGTTGGTCAGCCAGTACAGCGTGATGTTGTCGAGGAGGTCGTCGCGGGTCAGGGCGCCCACCGGGTCCCCCCGCAAGGCCTGCTCCACGAGCCCGGGCTGGCCGGTACCGTCGCCGTGGTCCAGCATGAACGCGGCGAGATCTATGGGTGAGTCCGCGAGTCCGTACAACGTTTGCGGGCGCGTGGTCATGATCTGGGCGTAGGCCACGTGCTTGGCGTAGAAGGTGCTCAGCTGCTCGTACGCGTCTTTCTCCTCGGCTGAGAGGTCCGGCGGCGGCGGGTCGCCGCGCTGGACCGCCTTGTTGATGGCGGCTGGGGCGGTCCCGGCCATGTTGGAGTGAATGCCGAGCAACTCCGGTGCGGCCTGGATACCCATCGTCTGCGTAACGGCCGCACCCCAATCGCCGCCCTGCGCCACGAACCGGGCGTATCCGAGGCGCTTCATCAGCTCCACCCAGGCCCGGGCGGTCCGGGCCGGATCCCAGCCGGTAGTGGTCGGCTTGGCGGAGAACCCGTAACCCGGCAGGGACGGAATCACCAGGTGGAACGCGTCCGCCGCGCTCGCGCCATGCGCGGTGGGATTGGTGAGCGGCTCGATGATCTTCAGCTGCTCGATGACCGAGCCAGGCCACCCGTGTGTGACGATCAGCGGCAGCGCGTCCTCGTGCGGGGACCGAACGTGGATGAAATGAATGTCAAGCCCGTCGATCTCGGTCATGAAGTGCGGCAGGGCGTTCAGTTTCGCCTCGCAGCAGTGCCAGTCGTAGTCTGTCCCCCAGTGGCGCGCGAGTTCCTGCATCATCGCGAGCCGCACGCCCTGCGAGTCGTCGGTGACCGTCTCGCGCTCGGGCCACCTGGTCGCGCTTACGCGCCTGCGCAGCTCGGCAACCTCCTCGTCCGGAAAGCCAACCTTGAACGGGCGGATGGTGTTGTCTTGGGCGGGCATCTTCTTCTCCTAACTGTTTGCGATGGCGACGTGATTTTCAGCGGTCAGTAGCTGACCCGGTGCACGTACTTGCCGGTGAATTTCTGCCTGAGGCGCTGGTCGCGGCGTTGGTGATGACTACGCCGGCGTAGGAGTGCCCGGTCAGCAGCACCGAACCGTCGATCTGGTCTGTCGCATTCACAGGGGACCTCCTGCGCGGGGGAACGCGGGCTCAGGTTGGGCGCCAATTCACAGTCGCCCCCGGGGCCATGCGATCGCGCCCGTGAACTACCTGGCCGGTACCCTGGCCCCGCCACGGTCGGCCGCACCCCCACACCCCGCAGCCCCGCCATGGGTTCCGCCAGCACGTCGGCGGGATCCCCTGACCTAGGCCTCTTCCCCCGGACAGTCCCCGGGTACGGACCGTGATACCCATGTCCGTTCAGGACAATTGATTACCCGAACGGCCGGTGGTCCCAGTGCCACGGCCCGAACTTCAACCGACGTTACGCGAAGTGGATCGCCCCGGGATCAGGCAAAGGGCGGGATTCACCGGCGGTAGGCAGCACGGGCGTGCAGGATGGGCGGGCGGGGCTCACGGGGACCGCGGGCGGCGGCCCGCTGTCCTTATTGGTTACCGGCGCGGCGAGGAACAGGGTGTCCAGGGCCGGTCAGTCCGCAGCCAGCCTCAATCCAGAACCCCCGTGAATGTGTCGCACACCCTGAGCCGGCTTGAAGCCCGCCGACTGTCCGAGGGGTACGTTAGCATCGGTTTCATGAGCCACCTGCCGATATCCGGGGAGCAGCCGGTCGTGCCGCTGCCGGATCGCGAGCCTGCGGCAATCCGTGCGGTCGTGGCGCGTCTGGACCCGGCGGCTCTGGCGAGGTTCGAGGCCGGCTGGACGGCGGCGACTGCCCGCGCGCGGGATGAGTACAGCCTGCTTCCAGCCCGGTACTTCGTCGAGCACTGGTTTAACTGGGTTGCCGTAGCACGATGGCCGGAACTCGCGGCGCGGTTGC
>JBEKGC010000549.1:0-4265 GCA_050013055.1 Streptosporangiaceae bacterium
CTTGGTAAGGCTGGCCGAGGACGGCGTCGGGCAGCACGCAGGCCCCGCTGACCAGGAAGCTGCCGTTGGCAGCGTGGCACAGCAGCTGGTCCGGCGGGCCTTGCACGGTGACAGCGGTGGCCGTTTTCCACGCTGCGCAGATGGCTTTCGGAGAATCCGGCCTGCCGGGCGAACCTGCGGAAAGACAGGCCGGAGTACCTGCGGGCCTCGCGGAGCGCTGGTCCCAGGCTGTCAGGCACCGGGCCTCCGGTCGTCTTGAATCGCTGGTGAATCGGCCGGCCTCATTGCCGGCGTGGCCATGACGGTGTGTGCTCGTCTCAATGCAGATTAACGGTTTCGCCTTCGGTCAGGCTGACCCCTGTCCGGCCGTCGCGGAATCACTTTCACTGGCAGCCGGCCCGACGCCGGCCTGTCACTGACTCTCAGGGACAAACGCGGACTTCCGCTCCGTTCCGATGCCATCCGGTACCTTCACCATCGGCAAGACCTTCGACTTCGAGGCGGGCCACCGGCTTTCCGGGCTGCCGCCCGGGCACAAGTGCTCCCGCCAGCACGGGCACGGCTACGAGGCCGAAGTCATCCTCACCGCTTCCTCCCTGCAGGAGCCCGGCTTCGTCGCGGACTTCGGTGCGCTCGCCCCCTTCAGGCAGTTCGTGGGCACCGAGCTCGGCGGATCGCCACCGGGCCCACGCCGACGCCGACGTCACTGCGCAGGTGTTCTTCCGGCTCATTAGCGCCGCGGACGAGAATGCCCAGCTCAGCGATCTCGCGGCCCTGGTGAAAATCGCGGGGCGGACGGCCAGGTGCAACATGCCCGTCCAAGGCGGATTGTTCGGCATCGAGCCTTCCGGCAGGAGGGCATAGGCACAACCGGTCTGAGATAGGACGGTGCTCATCCTGATGATCAAGGAACAGCCGGGCCGTGCCGAGGTCCCGTTCTGGGTCGATCTGCTGTGCCCCTGGGCGTGGATCACCTCGCGCTGGCTCCTGGAGGTCGAGCAGGTCCGGCCGGCGCCCGCCGACTGGCGGATCATGTCGCTGGCCTACCTGAACCTCGTCCAGCGCGACGGCAACGGACTCAGCGAGGACTACCGGAACCTGATGACGAAGGCATGGGGTCCAGTGCGGGTCTGCGCGGCGGCGGCCGAGCATGGTGGCCGCGGCGTCCTCGGACCGCTGTACACCGCGATCGGCACCCGTCTCCACAACCAAAGACGTCACGACGATCCCACTGTCATCACCGAAGCTCTCGCTGGCCGCGGCCGCCACCAGCACGGAGTTCGATCAACTCATCACGGACTCGCACGACAAGGCGTTCAGCGAGGTCGGCCTCTATGCCGGGACGCCCGCGGCCACTGTGCTTGAGCGTGCGGCGGAGCTATACGCGGCCGGTCCCGGTCCTGGCGAGACGCACGGCTACGGGATGGAAGCACTGGCACGCATCAACCTGGCCGAGGGCCGCCTTCGCGTAGGCGGGATCGAGGCCGCTTCAGCAGCTCTCGGCCCGGTGCTGTCGCTTCCTTCGGGCAAGCGCATCGACGCCATCCCGCGGCGTCTTGTCCGGGTCCGGACGGAACTGCACGCCCCGGTCTTCCGCGGCTCGGTGTAGGCCCGGGAACTTGACGAGCAGATCGAGATATTCGATCGTGAAAGTGTTACGGCCGGACTGCATAGTCTTCCCGATGGGCCGCGCTGAGGATAATGCCTGGCCCAGGCGGTCAGCACTTCGAGGCTCAGCTCGGCCACGTCGTTATAGAGCGCGTCGTGGCTAAAAACCAGCAGGCGGAGCCGGGCGGAGGGATCGGACCCCTCGACGGCGGCGAACACAAGCGAGTTGTTGACGACCATGCAAATCACGCCGCTGCTAGCGGCCAGGCCGGTCCACACCAGCGCGTGGAGGCGGCCGAGGAACGGTGACCGGGCTGGAACCAGGCGCCTGGGTGAATGCCGGCCTGGGAGACGGCGCAGCGGAACGCCCCGTGTGCTGCTGCTGATATCGGCGTAGTGAGGTGCCCGCCGCGGGCCCCGGAGCAATCCCGTTGCATCCCGGAGCGGGAGCGGCGTCACGCTGACCCGTTTGCCGACGTTCTGGGCATGGCGGCTACTAAGGTCGCCAGTCAGGTAAACGCCAGGCCCCGGCCGTGACCTGCTCTCTTGGGTTACGGCCGGGGCGTTCCCGCGTGGCTGCCGCTGTACTGGCAAGCGATACCCATCGCTGCCGGGTGGGCTAGAGCCCCGCTCCTATACACGGCTGCTGGGACGCGGCCGTCGCTCGGCTTTTACGGATTGATGGTGATAGCCAGCGTCCCGCTCACCGTGTTGTCCTGCGAGTCCTGCACCTGCATGGGGAAGCTGAAGGTGCCAGCCTGGGTCGGCGTTCCGGTCAGGACGTTGTTGAAGTCCGGCGCAGTGGTATCGAGGGTGAGGCCGGGCGGGAGCTCGTTGATGGTGTTGACGACGGACCAGGTGTACGGGGGTGCGCCGCCTTGGGCGGGGAGGTTGTGGCTGTATTTAACGCCAACGGTTCCGGCCGGAAGCGTGGCGGGGGTGATCTGCAGCGGCGGATCGACGGTGAGGCTGAATTGCTGGGTGGCCCGCTGGCCGTCGTAGTCGCTGACCCGCATGGTGAAGGTGTAGGTTCCGGCGGTGGCAGGCGTGCCGGACAGCTGGCTGTCGTTATCGCCCGAGGTAGCGTAGGGGCTCGTGAGCGCCAGCCCGGGCGGCAGCGATCCGGATGCCACCGACCAGGTGTAGGGCGCGGCCCCGCCGCTGAGGAAGAAGTCGACGGCGAAGGCCCCGCCGACCATCCCCGGGGCGAGGGTGGATCCTTCAGCAGGCAACCCCACAGCCAGCGGCTGGTCCGGGTCCACGGTGATCTGGTAGGGCTGGTACAGGGGCTGGCCCTGGTCGCCGGTGCCTTGCACGGTGAAGGTGTAGGTGTTGTACTCGCCCAGCGGCTGGGTGACGGTACCGCCGACGGTGTCGCCCGCGGCCCCGAAGGTGGCGGGCAGGGTCAGCCCGGCGGGCAGGGCGCCGGCGACAATGCTGAGCGTGCCGCCGGCGTTGTGGCTGGTGACCAGGTGCCCTTGATAAGGCACGCCGAGAGTGGCGTCGGGCAGCACGCAGGTCCCGCTGCTCAGGTAGCTGCCATTGGCAGCGGTGCATAGCAGTTGGTCCGGGGGTCCTTGCACGGTGACGGTGATCTGGTAGGCCAGGGTGGCGGTCAGGCCGCCGTCGGTCGCCTTGACGGTGAAGTTGAACGTTCCGGCCTTGGCCGGGTTTCCGGTGATGACGGTGCCGGACCCGGACCCGGCGGGCATGGTCAGGCCGGGCGGGAGGCTGCCCGCGGTCACCGCGAAGGTGACGGTGGCGCCAGCGGTGCCGGTCTTGCTCACCGCGATGGCCGCGGAGTAGTTGTTCGGCGCGGTGGTGACTCCGGGAGGCAGCACGCAGACGCTGCCTTCCACGGTGCCGCCGCACACTAGCCGGATGCTCGGCGGCCGGTAAGTCGCCGACGCCGGGCCCGCGGCCGCCACCGCGAGCGCCGCCACCGTACTCATCATGGCCGCGAGCGTGAGCGCCGCTCTCGTTGTTCGTCTCACCGTGATCCTCCTCCGGTCAGCCCCAGCGGGGCTGCACGCGAAAATGAGGCTGGCATACTGCGGTGAGAGCGCCCGCCGGCCAGCTAGACCGATCCTTATTACGTAACACGGAGCCGGAACGGCTGCGGTTCACCGGCTGGATGGGATGACGAAATCCTTACCGCCACAGCACCTTGAGCGGTCCAGGGCCTCGGTGTGCTGGGCGCCGCCGCCGCAGCGCGGCCAGCCGCTGGCGGCGCGTCCGCCCGTCTGCCGGTAAGTGACGCTGGTGCTGTCTTTTTGCTCGCTGGACGAGCTAAGCGGGTGCACCCGGAAGTTGGTCGGGGGTGATAGCAGGCGGATTACAGGCATCGGCTGCGGCCGTTCGCCGTGGTGAGCTGCCGGTCGGCCGCCACTACGGCGTGCTCGGCGTATGGCGGCAGTACGCGGCCACGTCCGTCTCTAGCTACGGAGCGTGAACCCGGGCACGCCGCGATACGTATACCAAGGTATGAGGCCCATGTTGCGGACGTCGCTCCGCCTGGCCGGGGCGGGGCTGCTAGCCGCGACCGCGGCGATCCATCTCGACCTGTACCTGACCGGGTACCGGTCCATACCGACGATCGGCTGGCTGTTCCTGCTGCAGGTGATCGCCGCGTTCGCGCTCGCCGCCGCGGTGCTCGC
>JBEKGC010000550.1:0-4262 GCA_050013055.1 Streptosporangiaceae bacterium
CTGGACCTCGCGTACGCCCCGCCGTTCTCCCCGGTGTGGGATCCGATCCTCGTGGCGGCACGGCAGGCCGCCGCGGCAGTGCGCCAGAAAGGAGCCGAAAGGAGCCCGTGACCCGCCGCCCGAGTAAGCACCAAGCTGACCCGCCGGACGCCCGAACGGCCAGGAGAACGGTGAGAACGCCGTGAGCTTCAACCAGATGCTCGTTGACCAGCCCGAGCCGGAGATCGCCCGCTCCGCGGTGATCCTCGGGGAGGTGCACGTCGGGGCCGGGGCGATCCTGGCGCAGGGCCTCGGTGGCGGCGTAGACATCGATGCTGAGGCCTGCGCGACTCGATCGAGGCCCACATGACCATCGTGCTCGCCGCCCTGGCGGTCAGCCGCTGGATCGAGCCCAGACCGGCTGATCCATCCGCAGGTTCAGTCCTTTTTCCCGGTGGTCTTCACCCACTCCTCAAGCACCGCCGTAGGGTCGCCGCCACCAAGTCCGGAGTCCGCCCAGGACTTGGGGTAGGCAGTCTCGACCAGCTTCAGATGGTTCTCGAGCAAGGCCAACCGTTTCTTGTCGTCCCCCACTCCCTTGAGATCGAGGAGGCCGAGCAGATTCGCTCTCAATTCCTTCTTCGTCAGGATTTTCTCGCTACTCTGCTCGTGCGCGAGTAGTTGCCTTCGGATTCTTCCCTCGTTCTTGCCGCCAGTGTCAGCGGCTACGATGGTCGCTCCTGGAATGTAGTTGATATAGGTGAGCAGAGAATTGATGGCCTGCTGCAGCAGGATCGGCTGCGCCTGGGGCGCAGCCTTGTCAGCCGCCTTGATGTCGGACGTCAGCTTGCCAAGCGAGTTCTTGAGGTTCGTCTGGTGCTGCTCGTCCACCACCTCAAAACCTGCCCCCTCCATCTTGGTTCTCGTTGCTCGGGCTTCGTTGCTGAGAGCTTGCAGTTTTGTGATCGCGTCCGGCACTTTTTGGTTCAGGATCGTGCGGCGGATGACATCGAGGTGGACCGTCCACGCCGTGGTGTGCGCACCCATCCCCTGCGATCCGAAGGGCGAAGGACTGCGGCCCGCCGACTCGAATCCTACGATCCTGCCGTTTTCGGCGAGTTGGATCTGCGAAGTGAGGGACTGCTTGCGCGATTCTGCCTCGACTGCTTCTTCCTCGGTCTCGTCCGCCTCCTGGCTCGTCCGATCCCCCGGATCGACGCCTTCGCTGTCGATGTCCATCTCCATCGGCCCCGACTGCGTCCCCTTCCCCTTCCCCTTCCCCTTCCCCTTCGCCTTCCGCTCCTCGGGGTACTGGTATGACGGCCCGTAGCGTCCCGGCGCCTGTCTCGTCCGTCTGGCTGGTAGTCCCTGTGGTGGCGGTGGTTGTGCCCCGCCGTTGGCCACGAGGACCTTGACCAAGTCCTGACGAATTTCTTCCCATTCCTTCAGGGCTTTCTTGGTTCTTCCGTCTGGTCGCTCACTCTGGAGGGCCTGTATGCGCTCATCAGTCGCGGCGATCCGTTCGCGGTAAAAGTCCCGGTTGCTCTCCCTGCGCTTTTCGATCAGGTCACGCAAGGGGACGAGGAGGTCATCTGTGGCCTTGCTGATGAGCGTGTCCTTGTTTGCATTTGGCCAGGCCTGCGCGATGAGGCCAGGGTAAGCCATATCGATGGACATCAGGTGCTGCTTCACGATCAGTTTGGCCCGCTCGTCCTGACTCAGACCCGGGTCGATCCCGGGAGCGAGTTGTTCGAGTTTGTAAGCCTCGCTCTCGGTGGCGACCAGAGCGACACCCTGTCCGTCCAGCAGACCCTTGACCGCCTCTTGCAGGGCCTCGGGCTCCTTCTTTTGTCCGTCGGCGTGGTCGGCGAGCGTTTTGATGTGCCCTGGCTCCCCCTTTCCCTTGCCGGCCAGGGCGGGGAAGAGCGCCTTGACGTTCATCGTGGTGAGCGGAATGAGCTCACGATAGTGGAGGAAGTCGCCGATCATCTTCTGGATCTTCAGCAGCTTCATGTGTTCCGGAACGTTGGCGAACTCGTCGCATTCCTTCTGCAGAAGGTTCCGTGTATTTTCGAGGGCCGCCTTGTGCTTCGGCGGCAGCCTGTCGATCAAGTCAGGTTGAGCGCCGGGCAGGCCCTGGGGGTTCGCCGCGGAAGTGGTGGCCGAGGTCAAGGCGCTGGCGTGTGAGCTGACCGCTTCTGCGGGGGCGCCGCCCACCTCGATGATCAGCTGCCCGATTTCCTTTGCGGCCTGGGTCGGATCGCGGCCTAGGACCCGGCGCCGGATCGCCTCCACCTGGACGGCGAACGCGGTGGAGTGGTCGCCCATGGTGCCCGTGTACGGCGATTCCGGGCGACCCGCAATGTTGAGGTCCTCCACTTTCTGACCGTCGTGCGAGGTGATCTGTGCGACGACCAGCCTCTGGACGGTCGCACCCATGGCCGTTGATGCCGGGCGGTGGTGCCCGGCCGCGGGGGCCTGCGCCGGACCTGCCATCACCTGGGCCGCCGTTGCCTCCGCCTCTTTTTCGAGCCTGTCCCCCGGGTCGGAGACCTTCAGGCCTGTCCCTGAATCGGTGCCGGGGACCGGTCCTTGGGGTTGCTGGATGACGTGGGCAAGTTCGTGGGCGAAGGTGTGCTTGTCCGCGCCGCCGTCGCCGATGACAACATGGCTGCCGAAGGTGTAGGCCCGGGCGCCGACCTCGGCGGCGGACGCGCGGGCGGCGGCGTCGGTGTGAACGCGCACGTGCGAGAAGTCCGCGTCGAGGCGGGCCTCCATCTCCTCCTGGAGCGGGGCGGCCAGGGGCTGGCCGGGGCCGCGCAGCACGTCGTGGACGGCGGACCGCTGCACCGGGCCTGGTGCAGTCTGCTGGTCGCCGCATCCGGCGCCGTACTGGTTCCGGGCCTGCCCGAGCATCCCTCCTTGCGCACCGGGATCATCAGAAACAGGGGAGAAGACAGGGATGCGAGCGAAGGAATGCCGGAAGCCAGCCGCCCGCTCCAGCTCGGCCTGTGTGACAAGGGGGGCTGGCTTCGGAGCCGGAGCCGGGACAGGTGCCAGCGGCCGGGCGGGCTCGTCCGCGAGCATTCGCTGGATGGCAGCGCGTGTGCCGAGGGCGGCGGGTGGAGGGGGCAGAGAAGGGGGCAGGCGGTGTGCTGTGTGCTGTGGGGAGGGGCCGCTGAGGGTGCGTCGCGCGATGGTTTCAGCCTCGGGGCGGTCGCCGGGGTCGCTGATATTCAGCCCGCTGACGGTGCCGCGGGCGGCGCGGTCGGTGTGGACGGGCACCCAGCAGAAATCTCCGCCGAGGCGGGCCTGCGGGTCTTCTGTCAGCGGGGCGGCCAGAGGCTGGCCTGGGCTGTCAGGCACGCCGTCGCCGGCGTAGCGGTGGACCGGTGCGGCCAGCCGCGGGGCGGGCGTGGCGGTGCGGTCCGCGGTGCGCCGCGGCTGGCCGGTGTCGGGTGTCCTGCCGGGATGGTGTAGGTGCATGGAGCGGACCTTTCCCGAGGCTCGGCCGGGCGTGTCCTCAATTGGTACACGGTGAGGGGCGCGGTGTGGAAGGCGCGGAAGCGTCAGTGTTCGATGCCGGTGCCCGGCCGGTGGCCATGGCGTCGTTTTCCGGCGGGCTGGGCGGTCTGGGTTGATCCAGGTCGGCCCGTACGCCATCACCGCCGCCGGCCCACCCCCTGGTGACTCGCATGCGCCCTCGAAGTCATCGCCCGCGCCAGTTGACTTGCGCGCTAACGTGGCCTAACTCGGGTCGAGCAGTAGCTACGCCCCCACATTGTTACGGGTCGTTCAGGATCGCCAGCCTCTGGGCAGGCACCAGGCCGGACCATTCCAAGATCATCTACTTGGTTGCCGATAACAGCCGGCGCTCTACTCGCGGATTCGGGTCTGATGAACCGCTCCCTTTCGCCCGGCTGGCCTCGCCTCGCTGGCGGGACCGGGCCAGCTGTGCAGCGCACGGACCTTCGCGGCGGGCATCAGGCCGAGATTCGTCGAATCGCGGTAAGCACCTCAGGGGCCGGCTGCTCCTGCCCCTTCTCGACCTGCGTCAGGTAGCTCACGGGAGACTCTGGCGAGCCGAGCAAGCGTGTTCCTCGATATGTCCGCGAGTTCTCTCGTTGGGCGCAGATACCTACCGGGATCGGCCAGTTGGCCGGAGCTCGGTCATGATGGGTCCACCGGGTCGGTCGCGATCGGGGTGGGGTACGCGCAACGCCACCGGGCCGGGGGCCGGAAGGGCGCCCACTTGCCGGGCGCCTGGGTCAATCGGTCGGCAA
>JBEKGC010000551.1:0-4243 GCA_050013055.1 Streptosporangiaceae bacterium
GTGCGCGGGCACGGTCCGTCCGGCCGCGACCAGCGCCTGCCCGGCCACCTGCCCGCCGAACACCCGCTGCACCCGCTCGGCCGGGCTGCGGCCGCGGAAGATGTTCAGCTCGATCTGCTCCAAGTCGAGCAGCTCGAGGAGCCGCTCGAGCTCGGGCGAACGCGGCGCGGAATCTGTCACCGGCGCAGTATCTCGCATCACCGCCGTCTCCCCTAACGCAGGCGCACGTCGTCCAGGAAACGCGACCGGGCCCGGGCCGGCGGCGAGCCCGGCGCGCGGGCCGGGGACCAGGACAGGTACAGGTGCTCGCGGGCCCTGGTCACCGCCACGTAGAGCAGCCGCCGTTCCTCCTCGATCGCGTCAGGCGTCCGGGCGTGCACGATGGGCATGAGCCCCTCGACCAGGCCGGGCAGCAGCACCGCGTCCCATTCCAGGCCCTTGGCCGCGTGCATCGAGGCGAGCGTCACCCCGTCGATGGCCGGCGCCTGCCCAAGCTCGGCGCGCTGGGCCAGCTCGGCCGAGAAGTCGGTCAGCGTCGCGTCCGGCCGCCGCGCGTGCAGGTCGTCGGCGAGCTGGGCGATCGCCGCCAGCGACTCCCAGCGTTCCCGCGCCGCCGGGCCGCCGCCCCCCGGCGGCCCGGCCGCGTTGGGGTTCAGGCCCATCCCGGTCAGCACATGGCGCACCGAGGACGGCAACCGGTCACCGCCGTAAACCCCAGAACCCCCAGAACCCCCAGAACCCCCGGAACCCCCCGGACCTGCCGTCTCGTCCCGGCCCACGCCGGCCGCCTCGCCGCGGGCGGCCCCGCGCAGCAGCACCAGTGCCTGGCGCACCACCGGCCGTTCGTAGAACCGCTCGGCTCCCCGGACTACGTACGGCACGCCGGCCTGCGCCAGCGCCAGCTCGAACCGCTCGGTGTCGGCGTTGACCCGGACCAGCACGGCGATCTCCCGGACCGGAACGCCCATCGAGAGCAGCGCCTGGACCTGGACCGCGAGCCCGGCGGCCTCGTCGGTGTCGTCCTGGTACCTGGTGAGCACCGGGCGCGGCCCGGCCGGCCGCTGCGCGATCAGCGCCGCACCGGACCGGACGAGCTGGTTAGCCACGGCCACCACCTGTGGCGTGGACCGGTAGTCGCGCTGCAGCCTGACCACGGTGGCGCCGCGGAACTCCGCGGCGAAACCGGTCAGGTACGACGGCGTGGCGCCGGTGAAGGAGTAGATCACCTGGTTCGGGTCGCCGACCACGCACAGCTCGTCGCGGTCACCGAGCCAGGCGTCGAGCAGCAGCTTCTGCAGCGGGTTCACGTCCTGGTACTCATCCACCACGAAGTACCTGAAGATATCGCGCACCTGATCCGCCGCGACCCGGTCCTCAGTCAAGATCGCGGCGGTCAGCTCGAGCACGGACTCGAAGTCGATCAGCTGACGGTCCCGCCGCAGCTGCTCGTAGGCGGCGTAGACCGCGGCCAGGTCCGCGGTCCCGCTGGCCGGCGACCGGCCCGCCGCCACGGCGGCCTGCGGATAGCCGTCGGGGCGGACCTGGGTCACCTTGGCCCACTCGATCTCCGCGATCGCGTCGGCCACGGCGGCCCCCTTACCCGGGCCGCCCTCCAGCCGGACGTGCGCCAGCTTCGCCGCCTCGCGGACCAGCGGGCCCTTGGCGTCGATCAGCTGCGGCGGCCGGCCGCCGATCACCCGCGGCCAGAAGTACCTCAGCTGACGCAGCGCGGCCGCGTGAAAGGTGGACGCCCGCACCAGCCCGGTACCGAGACCCCCGAGGTCACCGGGCCAACTGAGGCTGCTGGGACCCTGTGGGCTGCCGGAGTCACTGGGGCTGTCAGGGTAGGCAAGGCTCTCGGGGTGAGCAGGGCTGGCGGGGTGAGCGGGGTGAGCGAGGTGAACGGGACTGGCGGGGCTGGCGGGGTGAGCGGGGCTGGCGATTCCTAGCTGCCTGAGCCGGCCGCGCAGCTCCCCGGCCGCCCGGACGGTGAAGGTCAGCGCCAGCACATGGGCCGGGTTGACGATGCCCGCCGCGGCCGCGTACGCGATCCGGTAGGTGATGGCCCGGGTCTTGCCTGTGCCCGCGCCCGCCAGCACGCATACCGGCCCGCGGGTGGCCAGGGCCACCTCGCGCTGCTCCGGATCAAGCCCGGCCAGCAGCGCGTCTGAGGTCCCGAGCACCGCGTCCGCCATCTGCCTCATCCTGCCGCATCCGGGGCGGCGGGAAGGCGGCGGGAAGGTCAGGGTCCGCGCCGGTGTTACAGCAACCAGGTCATATCGAACGATTCCAAGGAGGCGGCCCGAGTGTCCGGTCAGCTGACGATGTACACCACGTCCTGGTGCGGCTTCTGCCGGAACCTCAAGAACCAGCTGGCCCGGGCGGGCATCGAGATCGCCGAGGTCGACATCGAGCGCGACCCGGCCGCGGCGGAGTTCGTCATGTCGGTCAACGGCGGCAACCAGACCGTGCCCACGGTGGTCTTCCCCGACGGCACCGCGCTGGTCAATCCCTCCGCCGCACAGGTCAAGGCCCAGCTGGCCGCCAGCACCGGATGATACTTTTTCCTAGGGGGAATACCACGGCTCGTTAGGAATCAAAAGAATATTCCGAACGGCCCGTGGTGCGAGTGACAAGACAGGTGGCACAGTGACCGAGGAGACGCCGAGCGACAGCAACGGGCTGGTGGTCCGCCGTTCCGAGCAGGGCTGGCAGGTCGGGGACGAGCAAGCGGCCGACCTGACCAGCGCGATGGTGCTGGCCGACCTGCTGGCCGCCGAGCTCGGGTCACCGCCGCCAACCCCAATACCACCTGCGGGGCCGCCCAAGACGGGGCCGGTCAGCGAGGAAGGCGAGGCGGCCAGGCTGGCGGTCACGGTGGCGCAGCTCGAGCACGCGCTGACCGCGCGGATCCGTGTCGAGCAGGCCATCGGCGTGCTCGCCGAACGCCACAGGCTGCGCCCCCGGCAGGCCTTTGACCTGCTCAGGAAGGTGGCCCGGTCCGGCGGCAGGCGGGTCTTCGAGATCGCGGAGGCGGTGGTGGACAGCGCGTCCAACCCGTTGCTGCCGCTGCCCGAGGAACTGGCCAGGAAGCAGGCGCCGGCCCGCGGACGCGGGCGCTCGCCACGACACGCCCGCGCCGCCAGCTAGCCGCACCGAATGTCGGTGGGTGGCACTAGAGTCCTGCCGAATAGCGCCGGGACGGATGATGCGGTTGAGCCGCGACACGTTTGGGCGGGCGGCGCCAGCTTGCTGCGCGGTGTGCCGGGGCTGCGGGAAGATGGGTCAGGCCGCACGCGGGGCGGGCTGAGAGCGAAGGAGGCCTAGGTGGCGGATCTTGACGTCGTCGAGATCTGTGCCGGGGCGGGCGGGCAGGCTCTCGGGCTGGAGCGAGCCGGCTTCGAGCACGCGCTGGCCGTCGAACTCGACGCGGCGGCCTGCGGCACGCTGCGGGCCAACCGGCCCGGCTGGAAGGTCGCCGAAGGCGACGTGGCCGACCTGGCGCTGTGGCGGCCGCGCGACTACCGGGGCGTGGGCCTGCTGGCCGGCGGGGTGCCATGCCCGCCGTTCACCGTGGCCGGCCGGCAGCTCGGCGCGACCGACGAGCGCGACCTATTCGCCTGGGCGGTGGAGCTGTGCGAGATCATCAGGCCGCGGGCCCTGCTGCTTGAGAACGTCCGGGGGCTGAGCACCAACCGGTTCAGCGCCTACCGCCAGCATGTGCTGGACCGGCTGCGTGAGCTCGGGTACGTTCCGGGCTGGCGGCTGCTGCAGGCCTCGGACTTCGGCGTCCCGCAACTGCGGCCGCGCACCGTGCTCGTGGCCCTGCAGCCAGCCGACGCGCCGTGGTTCCGGTGGCCGCTGCCGTCGGCCCAGCCGCCCGCGACCGTCGGCGAGGCGCTGGGCGACCTGATGGCCGCGCGGGGCTGGCCGGGCGCGGCAGACTGGGCCCGGCGGGCCAACCGGATCGCGCCGACCATCGTCGGCGGCTCGAAGAAGCACGGCGGCGCCGACCTCGGGCCCACCCGGGCCAAGCGAGCCTGGGCCGAACTCGGCGTGGACGGCATCTCGCTCGCGGACGCCGCACCGGGACCTGCCGCGGACCCGGCCGGGTTGCCCCGGCTGACGTGCGAGATGGTGACCCGGCTGCAGGGCTGGCAGGACGACTGGGGCTGGCAGTTCAGCGGCGGCAAGACCGCTCGGTACCGGCAAATCGGCAATGCGTTCCCGCCGCCGGTCGCGC
>JBEKGC010000552.1:0-4229 GCA_050013055.1 Streptosporangiaceae bacterium
TGTACAGGAACCTGCTGTCCATGGAGACCGAGGAGCTGCTGCGCTCCTACCCGGCCGACGGCGCGGTGCTGATGGGCGGCTGCGACAAGACCACGCCCGCGCTGCTGATGGGCGCGGCCAGCGCGAACATCCCGGCCATCTACCTGACCGCGGGCCCGATGCTCCGCGGCAACTTCCGCGGCCAGCCGGTGGGCAGCGGCACCGACGTGTGGAAGTTCTGGGACGACGCCCGGGCCGGGCTGGTCGGCGACTGCGAGCTGGCCGAACTCGAGTGCGGCATCGCCCGTTCCCCCGGTCACTGCATGACGATGGGCACCGCCTCGACGATGACCTCGGCCGCCGAGGCCCTCGGCATGACGCTGCCCGGGATGGCCTCGATCCCCGCGGTCGACTCCGCCCACTACCGGATGGCGGTCGCCACCGGCCGGCGGGTGGTGGACATGGCCTGGGAAAACCTGACCCCGGACCAGATCCTCACCCGCGAGGCGTTTGAGGACGCGGTCGCGACCGTACTCGCGCTCGGCGGTTCCACCAACGCGCTCATCCACCTGATCGCGATGGCCGGCCGGGCCGGCGTCGAGCTCACCCTGGACGACTTCGACGCGATCTCGCGCCGGGTGCCCTGGCTGGCGAACGTCAAGCCGAGCGGGACCTACCTGATGGAGGACTTCTACTACGCCGGCGGACTGCCCGCGCTGCTCGGTCAGCTGGCGAAGGTCCCCGGCGCGCTGCACCTGGACCGGATGACGGTGAGCGGCCGGCCGTTCGGAGAAAAGATCACAGACGCACCGATCTACCACGACGACGTGATCCGCACGCCCGACACCGCGCTGGCCGCCGAGGGCGGGGTGGCGGTGCTGCGCGGCAACCTGGCCCCGGACGGGGCGGTCATCAAGCACATCGCCGCCGAACCGCGGCTGCTCAAGCACACCGGCCCCGCGGTCGTCTTCGACTCCTACGCCGACATGCAGGAGCGGATCAACGACCCGGGGCTGAACATCACACCGGACTCGGTGCTTGTGCTGCGCAACGCGGGCCCCAAGGGCGGTCCCGGCATGCCCGAGTACGGCATGCTACCCATCCCGGCCTACCTGCTGGCCCAGGGCGTGCGCGACATGGTGCGGCTCTCGGATGCCCGGATGAGCGGAACCAGCTATGGTGCCTGTGTGCTGCATGTGGCCCCGGAGTCATTCGTCGGCGGACCGCTCGCCCTGGTCAGGACCGGGGATCTCATTACCTTGGACGTGGCGGCCCGCGAGCTTTCTCTCGATATTTCCGAACGGACGATGGTGCTCCGCCGTGACCAGTGGCAGCCTCCCGCGGCGAAGTTCGAACGCGGTTACGGCGTCCTGTACACCGAGCACATCACCCAGGCCAACGAGGGCTGCGACTTCGGCTTCCTGGCCCGGCGCGGCCGCAATCCAGACCCCGACCCCAAGTAAAAGTCTCCAGGGAGAGCTGATGATCACCGGGTTCGACCCGCGCACGGCAGAACCGACCGGGGAGCCGGTCGCCGAGACGACCGACACCGGCGTGGACGCGATCGCCGCGGCCGCGGCTGCGGCCTTCCCGGCGTGGTCCGCGTACCCGCGCCGGGCCGAGGCGCTCGAGGCCGTGGCCGACGCGCTTGACGCCCGCGCGGCCGAGCTCGCGGCCCTGGCCGACACCGAGACCGCGCTCGGCGGCGAGCGGCTCCACGGTGAGGTCGCCCGCGCGACCGGGCAGCTGCGGCTGTTCGCGGCCGTGCTGCGGGACGGCGGGTACCTGGACGCGGTCCTCACTCCGGCCGCGGGTGCCTCGCCTGAGCTGCGGCGGATCAACCGGCCGGTCGGCCCGGTGGCCGTGTTCGCCGCGTCCAACTTCCCTTTCGCGTTTTCCGTGGTCGGCGGGGACACCGCGTCCGCGCTGGCCGCCGGGTGCCCGGTCGTGGTCAAGGCGCACGAGGGTCATCCGGTCACCTCACAGGTGTGCGCGCAGATCGTGACCGAGGCCCTGGCCGCCGCCGGGGCGCCCGCCGGGACCTTCGGGCTGGTCCACGGGGTGCAGGCGGGCCTGCGGCTGCTCCGCCACCCGGCGGTCGCGGCGGCCGGGTTCACCGGGTCGGTGGCCGGCGGCCTGGCGCTGGCCCGGATCTGCGCCGAGCGGCCGGTCCCGATCCCGTTCTTCGGTGAGCTCGGTTCTGTCAATCCGTGCGTGGTGCTGCCCGGGGCCGCGTTCTCCCGCCCGGCCGCGATCGCCACCGGCTACGCCGGTTCGCTGACGATGGGCACCGGCCAGTTCTGCACCAATCCGGGCCTGCTGTTCGTCCCCGAGGACGTGGGCCTGCTGACCGCGATCGGTGAGGCGGCCGGGGCCAGCTCGGGCGGGGCGATGCTGTCGGGGCGGATCTTCGCGGGCTACGCCGAGGCGGTGGCGCAGGCGCAGGCCCATCCCGCCGTCACCGAGCTGGCGCAGGGCCAGCCCGGCCCAGGTCCCTGGGGTGCCACGCCACGGGTCTTCCAGACCTCGCTGAAGGAGTTCGCCGCCGACATCGCGGTCCTGTCCCGTGAGCGGTTCGGCCCGGCCGGCCTGGTCATCACCTACTCCGCGGTCGAGGATCTGCTGCCGGTCCTGGCCGCGCTGCCGGGCAACCTGGTCAGCGCCGTACAGGTCGACACCTCCTCGCCGGAAGACCTGGCCCTGGCCCGCCAGCTCGTGCCGGTGCTTGAGCGCATCGCGGGCCGGATCGTCTGCAACGGCTGGCCGACCGGCGTGGCCGTGGTCGCGGCTCAGCACCACGGCGGCCCGTGGCCGGCCACCACGGCGGCGGCCTACACCTCGGTGGGGACCGCCGCGATCCGCCGCTGGCTGGTGCCCGTCGCCTACCAGGACTTCCCGCCCGAGCTGCTGCCCCCTAGGCTGGCAGAGCTGTGAGTCCCCAGATCGCGGTCAACACCGCAGTGACGCAAGACGAGCTACTCGACTTCATCTCCTCCCGGCACCATGCCATCGTGATCACCACCCGGGCGGACGGGACGCCGCAAGCGTCGCCGGTCACCTGCGGCATCGACGGCGGCAAGATCGTGGTCGCGACCTACCCCGAACGCGCCAAGACCCGTAATGCCCGCCGGAACCCGCGGGTCAGCGTGGTAGTGCTGTCGGATGATTTCGGCGGCGCGTGGGTGCAGGTGGACGGTACCGCCGAGGTACTCGACGGTGCCGAGGCCGCGGAGCCGCTGGTCGGGTACTTCCGGTCGATCTCCGGCGAGCACCCGGACTGGGACGAATACCGGCAGGCCATGGTGCGGCAGGGCAAGGCGCTGCTGCGGATCACCCCCGAGCGCTGGGGACCGGTGGCCACCGGAGGTTTCCCGCCCCGGCTGGCCTAGGGCCACCAACGAGGATGACAGACTGGCCGCATGACCGGATCCGATCCGAAAGCAGACCTGCACCGATATCTGCAAGATGCGCGGGAAGCTCTGCTGTGGAAGCTGGACGGGCTCTCGGAGTACGACATCCGGCGCCCGATGGTGCCCACCGGCACCAACCTGCTCGGACTGATCAAGCACGTGGCCGGCGTCGAAATCGGCTACTTCGGTGATACCTTCGGCCGTCCCTTTGCCGAGCCGCTGCCATGGCTGGAACACGACGCCGAGCCCAACGCGGACATGTGGGCCACCGCCGCCGAGTCGCGCGAGCGGATCACCGGGCTGTACCGGCGATCCTGGACGCACTCGGACGCCACGATCAGCTCGCTGGCCCTGGACGCGGTAGGTCACGTGCCGTGGTGGCCGGAGCACCGCAGCGAGGTGACGCTGCACAAGATCATGGTCCACATGATCGCCGAAACGGACCGGCACGCCGGCCAGGCCGATATCGTCCGTGAACTCATCGACGGGGCGGCCGGGCTGCGCGACAGCAACGACAACATGGCCCAGGGCGACCAGGCCTGGTGGGAAAGCTACCGGGACCGCCTGGAACGCGTGGCCCTGGAATCCCAGCAGGACGCACGCGAAGCCGGCTGACGCGAAGCCGGAAGGGGGGCAGGTCATGGAGGACGAGCGCGAGAATCTCAGCTGGCCAGCCTTCGGCCAGGCGTCCCGCGAACTCGCGCAGGCGATCGCCGACGACGGCTTCGAGCCCGACCTGATCCTGTCCATCGCCCGCGGCGGCCTGTTCCTGGCCGGCGCGCTCGGCTATGCGCTCGCGGTGAAGAACCTGCACGTGATGAACGTCGAGTTCTACGACGG
>JBEKGC010000553.1:0-5868 GCA_050013055.1 Streptosporangiaceae bacterium
CAGATCTTCTCCGGTGGATTTGGCCAGTGCGTATGCGAAGCAGTCACCGAAGTTCAGGCCGGCCTTGTGGCCGCTGCCCTTGCCGAAGTCACGGTATGCGTCGCGGGCGATGCGGGCCTGGTCGCCGGTCACGGGCTCGACCTGCAGTTCCGCGGTCTGGACGAGTTCGTCGAAGCGGCGGCTGGCTACCGGATCCCGGCTGGCATCGATCACGACTGCGGTCTCCAGCCAGCTCGCGGCGGAGATCCGCCTGATCTGCGCGCGCTCGATGGCACGGGCCATCTCGCCGGCATCAGGCTCGGCCCGCAAGATCGCGATCAGGGCAGACGTGTCGATGATCACGCGGGCAGACCGTGCTCGTCATAGAGCAGGTCGCCGTGATCTGCACTGTGCCATGGCTCCTGCAGCCTCGGTGCGGTGTCAGCGCCGATGGCCAGGAGCCGGTCAGCCAGGCCCGCCTCGCGCAGGTGCCGTACTCGGTCCAGGCGCTCGCGCACCGCGATGGTCACCGCTGCCGTCTGCGTCTCACCGGTCAGCGCAGCGAGTTCCTGGACGAGATGGTGAGTCTCGGCGTTCTTGATGTTAAGGCTCATGATCTGCCTTTCTACCCTGCTGATGCTACCATGGTACCTTTCAGGCCGTGCGGACGCCAGAGCAAGAACTAGGCGATCTGCGCGCGGCTCTAGCTCGCAGATCGCTGACCAACCTGCGCTCGTAATCGAAGCATCGATATGCGCTGTTGTTCCAGGTCATAGGTTGATCTGCGAGTGTATCGATTCGCACGGTGCGCTCGGCCCGCTCGTCATAGGCGTCTTGCTCGACGTCGCTGCGTACCTCATGCGGCCCAGCGGACAGTTCCGCCAGCGTGATGGCGCTGATGGCCATCTTCTCGAGGGCAGCTCGGCCGGGTCGGTCTGCCGGCGCAGGATCAAGATGTTGGTGTCGAGCATGCCCGGCCGGCCGGCTCCGCCGCCGGACCGGGTCAGGCCCCGGTTGCCCGCCGGGTCAGGCCCCGGTTGCCCGCCGGGTCAGGCCCCGGTTGCCCGCCGGGTCAGGCTCCCGTGGGCCGCTGGCTCAGCCGTCGGTCGGCTTCCCGCCGCAGGCCGTCCGCGTAGCGTCCGGCCGCCTGGGCCAGCTGCCCGGCCCGGTCGGCGGCCCGGTCCCGCCAGGGCTCGTGGCCGAAATCGACGGCCAGCTCGCAGGTCCACCGCCAGGCCTCGATGGCCACGCTGCTGTCGAGCAGATCCAGGTCGGTGTCTACCACGGCTAGGTCCACGGGCCGCCCGAGGGCCCGGTTGGCCCGGTGCGCAAGGCCGCCAGTTGCCCGGCCTCGGTGAGCGCGCGTTCCGCGTCGCCCCGGCGCAGCGCCAGCCGCCCGGTCAGGAGCCGCTGCTTGAGCTCGAGCCGCCAGCCGAACACCAGGTCGCCGCGGAGCAGCGCCGCGGCTTGCGCCAGCCGGGCGGCCGCGCCGTCCAGATCGCCAGTTTCCATGGCCTGTTCGGCCAGGTCTTGCCGCGCGGCGATGGGCGTCTCCGCGGTGCCCTGCTGCTGGCCCACCTCGAGCGCCTCGGTGTGCCGGTCGAGCGCTTCGGACCAGGCCCCGAGGTTGCGCAGCACCCAGCCGGCGAAGTTGACCGCCCGGCCGCCGAAACGCGGCACCTGGCGCCGTTCCACCTCGGCGGTGTACCGGTCGAACGCGGCCAGCGCCTGGGCTGGCCGCCCGGCCAGCGCGTGCGCGTGCCCGGTGAACAGCAGCGAGTGCAGGGTCGACGCCGTGTGCTCCACCCCGATCTGTCCCCGGGCGGCCGGCCGCAGCAGCGCCAGGGCCTCGTCGATCCGGCTCTGATGGGCGCGCAGTACCCCCAGCCACCCGGCGGCGGTGACCCGGTCGGCCCCCTCAGCTAGCGCGAACGCCTCACCGAGCAGCAGTTCGGCCCGGTCCAGGTGGCCGGCCGCGTGGTGGGTCCGGCCGCCGGCCGTCAGGCACCGCGCCCGAGTGGCCGTATCGGCCGCGGCCAGCGCACCGTCCTCGGCGTACTGCGCGGCTTGGGCGAAGTTGCGGCCGAAATACGACGCCCAGGCGCCGACCTCGAGCGCGGCCGGGCCGGCCGATGCGGCCCGCTCGACGTCCTTCAGGGCCTCGGCGTAGCGTCGACGCAGGGTGCGCACCCGGGCCCGGGCCAGCCAGCCGTCCGGGTCCGGGGACAGGCGCAGCGCGTCGTCAAGCAGCGTTTCCGCCGCCGCGTGGTCAAACCGCTCCGCGGCTTGCGCCGACGCGTCGCGCAGCGCGCGGGCGGCGAGCGCCAGGTCCCCGCCCAGCCTGGCGTGACCGGCGACGGTCAGCGGGTCGGTGCCGGGCCGTCGGGACAGCACCCGGCCGGCCGTCCGGTGCAGCAAGGCCGCCCGGCCCGCGGTCGCGCTCACCGCCAGCGCCTCCCGGACCAGCTCGTGCCGGAACCTGAACATCCCGTCGGCTTCGACCAGGAACTGCTTGGCCACGGCCTGCTCGGCGTCGTCGAGCAGGGCCAGCGCGGGACGGCCGAGCACGGCCGCGAGCAGGTCCACGTCCAGGTCGGGGCCGACCACGGCCGCGGTGCGCAGCAGTGTTCCGGCCGAGCCGAGCTCATCGCACCGGGCGGATACCGATTCGACCAGGGACGCGGGCAGTTCGGTGTTGGCTGCCTGCTGGGCCAGCTCGGTCAGGAACAGCGGGTGCCCCTTGGACCGTGCGTAGAGCTCGTCGACCCGGCCCGGTCCGACCAGCTCGGCCGCCGCGTCCCGGTCGAGCGCGCCGAGATGGATGAAGGCCGTGGCCGGCAGCGGCTCGCCTTCGCCGGGCCGGACCGCGGCGACCACCGCCACGGGAGCCCGCTCGCGCCGGATGAAACGGAGCCAGTCGGCCAGCGCGGGGCCGGCCAGGTGCGCATCGTCGATGATCACCGTCAGCGGCATCCGGCCGGTCAGCCGGCGCAGCAGCCGGACCAGGGCCGCGTAGAGCACCGCCGGGCCGAGCGTGCTGTCCGCCAGCATCGGCGGCGCCAGCCGCCCCGGCGTCCTGGGGTCCGCGCCGAGCAACGGAGCCAGGATCGCCGCGTCGCCGTCGAGCAGCTCGGCGGTCGCGTCGGGGCCGAGCTCGCGGAGCAGGCCTGCCAGCGCGGTCAGCAGCGCGTCCAGCGGCAGCGAGCGGTCCAGCGGCCCGCACGAGGCCAGCAGCACCGTGTCTCCGGCGGCGGTGCGCCGGCCGGCCCAGGCTCGCAGCAGGGTGGTCTTGCCGATGCCGGCTTCGCCGTCCACGACGACGATCTCGGCGGCGCCGGCCGGGGCACCCCGGGCCCGCATCGCGATCGCCTCCAGCCCGGACAGCTCCTCGTCCCGGCCGACCACGCCGCTCGCGGCGGCCGGCGAGGGCCGGGCCGGTGCCGCCAGCTCACCGCGCAAGATCGCGGTGTAGAGCGCGTCCGTCTCGGGCGAGGGATCGGTGCCGAGATCGTCGGCCATCCGCTGCCGGGCGCTGGCGTACAGAGCCAGCGCCCCGGCCATCTGGCCGCCCATGACGTAAGCCCGGAGCAGGATGCGCAGGGCAACCTCGTCGTACCGGTCGCGCTGCGCCGCCGCGGCGGCCGCGTCGGCGGCGTCCATCCAGTCGCCCGCCTCGAGCAGCGCGGTGGCCGCCACCAGCCGGGCCCGGCTGATCAGCCGGTCCAGTTCGGCCTGCCTGAGCTGGGCCCACTCACCGGATAGCGGCTGCGGGCCGTCGCCGCGGATAAGTGAGAGAGCGACCCGGGCGGCGGCGACCGCGCCCATCACCTGGCCTGCCTGCCGCCGTGACTCCATCTCGGCGGTGAGCCCGGCCAGCTCGGTCGCGTCGAGCCAGTCGCAGCGCAGCAGGTAACCGCGATCACGGTGCTCGATCCGGTCGCGGCCGAGGACTGAACGGAGCCGGCTCATCAGCACCGCCACCTGATCCTCCGGTCGCGCGGGCGGTGCGGCGCCCCACAGCGCGTCGATCAGCACCCCGGTCGGCACGGCTTGGCCTTCGGCCAGGGCCAGCAGCTCCAGGGCCAGCCGGGCCTTCCGGCTGCCGAGCGCCTGCGGCTCGATCCCGTCCACGCCGAAGTCGCCAAGCACCCGGACGGCCAGTGACCTCATGCCGCTATTAAAAGCCCCACGTGCTGGCCGCCACCAGCTCGGTGCAAGGTGGCTGCAATCACCGTCGGTCACGCTGGTCAGGCCAGCCAGGATCCGACAAAAAAGGAGAACAGGAAATGACCGGCAAAGCGGAGCAGAAGAGCTTCCAGACCCCCGACGAGACCCGTACGTTCACCCACGGCACCGTGGACCTGATCCAGATCGGCGGCGCCGAAATCGGCCGGCTCACCCTGGCCCCCGGCTGGCGCTGGTCGGAGCACGTCAAGCCGATCGCAGGCACCGAGCTGTGCGAGGCGCCGCACTTCCAGTACCACGTGACCGGGACGCTGCACGTCGTGATGGCCGACGGCGCCGAATTCGACGCCGGGCCCGGCGATGTCACCGCGCTGCCGCAGGGTCACGACGCCTGGGTGGTGGGCGACGAGCCTGTGGTCGTGGTGGACTGGTACGGCGCAAGCAACTACGCCCGGTCCTGAGCCCGCCCGGGCCCTCGGGGTTAACCGAAGATGACCTCCCGGACCGGCGCGGCGGCCAGCACGTCGGCGGCGGCGTGGCCGACCCCGGCCAGCTGGATCAGCCGGTGCCGGGCAGGGAGCCCGGCCGCCCGGGCCAGCCTGCGGACATGCTGGTGGTACCGGAGGCCGCGGTCGAGCCGGTTCGCGCCCTGGGCCATGGCCGGCGGGCTAACCTCGAGCAGCCGGGAGCCCCGGTCGTGGTCAAGCGCGCCGAGCACGATCGTGACGTCGCGGGCCAGGTAGCGCTCCAGGCTCGGCCGCGGCCCGGCGTCGACGTACGGCGGGGCCTGGTCGAAACCGTAGCGCCAGCGGTTGACGGCCGTGTTGTCCCGCACCGCGACCGGCCGCTCCCGGTCGAAGTACAGGTACGTCGAGGGGTTGGCGATGACGAACCTGACCGCCAGGCCGCGGCCGGCCAGGACGTCAGGCCCGCGGCCGACGGTGGCGTAGCGGTTGACGAACTGGCCGCCCGCCGAGTTGCCGAACATGACCACGGCCGGATCACGCCCGGCCGGGAGGCCCGCGGTCAACTGGTCGAGCAGGCCGTCCATCGCGCTGAACGAGCTGACCGGAGCCGGCCCGACCGCGGGATAGCCGCCCTTCCAGCCCTCGACCTCCCAGCGCAGGGCGCCGCCCGGGATCCCGTCCCTGGCGGTTATGTCCACGTCGGCCAGGAACTGGGGCGCGACGATGAGCGGGTCCCCTGGCGTGCGCCAGATACCGATCGGAGTCCCGCAGCGCGCCGTGCACCACGATCAGCCGCGGCCCGCCCGCCCGCGGCGGGTCCTGCAGGGGATGCGACGCGTGGCACGCCAGCAGGCCGCCCCCATCGGCTCCGCCAGACCCATCGCCTCCGGCGCCGCGGCCGATCCGCACCCGCTGGTTGCCCACGGCCTGCACCGGACGGTACTGCTCGTCGTTGCCGATGGCAAAGCCGGACGCCCCCGGCGGGTCCCCCGTCATGACGTCCGGCCCGGAAGGGGACAGTCGGCGCACAGCCCGCCGCCCTCCACCCGGTAGTACAGGCAGCAGCTACGCCGGACGAAGACCGGATCGCAGGCGGGATCGCAGGCGGGATCGCAGGCCGGATCGCCGGCCGGGTCGCAGGCCCGCATGGTCCCGCGCAGGTCCGGCTGGGCCAGCGCGTGGGCGGCCAGCGCCCGCCACCGCGGCCCGATCGGCCCGGACAGCAGCCGCAGGGCGC
>JBEKGC010000554.1:0-4199 GCA_050013055.1 Streptosporangiaceae bacterium
TCGCCGCGGCGCTGTAGCGCTCGGTGATGCTAGTCATATGTAGTCCCTCGTGGGGTCCGAATTCAGTGGCTCCGAATGCGTTATGCTAACTATATCTAGCAATGCGTACTATGTCAAGCAGTACCGCTGGCGGCCAGACCGCCAGATAAGCGAATCGTAGTGTCACGGGTACCGACAGTGCCTGAAAGTGAGCACTCGCGCAGCCAGATACCTAACTCGAGGGTCCTTGTCCTCCAGAGAGCGACCAGGTCAGCGACTGTGACAGGGTTTCCGGCACCTACACGACAACACTCGGCTGATCGCCCGGCAAGCTTGTACCGTATTTGGCTGTTAAGGACGAATCCTCTGCCGCCGGATTCTCGCCTGCCGACCGACGGGGAGAACAACACCGGCCGCGACCTCGCCCAGTTCCGTGCCTACTACCGGACGCTGCCGTCCGGCGCGCGCCCTGGTAACGATTAGCTGATCAGAGTTGGACCTCGATGTCGGAGACCGGGAACGCCGTGCAGGCGTGGGTGTGGCCGGTCCATTCGTCGGATCGTCGGATGCGGGCCTCGGGTCCATTGACGACGGTTCCGGAGAGGATCTTTACCCGGCACAGGCTGCAGTGCCCGGATCGGCAGCCGACTTCGAGCTGGTAGCCGGCCCGCTCAAGGCTGTTGAGGAGGGGTTCGCTGCACGGTGCTTGGAACTTCCCCCGACCGTCGACGACCACCGCGATGGTGGTCGCTGGGTCGAGGTGGCCGGGCCAATCATGGAGCCGCTGGGGTTCGGCGGGTGGCCCGTTCGCCTCGTACCGGACGCGGCGTCGGGCAACGCCAAGTCGTTACAACGCGTCGAGGCAGAAATCGTACATGGGTGGCGGCCCGCACAGGTAGTAGGTAGTTCGGTGGAGACGGGGGCCAGCAAGCTCGGCGATGAGATCGTCGGTAATGAAGCCAGTTCGCCCGGCCCAGCGGTGATCAGGTTCGGAGATGACGTGGGCGACATCAATGGTGTCGTGGGCTCGCGCCAGTTCGTCCAGCTCGTCGCGGAAGATGATGTCGTTCGGGTCCTTCGAGCCGTAGACGAGATGGAGCCGGCTGGCTCCGCCACGAGCAGCGATGTCCCGGATCATGCTCCTCGCCGGTGCCACGCCTGAACCGCCCGCGAGGAACATGAGACGGTCGCCGTGGAACAGGGGGTTGCGGAAGAACTCGCCCATCGGCCCGGTGCTGTCGAACCTGTCCCCGGGCCTGACGCGACGGACCAGGTACGGGGAGACGAATCCGCGGGTGACCTCGCGCACGGTCAGGTCGTAATGGTCGCGCTCAGTGGGAGCGGACGAGATCGCGTAGGGGCGGCTGGTCCGGGTGCCGTCAAGTCCGACGAACAGGTTGACGTACTGGCCAGCCAGGAAGGGCGGCAGGTCCGGGCCTGCCGACGCCATGCGCAGGGTCGTGGTGGTCGGTGTCTCCGAAATGACCTCGGTGACCTCAAGTGAGAGCCGGTAGGGGTGGAGGCGCTCGATGACAGTGCCTGGTTCGCTGGCCCGAAGTTCGCCGGCCTCGGACGGCTTAGCCGCTGCGATGCTGGTGTACCGGTCAATCGCATCGTAGGCGGTGCGCTCGCTCATCGTGTCGCCTCTTTTGAGCTACGGCGATTCCGCCCGATCGTGTTCAGCACCGCGTCGGCGGCGGCCACCCCGGCGGTGAGGGTCGGCTGGAAGCCTCCGGCTCCCGCCCACGCTCCGGCAAGGTACAGACCGGGCACGACGATGTCGTTGCGGCGGAAAAGCGCCGAGTCCGACGGTGTCTGGTCGAAGCCGTAGATCGCGCCACCCGGGTGGCGGAGATAGCGCATCACGGTGATGGGAGTGGCGACGTCTGCCTCCACGATCGTGTCGCGCAACCCGGGGAAGGTCCGTTCGGCGAAGTCGATGAGCTTGTTGCCGTAGGCGAACTTCACGTCCAGGTACTCCGATGGCGACAGCCGGGTCCAGGGCTCGCTGTACTGCATGTCCATGATGACGAGATGGGTCGTGCCGGGAGGGGAGAACGACGGGTCTGCCAGCGAGTAGCAGGTGACTGTGATCGCCCGGGGATCCCCGATCTCGTCGCGCCTTGGTCCCAGCAAGTCGTGATCGAAGCCGGCCAAGCAGAAGTTGGTGCTCGTGGTCATGCCCAGCTCCTGCGGTGTGGCATCGAGGCCTAGGTAGACCATGCAGCCCGACACGCCGATCGGGCGGGAGGCCAGATCCTGCCGCACCGCCTCGGGCGTCCCGGTATCCAGCAGCCGTCCGTAGGTCACCGGGGTGCTCGCGTTGGACACGACCGCCCGGCACGAGATGGTGTCACCGCTGACGGTGCGGACCGCTTTGACACGGCCGTCTTCGGTGAGGATGGCATCCGCTCCGCAGTTGAAGCGCACCTCGCCGCCAAGCCGCAGGAACTGGTCAAGTAGAGCATTCGACATGGCCTGCGAGCCGCCCTTGATGTGGGCCGGCTTGTACTCGAGGTACACCTCGAGGATCACCGCGTAGTCGATGAAAGCGAGGTTGGCGGGGGTCTGGCCGAGGTAGTCCCAGTAGGCGGCAAGGACGGTCTTGAGGGTCTGGCTCACGAACAGCTCGTCAAGGACCTCTCGCAGGGTGCGCAACGCGTAGTGCGTGAACAGCGGGTACTTTTTCTTCGCCTCGTCCGGCCCGAGCTGCGAACCACCCAGGTTGGTAAAGGCATTCCACTCCTGGAAGACATCGTGGACCAGATCCAGGAATCGCCTGACAGCCTGTCGTTCTGCGGGGTGCAAGGCCGCGAGCGCGCCGACGACGCCCATCTTGTCGGCGGGCATGGTCACGTCCACGAGATCGGAGATGGTCACCCGGTACAGGTCCGGTTCGTAGACGAACTCGAGACGGTCAAGCACGCCGAGCTCACCGAGCAGCTGGCGGATCTGGAACGGGTGTTTCTCGGTGCCCAGCCCGCTCAGCTGGTGCAGCGCGACCTCGAACTCGAACCGCCCCCGGCGGAACGAGGTGGCACACCCGCCGGGGATGTTGTGCTGCTCAAGCAGCAGCGTCGCGGCGCCGGACTGGGCGAGCCGGACCGCCGCGACCAGACCCGCGTTGCCCGCTCCGATAACAACGACATCGACGTCAGAAGTGGATATGGACGAGCTCATCATTTGCCGATCCGCCCGGTATTTCGTTCCGTCCGGCGTTGTCATGGTGACTCCTCCTGCGGGTTTTGTCCTGGTCGCATCGTGCTCGTGCAACTGCGGCCGGCCTGTGCACCAGGGCTGTCACGCCGGGCGGGGAGATCGCCAGCTCACGGCCGGCACGAAAAAGCCCCGAGACCTTTCGGCAGCACTCGCGTCAGCGAGTATTCTGAGCCACCGAGGTCCGGAGCAACTAGTCATAAAGTAACACAAGTATCCCCCGGCGGTCGCGGCGGAATTCCCGCAGTTCGCGGCCGGGCTTCTGCTACGTGCTGTTCTTCGGTCCGGGACGCGGGGCACGCTGGCCCCATTCGCTGGAGCGGCGTCCTGGCCGGATGTCCCCGAACATGTCTTTGGTCAATTTCAGGAGTCGGCCTGCGTCAAATTGTGTCGTTGCCTGTTTCTCCGCAGGCCGACCCAGGGTACGATGAAGCCGTTAAGTAAGCCCGGTAGGGCGCGCTGTGCGCGGCCTGTGTACCCGGTAGCTGCCCTGGACCCCGGCGGCGCCATGATGGGCCTCCAGGGAGTTCCGATGGTAAATTCCGCGGGCGTAGAAGTCCCCGCATTTAGGCTCTCCGCAGTGCCGCGCCGGCACCGATGGGCCGCTTTGGTGGTGTTGTGCGCCTCTGCGCTGATCATCAATGTGGATAACACGATCTTGAACGTGGCCCTGCCCACCCTGGTCAGGAAGCTGGCCGCCACCTCAAGTGAGCTGCAGTGGATCGTCGATTCCTATGCGATGGTCTTCGCGGGCCTGCTGCTCGTCGGCGGCAGCGTGGCCGACCGGTTCGGGCGCAAGCGGTTCTTCCTCATCGGCCTGGGCGTTTTCGCCGCGGGATCGGTCGGCGCCGCGTTCTCCGGGTCTGTGGACCTGCTGATCGGGTGGCGGGCGGTGATGGGGGCCGGCGCGGCGCTGACGATCCCCGCGTCGCTGTCGATCGTCAACGACCTGTTCCGCGACCCGGCGGAGCGGGCCCGCGCCATCGGCGCCTGGGCCGCGACCA
>JBEKGC010000555.1:0-5944 GCA_050013055.1 Streptosporangiaceae bacterium
ACCTAGGTGCTGGCATGACTCCTCCATTACTTGCGCGCGCGGGCGGACATCAGCAGGTGACGGCGCTGGATCTCGCGGCGTGCCGTGGCCGGGTCCTCGACCCCGTGTTCGGTGACATGCCAGCGGAATCGCAGCTTAGGGACGAACAGCTCCAAGACGCCCTTCCACATCGAGTAGCTGGTGAACACCCACCAGGGTCCGAGGGCAAGCATGTACTTCACCAGCCCCGGCTCGCGGTCCGCGAGGCACGCCAGCACCTGCAGGTAGAACAGGATGTAGTTGCCGCCGATCGCGGTGACGAAGCCCAGGTAGAACACGGGCGCGGGGAACAGCGCGTGGATGAACGCCGAGTGCGTCAACAGGTACGTGAGGGTGAGGCCCCAGAAGACCGGGTTGAGCATCAGCGACAACGGGGTACCGATCGTCATCAGCGTGTAGGCGGCCAGCGGGGCCAGCCCCATCTGCCGCGCCGCCCGGATCGGGTGCCGGGACTGTACCGCGCCGGCCTGGGCGTAGCCCTTTCCCCACCGGGCCCGCTGCTTGGCCGCTTTCGCCAGCCTGTGCGGGGCCTCCTCCAGCGTCCAGGAGTCGGGGATCATCTTGACCTGGTAGCCGGCCCGGGCCAGCCATCCGGCGATGTCGGCGTCCTCGGCCACGCACCAGGGGTCCCACGCCGCCACCATCTGCTCGGCGACCTCGCGCTCGATGCCGCCCTTGACCAGATCGTCGGTGGAGATGGCGATCTCGCGGAGCACGTCGGTCACGAAGACGTTCGACGTGCCGCCGAGCGGCGGGACCAGGCCGAGTCGCGCCAGGCCGCGCAGCATGAACTGGAAGTGCACCACGTACTCGACGAAGTACATTCGCGTCACGAACGCGGCCAGCCAGCGCCGCGATCGCAGTTGGTCGCCGAGGATGTTCCAGAACAGCAGCCGCGCCTGCAGGCAGGCGACGGACGGCGGGGCGGCGCGGAAGTCGCGCACGGCCTTCAGCAGCATCTTCGGGTCAGGGCTGTCCTCGCTGTCGAAGATAACCGTGAAGTCGCCCCAGGCCAGGCGCAGGCCGAAGTCGCAGGCGGCGGGCTTGGTGCCAGGCGCTCCCGGGATCGAGACGCACACCTCGACGTTGGCGGCGAGGGCAATCCGCTCGCCGTCCACGCGCGCGCCCGAGCCGTCGGCGTCGAAAAGCCGGAGGGTCTCCGTATCCCAGTGCTCCACCAGAAGCATGACCTGGAGCTTGTCCGCCGGGTAGTCCAGTGTCGCCATGGACTCAAGCAGGCCCCGCAGGACGTGCGGCTTCTCCTTGACGTTCGGCAGGAGGATGGTAAAGGTCGGCAGGTCAGGGTCGTCGGCCCGGGGCAGGTCGCCGGGGACGCCCTGGGTCGGCAGGAAGGAGGCGACCGCCGTCAGCACCTTGAAGCCGACGGACGCGAAGTAGAAAACCTCGCAGGCCGCCGCCAGGGTGACCAGGGCCGGTTGCCACCCGCACAAGAGCGCTTGAGCCGCGAGGGCGAGCAGAAGCGCGGCGATGAACGCCTGCTGCGGGCGCGAGAGCACGGTGGCGGCGGTGTCCCGGCGAAGGGCCCGGGGCCGCCGCCGGGTCGTCACCGCGGGCGGCCCGAGCCGGCGGTCCGCAGGCCAGCCCTCCTCGGTTCGCATCAGTTGTTCCCCGCTGCCGGTGCGGCGGTCCCGGCGGTGCCCGCAAGGCCGTTGCCCAGCATGGCGTTGGCTGCGAGACGGGCGGCGGTCCCGCCCCACCGGTAGATCAGGTAGTCGTGGTTAGTCCAGGCCAGCCGGTAGCCGTACCGGACGATCGAGGCGTGCAACCCCGTGTACACCTCGTCCTGGGAGCTGTCGCGCATGACGACCCAGGCGATCTCGTGGTAGCCAGGGTGGGCGAGGGCCGGGCCCCAGATCCGGTAGCTGCCCTCATACACCTGGTCAGGAAACGGGACTTGGGCGGCGAACACGACTTCCTCGTTGCCGTAGGACTCCATCAGCAGCAGGCCGCCGTCATAGTGCGCGCGGAGCCAGTCAGCGGCGGCGGCGCCCTGCACGGCGCTAGGCGCGGCGTTCGCGGCCATCGGTTCCTCGAGCGTGACGATGTCCCCGGTGCGCAGGGCCGCGGCGCCGGACAAGACGGCCACGCCGATGACGATGACCGGCATGGCGATGCCGGCAAGCCGCCAGTGGCGATCCAGCCGGCCCACGAGGTCCATCACCTCCGCGACGAGGTACCCGGCCAGCAGCGCCGCCGGAAGCAGCATCACCAAGCCGAAGCGGATGTTGTAGAAGCTGCCGTAGTACTCCGGCACGTGCAGTGGGCGCTGCCCCGTGTAGAGCATCACCACGAACATCGGGAACATCACCAGCAGCGAGAGCGCAGGCATCGACTCGGGCGACAGCCGCTTGCGCCACAGGTACAGCACCAGGCCCGCCAGTGCGAGGACGGCGACCGGAAGGGTGACCGTGTCCACCGTCGCGATCTCGTAGGTACGTAGGGCGATCCACCAGTGGTGGACCGCCTTCTCGCCCGAACCCACCCAGTTGGACGGCTTGGCGTACTGGCCGGTCTGGAAGGCTAGCGGACTGCCCTCGATCGTCCAGTTCCAGGCCATCCAGGCCAGCGGCCCGGTCGCGCCCAGGATCCCGAAGCCCAGCGTTTGCCCTTCGGTCAGGTACCAGTTGCGGCGCAGCGAGTCCCGTCGCAGCCCGCGCCGGATGCCCTGCTTGAACAGCGCGCAGTACGCCACCACCCCGGTGAGCGTCACCGCAAAAGTCCACCCCTCGTACCTGGTCAGCGCGCACGCCAGCATGCTCGCCCCGCCGCCGAGCAGGTAAATCATGTGCAGCCGGTCGTCCGCGTCGGTCTGTACCCAGCGCAGCAGGCCGTAGACGGCTCCCATCATCGTCACGAACATCAGCAGCTCGGTCATGGCGGTGGACTGCAGGTAAAGCATGTTCGGGTTCACCGCGACCAGGGTCGCGGTGACCGCGGCGGCGGTGCGGCGCCTGGTCAGCTGCCAGGTGTACTTGTAGGCCAGCACGGTCAGGAGCACATAGGACGCCATCATCACGATGCTGCCGGCGAACCCGCTGTAGAACGCCCACCCGTCCCAGGCCAGCGCCAGCATCAGAATGTGCGGCAACGGCAGCCACACGGCCCCCAACTGCCCGGCCCCAGGGGTGTCAGCGAAAATCACCCGACGCGCGATCATCAGGTGTGACCGCGTGTCCATGTAGGCGATCGTTTGCCCGTTCGGGTAAAAGTGCAGGTAGGCGAGGACCGAAAGGACAACGGCGGCCGCCGTCACGATCGTGGTCGCGCGACTGGCGGGCCACTTGACCCCGATGGGCAGTGTCATGTCGGGTCGGGTTCCTTCGTAGTTGAGGGGCGCGGGCTAAGTAAGGGGCGCCGGGTAAGCGACCGGAGCATGCGCCCGGGCAGCATCCCGTTTATCCGCTCCCGCCACAGGCCAAGCAGCCCGGCCACAGAAAGGAGAATGACCCACAGCTCGGCGCCGGTCTGCTCGCCGTGCAGCCGGGGGTAGTGGTTGACCGGCCGCTGCAGAATGCGGGCGCCCCGGTCCTTGATCCGCATCAGGATCTCGGGGGAGATGAGCGCGGCGTCGCCGTGCAGGGCTACATCTTGGAGCACTCGGCGGCCGATCAGCTTGTAGGCGCAGTCGATGTCCCTGGCCGCCACGCCAAGGAGGATCCGGCTCGCCTGCGTCCACAGCCAGGCGTTGACCTTGCGCGTTATCGGGTCGGCCCGGCGCGGCCGGAAGCCGATCACCGCGTCCGCCCGCTCCGTCCTGGCCGCAGCGAGAAACTCGGGGAGTTGCTCGCCGCGGAACTGGCCGTCGGAGTCGGTGAGGAACAGCCACGCGGAGTCCGTGTGCTCAAGCGCGGCCGCGATCCCCGTCCGCACGGCCGCACCGTAACCCTTGTTGACCTCGTGGTGCACGACCCGCACCCGGCATGGGTAGCGGGCCGCGAGGTTGTCCGCGATCTCCCCGGTCCGGTCGCTGCTTCCGTCGTTGACGATTACGACGGCGTGCTGTTCTCCGATCCCGGCCAGCGTGCCGAGCATGTCTTCGACCGTGCCCGCTAGGTTGGCCTCCTCGCGGTAGGCCGGCATCACGACCGTGACGCCGTCCCCGCTGCCCTCGGAGGCTGCGATCCGCTTTCGGGCAGGTGAAATCAAACGCAATGTGGTCCCCCTCTTATCGAACCAGACCAGGAGTTGTTAAAAGGAAACTCGGGCTACTGGACTAGCGAACTGTATAGGCGCAGTCCAGCAACTCAGAGGTTTCCCATTGCAGGGTTACTTCATGGGGGGGTTTGTTTCGGGTGTCCGGTTGTAGAACGGCGGCGTGAATGGGCAGCCGACTTCTGTGGGGGATCACCGAAGCGGTCTGTAAAAATCTACGTGGGAACAGTACGACATGGCGATCGGCTCTGTCCACTCAAACCGCAGGCCAGTACGCTTTCGGGTGCCAATTTCCCTTTCGCTTACTCGCGCCCTGAGTACTCGCGTCTCACGCCATATTACGGCATTGTCCCGATTGTGATTCGGGTTCTCATGACGGAAATATCCGATGCCGGGGGACTGGCAATGGTCTAACCGTGCCGTGCCGTGCCCGGCCAGATGCCCCGACCCGCACTGCCCCGACCCGATGGTCAGGGAAGGAGACTTCCCGTGCCTTGAATGAGTTCTGCCTTCCTAGTGCCGCGCCACGTAACGTTCGCCCCGCAGCCACCAGGTGTCCTCATCGGTGTGGGGGGTCGTTGAGACGGATCCGCTTGACCTGATCCAGCCGGTGCCTCTCCCGGTTCGCCCTCGCCCGTGGTATCACACCGGTCCGCGCCGCCCCACCGGTAACATCATTCGATCGCCCATCCGGTAAATAGAAGTCTTGGTAGAAGATTCGTCCTTAGTGACGATTTTGGTGCTCATCGAGAGTGTCGCGTGACTCCTGGGTGTCCTGCGTCAAAAGTGGAGCCGTGGCAATCTTCCCGCATACATGCCGGGCCGCCCCGGACCAGGGCCGGGAGCAAGCGGGGGCCGCAGGCCAGGGATCGTGGATAGTTAGCTCCTTATTTCGACGGTAACGATCCACAATCGCTGGCGGGGCAGGCGGTTCCGGGGCGGGAGGTTCTGGTGAAGCAGGAGGTTCTGGTGAAGCGGGCGCGGCGCGCGTGAACGGATCTTCCGTGCTTCTCCCGGGCTTCCGCGCATCAGGGGGCGCTGGCGTACCAAGAACCGCACCAGCATCGTCGCGGGAACATGTCATCCGCAGTGCGCCAGACCGGGCCGCATGCCCGGGCAGACGTTGGCTGATGGGGCACTAAGATCTCTGAATGACGGACCAGGTTCGCGGGTACGCGGGGCCGAGGTCGCAATGGCCGGGAGCGACACCTGAGTCCATGAGGTTCCAGAAATCTGAGCCGACTCCCGGCATTGCCGCCGGCGAACCGCCTTGCTGAATGCTGTACATTGCTTGTGCGTGAGCTGCCATGTCGCCGTCAGTCGCCAGGTAATACGGGTAACCGCGGTCCCGATAGCAGGAGCTCCAGGCCGAGAGGAACCAGGGCTTGCCGATTTTCTTGCAGTAACTAGTGAACTTCCCGATGGTGCTGTTGACGTCATCAGTGGAGTTGATCTCGATGTCGCAGGTGGCATTCGCGGGATCCGAGACGATATTCTGCCATGGAATGCCGGAACTGGTAGCGCTATCAAGATGTGAGAATCCGCCGGTGCTGATCATGATGTTTGGCGCGAGGGCATGCCATGTAGTTTCGGTTCGGTGGAAGAAGGACTGCATTTCACTCGCGGTGCCGCTCGTCCCGGCGGGGCAGACTGAATCTTTTTCGCCCGGGTAGCAGATCTCGCCAAATATCTCAACCATGGCGATAGTCGGGTCATTCTTATACTGCACGCC
>JBEKGC010000556.1:0-4165 GCA_050013055.1 Streptosporangiaceae bacterium
GCGCGCGGCGGCCAGCAGGCTAGTGCCGCGGCAAGTAACGTCCGCCCCGCTTCCTGCCGCCGTCAGCCCCGGGGCCGGCCACGACGATGGTCCGTTGTTGTTGCGGGGACGACAACGGTGGACCAGCGGGGTGCCTCGCGAGCGGGAGCAGGGCAGCACAGGCGTGCAGGATGGGGCGGGCGGGGCTCACGGGGACCGCGGGCGGCCAGCCGTCGCCGGGCATGACTTCGCTGCCGGTTACCCGGGCCAACGCTCATTGATGCGGTACTAGCGATTAACTCCTCCGTCAGCTCATGCAGGAGCCGGGTCTGATACCCAGCCCGCCTCGGCCGCGCCGGTTACTCACCGGCAAGGGTGCCGCGACCAGCGGCGTCGAGATGATCGGCGACGCCGAGCGGCAGGGCCTCGCCCGCCCGGCCCGCGCCATGCGCTTGGCATCGTCCCCGACCGGCCCCGCCTTCCCGCGAGTGCGCCTGCCGCGCCCGGTCGGCTGGCTTCGCGACGAAGTGCCCGCGTGACGGCTCCGTCCGCGCCCGCCGGTCAAACCAGGAGGCCGCGCCGCCCTCGGGGCAGCGTCGGCTCCTGGCATGACCGGATCTGGCGGCGTTCGCGTTCATCCCCTCATCTTGCTCACGCGGCAACGGACTGCGGTTGCACGAGCGCCGCGTTCTGGCGCTCGAGCGCCTTGGCCGGGCCGCTGCGCCAGCTGTCGGTCATGGACTGCGTCATAGGGTCGGGGAAAATGTCCTCCTCCCCGTTGTCGACGGCGTCGAAGATGGCCCCCGCCACCGATTCCGGGGAAGCCTTCGGTATCTCCAGACCCCGGGTCATGTCAGTGTCCGTGGGGCCGGTCAGGACAGCGTGCACCCGCACGCCGTCGCCGGCCAGCAGGGCCCGCAGCGACTGGGTCATGCTGAACGCGGCCGCCTTGGAGATCGAGTAGGCCGGGACGAGAGGCAGGGGGGCGAGGGCCAACAACGACAAGTTGTTGACGATGGCTCCCCGGGAACGGGTCAGCATGGGAAGGAACCCTTGGATCACCCGGTAGGTGCCGAACAGGTTCACGGCCAAGGCCTGCTCGATGATGGCGGGATCGCGCAGGTCGTCAAAGGGCTGGACACCAGCGTTGTTGATAAGGATGTCGAGCGATCCGATCTGCTCGGCAGCGGCCTGGACCTGCGCCGCGTCGGTCAGGTCCAGGGTCACCGGCGTGACCCGCTCGTCGGGGTGGGCAAGGGGCACGCGCGTGCCGGCGTACACTCGCCTGGCGCCCCTGCGGAGGGCCTCGGCGACGAGCGCCTGCCCGATGCCGCGGTTGGCGCCGGTCACCAGGATGGTCTTGTCTGCGATGGTCATGTCTGTTCCTCCGTTTGCGCAGTTGCTGATCGGTTTTCGTCGCTCATCGAGCGGCCTGCCGATATAGACCAGGCGGATTCCCGAAAATCGCCGCGCCGCTCACCATGCTGGCCATCACCGGGGCGGTCGCGGTCGCGCGGCCAGGTTATTGTGGCGGAGCGTCACGACGGAGACGCCGAGCAGCAGACGCCAAAGGCGAACGGGTGCCGGCGGCCGCCGGCTCGCTGCGCCGCTGGGTAGCCAGGCCTGCCACGCCGGCAACGCCGAGTGCCGCCCCGGGCAGCACGTTTGCAATCGGCCCGAGGGCACTCGCAACCGTCCGTGACAGCACGGCATGTGACGGCCTCGGCGGCGTGGCCCATGCCCCCGGGAGCGTGCGGGCGTGACCAGCTCAGCGTCCCGGCGGCCCGCCCGTGCGGGGCGCACGCGCGGGAAGCCGCCGAGGCCGCGGCGATTCCGCGATGCGGGGCTGGTCTGTATTGGCAGGGGCGCCGAACGGGCGCCCCTGAACCCGCGGTCGAAGGAGGATTGTCATGTCGGACATGAAGATGGCAGGGGTGACGGCGCTGGTGACCGGTGCCAGCCGGGGCTTTGGCCGTGGCATCGCCGCCGCGTTGAGTGGGGCGGGCGCGCAGGTCGTCGGGGTCGGCCGCAGCCGTGGCGCACTGGAGGAACTGCGCGCGGAGCTAGGCGAGTCGTTCACGCCGGTCTCGGCTGACGCGGCCGACCCAATGGTGGCCGGCGAGCTGATCGACAAGTACCGGCCCGGCGTGCTGGTGCTCAATGCGGGCGCCACGCCGCTGCCGCGGCCGATCCAGTACCACACGTGGGAGACGTTCAGCCGGAACTGGGACGTCGACGTGGCGCACGTGTTCCACTGGACCCGCGAGGCGCTGCTCGCGCCGCTGGCGCCGGGCAGCACCGTGGTCACGCTGTCCAGCGGGGCAGCGGTGTTCGGCTCGCCGCTGACGGGCGGGTACGCCGGGGCCAAGGCCGCCATCCGGTGGCTGACCTCCTACGCGTCGGACGAGTCGAGGCGGGCGGGCACGGGCGTCCGGTTCGTCTCGCTGCTGCCGCAGCTCACCCCGGCGACCGAGCTGGGCGCGGTGTTCGCCGCCGCCTACGCCGCCCGGGAAGGCGCCGCAGCGACCGCTCGCGGCGGCCCCGGCGGGGTGCTCACCCCCGAGCAAGTCGGCCAGGCGGTCACCGGCCTGGTCACCGGCTCCGGCCCGGACCAGGATGCTTACCTGGTCACCGCCGCGGGCCTGCGCCCGCTGCCCTGACACGCGGCGCGGCCACGCGGCACGAGAGGAGGAACAGGCATGGCCAGCCAAGGCAGGGCATGGGCGAGGCTGCGCTCGGCGTTGTGGTTGCCGATCTTCGACGATCTCGCCGACCCGGTGGCGGTGGCGGCTGGCCGCCGCCGCCGAGGAGGCTGGCACCCGATCAGCTCGCCGGGATCACCCTCGCCATCGCCAGCCTGCGTGAGCACACGGCAGCGCCTTTTGACCTCGCGGTTGCCCTGCCGCCAGGCACCGACCCGGCCCCGTATGCTGCAGCGGGCGCTCCCTGGTGGCTGGCAGAATTCGAGCCCGAGACGGTGTCGCTGGACCAGGTGCGCGGCGTGCTCCGCGACGCCCTGCACGATCATGATGAGCCAGCGCGCGACTGGTGCTGGCGAGAGCGGAGTACTGATGAGTGTCAGTGAGGATTTCACCAGCAGCACCAGCCGGTTCCGGGTTGAGCTACTGGCTCACTGCTACCGGATGCTGGGCTCAGCCGAGGAGGCTGAGGACTTGGTGCAGGAGACATACCTGCGGGCGTGGCGCTCGTTTGACGGGTTCGAGGGCCGCTCGTCGGTGCGAACCTGGCTGTACCGGATCGCGACCAACGTATGCCTGACCGCGGTCGAGCGCCGCGGCCGGCGGCCGCTGCCCTCGGGGCTGGGCGGCCCGGCGCAAGATCCAGAGGCGCCGCTGGTGCCCGCGCTGGAGACGCCGTGGCTGCAGCCATTTCCCGACGCGCTGCTGTCCGCCGGCAGCGAGGATCCGGCCGCGGTGGCCGCGTCGCGGGCGGGCATCAGGCTGGCGTGGGTCGCGGCGCTGCAGCACCTGTCCGCCCGGCAGCGCGCGATGCTGATCTTGCGGGACGTGCTGGAGTGGCCGGCCGCGCAGGTGGCGGAGCTGCTGGGCACCACGACCACGGCGGTCAACAGCGGGCTGCGGCGGGCCCGAGCTCAGCTCGCCGAGGCGCTGCCCGCCGAGGATGAGCTTGCCGAGCCTGCCGAGCCGAGCCAGCGGGCGCTGCTGGAGCGGTTCGCCGCCGCCTTCGAGAAAGCCGACATCAGCGCGCTGGCCAAGCTGCTGCGCGAGGACGTCGCGCTGGAGATGCCTCCGGCGCCGACCTGGTTCGCCGGCCGGGCGGCCGTGCTGCGCTTCTTCGCCGCGCACGCGCTGGACGCGCCCGGGCGGTTCCGGATGGTCCCGGTCATGGCGAACGGCCAGCCAGCATTCGCGGTCTACCAGCGCGGACCCGGCGGGGCCTACCGCGCGGACGCGGTGACAGTGCCCACGGTCACCGCGACCGGGATCGCGCGGATCGTCACCTTCCGAAACCCGGGCCTTTTCGCCCTGTTCGGCCTGCCCCTGGACTATGGCGCCGCGGCGGCCGGGCCGACGCCAGCAGACGACCCGGACTCGCCGTGATCCCGCTGAGCAGCGGCCGGGAGCTGCTGGACGCGGCCGTCAGTTACGCGCTGGCCGGTGCCGCGATGGCCACCGCGCCCCTGCTGCCGCGCCCCACCCCGTGC
>JBEKGC010000557.1:0-4162 GCA_050013055.1 Streptosporangiaceae bacterium
ACAAGCTGGACGCTGGTGCCGAGCCCCTCGGTCACCGCGAACGGCACCCAGGACACCCTCAGCGCGGTGACCGCGCTCGGAGCCGGGGACGTCTGGGCGGTCGGGAGCACGCTGCCCACCACTCAGGACTCACAGACCCTCGCCGAGCATTGGAACGGTACAGCCTGGCAGATCGTGCCGACGACTGACCCATCCGCCTACACCAACGTCCTGGACACCGTGGCAGGCACCGCCGCGGGCCAGTCGCTGTGGGCAGCCGGGTACAGCACCAGCGGCGGCACACCGCAGTTCGCCACCCTCATCGAAACCACCAGCGGCTAACACCGCGCGCTGGCTTGGCCGATGCCCGGTTGCGGGCTGGCAGCAGGGATCCCTGGTCACCAGGGTGAGATCCGCAGGCAGCTGGTTCGGCTCTGTGCGCATCCCGTCGGGCAGGATCCGAGACCGTGACGATTCCAGCGGTTCGCGCCCGTCACGCCGGGCTGGCGTTACAGCGGAGCTGTAGGCTGCGAAGTTCAGGCAACCCCAGCCGCCGGGAGCAACCGCTGTCGGGCGGGATGATCGTGCGGAGTGCTCATGGCGGTACGGACCCTCCTGTGGCGCGGCCTCGATGCGCCAAGGATGGAGATCGTGCGCGTGGAGAGCCTTGATCGTGCGCTACCGCTCCAGCGGCTACCAGGCGGACATCACCTTCGATGCAGACGGATTCGTCGGCCTCTACCAGGACTATCTTGAACGGGTCGGATAAGGATAACGGGCTTGTCACGACTTTCAAGCCCAATCCCAGATGACCTTTCTCTGGTGTGGATCCCAATGGTATCCCCGTTTGGTGTAACGCCCCTTACTTTCCAGTTCCGAGAATTCTCCGTATGCCGCATAGCTCGTCTCTTTGCGGCCATGCGATTCGCCCTGCGATACTACGTTCACAAACTCGGTGCGGCCGAATACGGTCGGATTGTTCGCCAACGAGCCAACCATCATCCCCGTAAGAATCGCCGGAAAGCTCTCTTCCTGTTCGGCGCCCACCGGACCCGGGCGCTGGTAGACTAGGTCACTTCGGTTGCGGTAGCGGTGGCGGTATGTTCGCTTTTCCTGTTCAGTAAGCAGCCGCCGTCCCTGAGCCTCCCGCCATTCCAACCCCATCTTGTTCATCATCTCGTCGGGCCTCAGGGCTAGCTGGCATCCCGTAACGCTGATGACGCCAATCTGCATTCCCTGGATCCCGCATACCGACAGGAATGACCAGACCGCTTGAGCCGACCAGCCGCCGAGCGTCTTCGTCTTCGGATCACCGTGCCCGCGCAGGTAGAGCCTGGTCGGCCCGTATTTCGACGCGGCACGCAGTGTTCGCAGGCCATTCGTGACCTCCTCGACCGCCCGCGGGTCGAATGGGTCACCCGGTGAGCTACGTTCCACGGAGACCCGCTTCGCGTTCTCGGACTGCCCCAGCTTCTCTATCTGCTTCCTCGTGAGCTCGTACGGCGCGAGGTTATTGAGCTTAGAGACGAGAGTCCCGCTCCCGCCTTTAATCATCGCATCCAGCGGCGATTCCGGCGAGCCAAACTCTATGACGAGATTACGTGCATACCTGCTGCGTGGCCGCTCATCGGCCTGCTCCCTTCCACCCGGGAAGGGATCGAGAGTAAGGAGAAATCCCGTGCTAGCCGGAGCACTGGCCTTCTCCTGTTCGACCCTGCGTTTGCGAGGAGGCAGGCTAAACCATTCCCTCCGCAGCCACCAGCCCTGATCGGATACGTTTTCGCCGTTCACTTTTATCAGCTTGTAGGAACGCGTTCCATCCGGGCCGACCTCGACAGAATCGAGATCGATCGTGATTCTTGTGCCGCTCAGGACCCTGCGCACCACATCGCCGTCCTGGCGCAGGTTCGCGTTGACCTTCAGTGTGGCGCGGCGGCGCATGCATTGAACGGCTACCGGCCGATCGCGCTGCTGCATCACGTGGGTCAGTTCGTGTGCGAGCGTGTGCTGCCCGCAGGTGCTGTCGGCGTCGTACTCGCCCCGGCGGAAAAAGATGTCAAGCCCGGTCGTGAACGCCTGCGCCTGGAGCGCCCGGCTGAGCCGGTCGGCCTGGCCATCGGCGTGCAGGCGTACCCCGGCGAAATCCGTGCCGAACGCGCGCTCGAACGGTCCGCGCACGCGCTCGGGCAGCGGCTGGCCGCTTCCGCGTGCTCCCTGAATGGCCTGCTGTACCCCGGCATCCATCGGCCCGCCCGCCGACCCGCTAAGACGCTGGATTGCCGGCAGGCGGCCGGCGGCGCGGTTCACCATCGGTGTCGCGCCGCCGACGACCGCCTGTGCCACCCGGTCGGCCTCGCGCTCGTAACGGTCATCGGCCGGGCCGGACAGCAGCCCAGCCTGACTCACTGGGGCGGTTCTCGCCTGATCGACCACCCGCTGCACATAGCGGTTACCGTAGTCGCGCTGGAGCCGGAGCAAAGCCGAGCCGGCCAGGCCGCCACCACCTGATCGGCCAAGGACGGCGGCCAGCGAGCCCGAGTTACCACCGGGTAGCGTCGCGGCGCGAGAACGAGCCGGAGCGGTGACGCTCACGGGCGCTCCAACCCGATGTGCCGGTGCAGTTCTGGTTGCCGGGAACAGATAAAACTCGCGGCGGGACATGGAGTACTCCTTGTCACCCAGGGTGGAGCGTAGAGCACACGCCGCAGATCGCATGCGGCACTTCACGGTATCACCCGCCCTGCGCCGTACCCGAGCGTCGTCCAGGTGAGGGCCGACTATTACCTATGTAGTATAACAGTGTTATATTAGGTGGCGACCGCGTGGTTTTTGAAAAGGAACACAGCATGCCCACGCCCGTCGCTGAATAGCTCGCGATCGGCGGCGTCGGTTAATGCCGTTGGTGTGCCGCGAGTCGGCGGCGCATGATCGTGGCCCGTTCGGCCACGGCGAGCCGTAGGGCCTTGTCCGGCGGCTCTGCGGCATTCGCCGCCTCGATGGCTGCCTCGGAAACGAGAGTTGCCGGGAACAGCAGGCGGCTCAGCCGTGCCTTCGGCCGCTGCCTTCTGGCGGCGAGCGCGGGCAGGGCCTCGGTGAAGTAACGGTCGCGGTAGCCGGTCATCAGCTCTTCCTGCCCCGGCACCCAGATGCCGGCGGCGCAGGCCTGCGCGATCCTGGCCGGCTCGCCGGGGGAGAGGGCGGCGGTCCAGGCGGCTTCCTTCGCCGCCAGGTCCGGCTGCATGGCCAGGCAGGTCGCGCGGTTCACCTCGCCGTTGACGGGGTCGAGCCGCGGCAGCGTGTCGATGTCCTCCCGGCGCGCCAGCCCGCGGGCCGCCAGGGTAAACAGGATCCGCGCCCGCAGCTCGGCGTCGAGGGCGAGCCCGCCTGGCAGGTCCTGGCCGGCCAGCCAGGCGCCGATGACGGCGAGCTGATCGCCGGCCTGCGCGCTGGCGGCGAAGCCGGTCAGCAGCTTGCGCGCGTCTCCGGCCGCGGTCCGGGTCGCGGCGGCAATCTGCTCCCTCAGGCCCGCTCGCTGGCGCGGCGGGGCCCACGCGTCGGCGGCCTCGACGGCGCGGCTGAGCAGCGTCTCGATGCCCACCTCGGGCAGGCCGCCCGCCTGGAGCCGGCGGCAGACCATGTCGGTGAACTGCGCGGCCGGCAGCTCGCCGCTGGTGACCAGCAGCCAGAACCCGTTCCAGCACACCGCCTCGCTGAGCGGATCGCCCAGCTGGCAGGCGACCGCGGCCAGCGCCCGCGCGGAGCGGGCGTCGAATCCGGTCCGGGTGTAGGAGAGGTCCTGGTCGTTGAGCACCACCGCGTCCGCGGAGGTCAGCCCGGCCACTATGGTCCGCTCCCCGTCGAGCTCCGCATGCACCAGGCTGCGACGGTGCAGCTGGCCGTCCCCGTCCAGGTCGTAGAGCCCGATGCCGATCCGCTGCCGGCGCGGTACGTCCTGGACGAGGGCGCCGTCCGCGTCCAGCCGGATCGCGGCGAACCTGGTCAGGTACTCGCTCAGCCCCCGCCGCAGCGCGTCGTCGCCGATCAGCGCGGCGAGGGAGCGGATGACGCTGGCGCCCTTCACGTACAAGATGCCGAACGGCTTGTCCCGGCCCTGCGTGGCCGTGCTGACCGGAGACGACACCGGCTCCCGGCTCGGCAGCTCGTCCGCCTCATAAGCCACCGG
>JBEKGC010000558.1:0-4112 GCA_050013055.1 Streptosporangiaceae bacterium
TTCACGGCTCTTGAGCAGCGGGTTCATCGGCACCACGACCGCGCCCGCGGCCAGCGCACCGTAGAACGCGATCGGGAACGCGGGAACGTTCGGCATCATGATCCCGACCCGGTCGCCTGGCTCGATCCCGGCGCCGGCCAGCAGCGTGCTCATCCGCCCGGCGGCCTGGTGCAGCTGAGCGTATGTCAGCACGAGATCATCCATCCGCAGCGCGGGGCGGTCCGGGTGGTCCTCCGCCGCCTGGTCGAGCAAAGAACCGAGATTGGTCATGACATCCTCCAGTCCGCGCCGCTGCGGCGGCCGGAACCGTACTGGTCCCACCAGTAAGCATCCCTCACGTCGTAAAAGTATTCAAACGCTCCCCTGTGCCCAGCCCGGATGGCGCCCTCAGCCGCGGCCGATGTAGGGCATCGTGGTCGCGGTGATGGTGAGGAACTGGACGTTGGCGTCGAGCGGCAGCGACGCCATGTACAGCACGGCGTCGGCCACGTGCCGGGAGTCGAAGGTGGGCTCGACGGCGATGGTGCCGTTGGCCTGGAGCACGCCCCGGCTGAACCGTTCGGTCATCTCGGTGGCCGCGTTGCCGATGTCGATCTGCCCGCAGGCGATGCCGAACGCCCGGCCGTCCAGCGAGAGGGACTTGGTCAGGCCGGTGATCGCGTGCTTGGTCGCGGTGTAGGCGATGCTGTTCGGCCGCGGCGTGTGCGCCGATATCGAGCCGTTGTTGATGATCCGGCCGCCGCGCGGGTCCTGTGCCTTCATCATCCGCACCGCGTGCTTAGCGGCCAGGAAGGCGCCGGTGAGGTTGGTGTCGACCACCTGCTGCCAGTCGGCCAACTCGAGCTCGTCCACCCCGGCTGGCGGGCCGAACAGCCCGGCGTTGTTCACCAGCAGGTCAAGCCGGCCCCAGCGGTCCTTGACGGCCTGGAAGAGCGCGGCCACCGAGGTCGGCGCGGTCACGTCGGTCGGCACCACCAGCGCCGATCCGGCCGGCCAGCCCTGCTCCGGGTCCTGCTCCTGGCCCGGGCCCTGGTCCGGGTCCGGCCTCCGGTCCGGGGGCGCCGCGGTGTGCGCGAGCGCCGCATCGCGCCGGCCCGCCAGCGCGACCTGCCAGCCGGCCCCGAGCAGCGTCCTGGCGATGCTCCGGCCGAGCCCGGACCCGGCCCCGGTGACGACGGCTACGCCCATGGTGGTCCTTTCTAGGGGACGACGGTGACCGGCCAGCGGCCGGCCTTGACCAGCCGGACCGCCAGCGACCCCACCCACCGGTGGCCGGCCTTGGTCGACGCGCCGACGATGACGGCGTCGGCGCGCACCTCGTCGGCCACCCGCCGCAGCTCGGCGTACGGGTCGCCGCGGGTGACGACAAACGTCAGCTGGACGCCCACCGCCGCCGCGTACTCCTGCGCCCGTCGCCGCAGGTCCTCCGCGACCTGGTCGAGGGCATGGTCCTGCTCGGCGATGGCGCCCGCCCCGGCTCCGGCTGCGGCGCCGTACAGGGCGGAGAGCTGCTCCACGTACACGCAGACCAGGCGGGCACGCTGCCGCCGGGCCAGGCCGGCCGCGTACGCGCCGGCCCGCAGCGAGGTGACGGAATCATCGACCCCGACGAGGATGACCTTGGGTCCGTCGGTGCCTAGCTCGAAGGCTCCGCCGTCGTCTTCGGTCACAGCGGAAGTATAGATATGCCCGAACGGTCCGTGGTGATCCCGCCCAGCCCGCTGCGGCGCACGCACAAACCGGGGGGCCCGGGCTGGGCCCCCCGGCTGGTGTGCGAGCGGGGGTTTTATGGGGGGTTATATGAGGGGTTAGCTGCGCGGCGTGGCGATCATGCCGTCGGTGTTGCCCGCGCCGTCTACGTAGAACCCGACCAGGACGCCCCGGTCGTTCACGCCGTTGATGGTGGTGGTCCCGACGCCGTGCGGGTCGTCCACGGTGCTGAACCCGTGCCCCGGCCGCCAGGTGAAGCCGTGCAGGACGGCGGTGCTGCCGCTGCCGACGGTGTACGCGCCGACGACCTCATCGCGGTCGTTGACGCCGAAGGCCTGGGTCATCGACGCGCCGGGGACGGCCAGCGTGATGAACCGGCCGCCGTGCAGCCGGAGGAAGGCGTCGGTCTGGGTGCCCTTGGCGTAGAACCCGGCCACGTCGCCGTTGTTGTTGATGGCCGCGGCGGTCAGGCTCGGACCGGCCGTGCCGCCGGGGGCGCCCGGCACGAGCACCCGGGTGAAGTGGCGGCTGCGGATGTTGTACTCGTAGCCGCGGTTGTTGCCTTGCGCGTTGGTGTAGAAGCCCACCGCGACGTCGTGGTCGTTGACGCCGAGCAGCTGGTTGACGGGCGGGCTGGCGTTGTTGCTTGTGGGGAAGTTCACGCTGTAGGACCGGCCGCCGACGGAGAAGAAGCCGAAGTTGTCGTTGACCATGTTGGCGGTGTTCATCTTGGACCAGAAGCCGACCGTGACGCCCTCGTCGTTCAGCCCGGTGACCTGGGTCTGCACGGAGTGCGGGAAGTTCTCGCTGGCAAAGTAGGGGTGGCGGTAGGGCAGCAGCTGGTAACCCTTGTTCGGGTGGCCCTGGGCGCCGGAGCCGAAGTAACCGGCGATCACGCCCCTGTTGTTCACGCCGAGCAGCTGGTTGAACGTCACGTCCTTGGCGTTGTCCACGGTGCGGAACTGGTACCCGCCGCCATGCAGCGGGCTGGCGCTGGCCGGGCCGGCCAGCGCCAGCGCCGCCGTCATGGCCAGCGCACCCGATGCCGCCACGGCCACGCCCGCCCGGCGCAGTGAGATTTTCCGCAGTACACGGCTTGCAGTGTTCATGATGATGTCCCCTTTTTTCTTCCGGCCGGCTGTGGCTTCGTCGGTGAGGCGGTCGGCCTGGTCCCTCGCCCAGCACAGGTTGGCGGCCGGCCCCGGGGGGAACCTCAGGAGGCTAGAGGGGAACCTCGGCGCCCAGGTGCCAGGCGTCGGCCGCGATCCGCCAGGTCCCGTCCGGCTGGGCGCGCACCACCGCGCAGCCGTGCCCGCGGTACCTGACCCGCTTGCCGTCCGGACCGGTCCCCACGGTCCGCCGCTCGCAGATCACCAGGGCCACGCCGGGCGCCCTCAGCACGGTCCCGATCTGGACGGCGAGCGGAAGCCGCAGCTCCATGAAGCAGGTCAGGGCGCTGCGGACGCCGCCGCCTGGCCGGGCGGCCTGCGGCCGCCAGGTGATAACCCTGGCCGTCGCCTCGTATTGGGCGAGGGCGGCTTCGAGGTCGCCGTCACTCAACGCCTGCGACACGAGTTCCAGCGCTTCCTCGGGTCGGCGCGCGGCGGGTGGCTGGATCGGATCGGACACCTGCGCCCCCTCCCTTCTGGGTCGGCAGCCTGCTGTGCAGGCGAGTGTCCCAGGCCAGCACCGGGGGAATGAGGCACCACCGGGGGAAACGCAGGGGGGCGTGGTTAGCGCGCGGCCATCAGCCGTCGGTACAGGGCCGTGGTCTCGGCCGCCGGGGGGACGCCGACCTGGTCCCGCAGGGTCCCGGCCAGCTTTTCGTAGTGCTGGATGGCCCGCGCGGTCTCGCCGAGGCGGGCCCAGCAGTTCATCAGCTCCCGGTGCGCCGTCTCGTTCAGCGGTTCGTGGGCGACGGCCCGGCGGAAGGCCACCACCGCGGCCTGATCCCGGCCGGCCGCGGCCTGCAGCCGGCCGGTGGCCAGCAGCGCCGACTCGAAGGCCCGGCGGAGCTCGTCCCGCCGCACCAGGGCCCATTCGCCGGTGGCCATGCCGTCCAGGAAGTCCCCGCCGTACGCGGCGATGGCCTTCTGCAATTCGGGCAGGGCGGCTTCGGCCGGGCGGGCCCGGCGGGCCGCAAGCAGCGCGTCCTCGAACGTGGTCACGTCGCATTCGTGCGGCCGGGACCGGTCGAACCGGTAGTGGCCGTCCGTGTACAGCACCCAGCCAGGGTCGCCGAGCGCGCGGCGAAGCTCGCGCAGCGCCGTATGCAGCGCGTTGCCGAGCTGCTGGCGGGCCAGGTCCGGCCACAGCGCGGCCGCGATCTGGTCCTTGGTCATCGGAGGTGAGGCGGCGAGCAGGAACATCAGCTCGCGCGGCTTGGCGTAGCTCCAGTCCGC
>JBEKGC010000559.1:0-4088 GCA_050013055.1 Streptosporangiaceae bacterium
CCCGCATCCGTGGGGATGCGCTCCTGGCGCCGGTAGAGGATGGCGCGGTCGGAGTTCCAGGAGCCGAACACCGCGTTGATGGCTAGGGTCATCTGCTCCCTGGGGTCCTGCGGGAATTCCCTTCCGGCCTGAGCCTTGACGATGCCCTTAAAGGTCTCGACGAGGTGCTGCAGGTCGGCCGCGTCCAGGTCGAGGTCGTTGCTGACGCCCTTGGCCTTCTTGGCCGCTTCGATGGCGTGCTCGAAGTGCTCGCCATCGACGCCGAGGACGGTCTTGCCGAACATCTGCACCAGGCGGCGGTAGGCGTCCCAGGCAAACCGCTCGTTGCCGGCCTGCTTGGCCAGGCCCTGTACGGACTCATCGGACAGGCCGATGTTCAGCACGGTATCCATCATGCCAGGCATGGAGAACTTTCCCCCGGACCTGACGCTGACCAGCAGCGGGTCGACCGGATCGCCGAGCTTGCGGCCGATCGACTTCTCCAGCTCGTCCAGGTGGGCGGCGACCTCGGTGTCCAGGCCCGCGGGCGTAGAGCCCTGCTCCAGGTAGTACCGGCACGCCTCAGTAGTGATGATGAATCCGGGCGGTACCGGGAGACCGAGATTGGTCATCTCGGCCAGGTTGGCACCCTTACCACCCAGCAGGTCTTTCAGGTCCTTGTTACCCTCGGTAAAGTCATAAACGAGCTTCGGCACTTCCGGCTCCTCGCACTGCGCGACGTCATGTATTCACCCCGGACTCTACCGTTGGCAGCGCCGAACAGCACGTTGTGAAACAGATGGGGCCAGAAGGGCGACGAATACGGTCAGTATGACCCTCTGGATACGACGATCACCTCGGCGGGACCTGCCCACGTCGGCGTGATCAGCGACGCCCCTGAACGTTTCGGGTACCCGGCGGCGCCTGACTGTGCACCTGGTGAAATAGGGGCATGGGCGAGGTGACGATCGGGCTGCTTCATCCGGGCGAGATGGGGGCGGCGGTCGGGCAGTGCCTGGCCGGGGCCGGGCACCGGGTGCTGTGGGTGCCGCAGGGCCGCGGGCCGGCCAGCACGGCGCGGGCGGCAGCGGCCGGGATGGACGGCGTGGACCTGGCCGGGCTGGTCCGGTCGGCCGAGGTGATCATGTCGGTGTGCCCGCCGTCCGCGGCACTGGCGGTGGCGCGGGAGGTGGCCGGGGCCGGGTTCGGCGGGTTGTACGTGGACGCCAACGCGGTCTCGCCGGCCACCGCGCGGGAGGTGGCCGGGATCGTGGCGGCCAGCGGGGCCGGCTATGTGGACGGCGGGATCATCGGGACTCCCCCGGTGGCGCCCGGGTTCATCCGGCTTTACCTCTCCGGCCCGCGCGCCGGCGAGGTGCGGGAGCTTTTCGAGAACAGTCCGGTGGACGCGATGGTGGTCGACCGTGGACTAGTGGGTGGGGGCGGGGACGTCGGGGCGGCGTCGGCGGTGAAGATGGCGTACGCGTCGTGGACCAAGGGGTCGGCGGCGCTGCTGCTGGCGGCGCGGGCGCTGGCCCGGGCGGAGGGCATCGAGGACGTGCTGCTGGCGGAATGGGGGCTGTCCCAGCCGGGCCTGGAGGCACGCGCGGACGGCGCGGCGCGGTCCGCGGCGAGCAAGGGCTGGCGGTGGGTCGCGGAGATGGAGGAGATCGCCGCGACCATGGCGGCGGCGGGCCTGCCCGCGGGCTTTCACCAGGCCGCGGCCGAGATCTACCGGAGTTCGGCGCGGCCGGGCACCGATGGGGTACGAGGCGGGGAAACCAAGGACCGTTCGGGATAAAAGGGCTGGTACTCAGCAGCCCTCGAGGCGCTCGGAGAGGTACGCCACCACGTTGTCCAGCCCGATGCGCTCCTGCTTCATGGTGTCCCGGTCCCTGATGGTGACCGCCTGGTCCTCCAGCGTGTCGAAGTCGACGGTGACGCAGTACGGGGTGCCGATCTCGTCCTGGCGCCGGTAACGGCGGCCGATCGCGCTGGCGTCGTCGAAGTCGGTGTTCCATCGCTTGCGCAGGGCCGCGGCCAGGTCGCGGGCCTTGGGCGACAGGTTCGCGTTGCGGGACAGCGGGAGCACCGCCACCTTCACCGGCGCAAGCCTGGGGTCGAGCCGCAGCACCGTCCGCTTCTCCAGCTTGCCCTTGGCGTCCGGCGCCTCGTCCTCGGCGTAGGCGTCGAGCAGGAACACCAGCGCCCCCCGGTCGACCCCGGCCGCGGGCTCGATCACGTACGGGATGAACCGCTCGCCTGATTCGGCGTCCAGGTAGGTCATGTCCTGTTTGGACGCCGCCTGGTGCGTCTTGAGGTCAAAGTCGGTGCGGTTGGCGACCCCTTCGAGCTCACCCCATTCGCTGCCGGTGAAGTCGAACCTGTACTCGATGTCCACGGTGCGCTTGGAGTAGTGCGACAGCTTGTCCGCGGGGTGCTCGTACAGCCGCAGGTTCTCCGGGCGGATGCCGAGATCGGTGTACCAGGCGAACCGGGTGTCGATCCAGGTCTGGTGCCACTCCTCGTCGGTGCCCGGGCGGACGAAGAACTCCATCTCCATCTGCTCGAACTCCCGGGTGCGGAAAATGAAGTTACCCGGGGTGATCTCGTTGCGGAACGACTTGCCGATCTGGCCGATGCCAAACGGGAGCTTGCGGCGAGAGGTCTGCAGCACGTTGCGGTAGTTGATGAAAATGCCCTGCGCGGTCTCCGGACGCAGGTAAGCCAGCCCGGACTCGTCCTCCACCGGGCCCAGGTGGGTGCGCAGCAGGCCGTTGAACATCCGCGGCTCGGTGAACGCGCCGCGGGTGCCGCAGTTCGGGCAGGCGATGTCTTTGAGCCCCTCCGCCGGGGCGTGACCGTGCTTTTCCTCGTAGGCCTCGATCAGGTGGTCGGCCCGGTACCGCTTGTGGCAGGACATGCACTCGGTGAGCGGGTCCGCGAACTCGGTGACGTGCCCGCTCGCTTCCCAGACCTCGCGGGCCAGGATCACCGAGGAGTCCAGGCCCACGATGTCATCGCGCTCGGTGACCATCGAGCGCCACCACTGGCGCTTGATGTTGTTCTTCAGCTCGACGCCGAGCGGGCCGTAGTCCCAGGACGCCCGCAGGCCCCCGTAGATCTCGCTGGACGGGTAGACGAACCCCCGTCGTTTGCTCAGGCTGACGATGGCGTCGAGACGGTCACTGCGCAATGCCATGTTGAAGTCTCCATCCGGCTGGCGGTCGGCGGGCGCGGCGGGCGCGATCCCTTCCGGCGCGGGCGTGATCCTCCGCGACCGGAGACCTTAGCTTAGGAGCACCGGCGGGTGATCGCGAACTGAATTCGCCCGATGCGGATCGGGTCACCCTCCGGCCACCGCGCTGTGCACCAGGTCGAGGTCGACGTTGAGCGAGATGCCGCCCACCGTCACGGTCTCATTGCCGGCCAGCTGCTTGGACCGGCTGGCCTGCGGCCACACCGCCGGGGTCAGGTAGGGCGATCCAGTCAGGTTGTTCGCGTTGTCCCAGAGTGCGAACCAGATGGCCTGCGGCTCAGCGAGCGCGTGCCCGGCGATCGTGGTCGTGGTCTGCAGATCCGTCACCGCGGCGTCGGCGCTCGAGTAGACCCCGGACACGTAGCCACCGGCCGTCAGCTGCCGGTCCCAGGCGTCGAGGAAGGTCAGCACCGCGGTCCGGCAGCCGGCGTTGGTGTGGTCGTACGCTTCCATGTCGTAGTAGATCGGCGATCCGGCGCCCAGGCCGAAGCTGCTGGCGTCACTGATCGCCTGGTGAGCAGCCGCAGTGCCCTGGGCCGCCGCCTGGGACGGGTTGATCGCCCCGCTGAAGTTGTCGCACGGCGCCTGCAGCCCGACGAACGTGGGCATCAGCGACCAGCCCATCGCTTCGGTCTGCTGCACCCAGCTCGCGGACAGGTTGCCGTAGTCGCAGGCCATCATCTGGCCGCCGATGTAGATGGCGGTAGCGGCGTACTTGGCCCGCCAGGCCCGCATCGTCGACAGCGAGGGAGCGGTGCAGGTGTCGAAGCCGGCCAGTGCGCTGCCGGGTGGGTGGGGTATGACAGTCGGGCTCGGCGACGGCGAGGTTGATGGCGACGGCGACGGCGAC